>DHRN01000081.1:0-11273 GCA_002411175.1 Anaerolineaceae bacterium UBA5311 | reverse complement strand
GTCCCCAAATTGAGAATTCCTGACAGCTACCATGGAAACAATCGGATATCATCGATTTTTACGGAGTATCGGAAGCCAAATACGGTTATTGTAGAAAACGATCGCACCATAAGGAACGGAGACAAGACCTTCAGCGACATTACTATCGATGTTCATCGAAACACCTCCCCATGTCCCGGTGTGAGGACCGGAATATTGAACGATTCGCTGATTATAAGCCCAGAGCTCATTCGGCAAGTAGCGCAAATTCCACACTGTCTCGTCTGGACGGAAACCCGGCGTTGCATACCATTCCGCAAGCCAAACCGCTGAAGGGACCTTTGAAATATTGTAATATTTGTTATCCCGAACACCTCGCGAAGAGGTATATAAACCCGAGCGAATGCCCAGTTGGGAAAGTCGGGTTGTCCATCCATTCACATAAGCCCGTGCAGCTGCTGAACATGCGCTTGTGAATGTAAAATTTTCCAGGTCGAGATACACGATCGCCCCGCTGCCATTCGGGTTGCTCAAATTGAACTGCTGCAACCTTGCCTTGGCTAAGTTGGCATTATCAACTCCATATTGATAAGCCTGGTTGACATCATTAGGAAATGGATAGTTTAAACCACTGCAGGACGATTGGTGACCAACCCAAGTCAGAATGAACCGCCAGCCTTGCTGGTGTATCTGCTTCAAGTAGCTGGCTGAGAGCGGGGTGTTGGCACAGGCGCGCGAGATTCCGCCCATATATACGTTGACCGCTTTGTATGGGCTTTTGCTATACCAGGTATTTAGCTGAGCCAAGGTGGGAATCTCACATTTGTCAAAGGCGTGACCCTTATATACCTCGATCCATGTATTTTCTATTAAGGCTGAATCCAAATTTTCCTGTGAAATACCACTTTGGGAGGTGAAGTTTTTACTGGCAAATTCTCCTCCACCCGGGAGCTTCACAGTCACCCATCCAAATTCGTCATGGCTGCTCCTCATGATTCGCCAGGTGGATTGACAGCTGATTTGTTGGCTGCTATCATCGATAAAGAGGTTTTCACATTCCCCACTGGTCAGACTAATCCAAAAGTCCAGCCCGTTCTGGGTTTGGATCTCACCCACATACAACCGATCCTTATCCAAAACCTGGTTCCCGGATTCCTCCGGCTGAATAACTTTCAGGTCTGACAGTTCAAATTCCACTTTCGCGGTTGGCTGATCATATTGAAAAAGGTTTGCCAAAATGTCGAGTTCATTTTCGCCGTTTTCTGTCATCTTTAATGGCAAATATACCTGCCCGTCATTAGTAACAATCGGCAGGTCAAGGCTGGCTACCTCCCAGGTGGAAACTTCGGGAACCGACACTTCGAACAAGCTCCAGCTGCCCCCACCGTCGGAACTGAGATAGAGGGTAGTGGCGTTTGCCGGGTTGCGCATAAAGCCAACTTGAGCATTGAGGAAAACAAATTCTTCTGCTGCAGGCAGCGCCTGTGTCTGCCAGTTATTACCCCCGTCACCACTGACGAACAGGAAACCGTGGCTAAAATTGCTGCTGGTGGCTGCTTTAACAAGCACAAATGCCTGTTTTTCATTAAGCCACTGCATTTGGATCGCCCCGACTGGGTGGCTGAATTGCTTTTTGATACTCTCTTCGAGGTTCCCCTCAACGCCTGACCAGCTTTTCCCTTTTGTAGTTGTCCGGTAAATTTCCAGGTTGAGCATGGTTTCAGTTTGGGTCAGATATAGAGCATGCCCAAGGTTTCGTCCTGAGAAGGACACAATCATGTGCGGTTCGACCATATCAGTTTTCGGGCTGATATTGCTCCAGGAATCACCCGAGTTTATGCTGTAATAGAGCGCGTTTCCTGACCTTAACCATAAATCTTCATCCTCTGTTAAACCAAATTCCAGGTCATCAACATCCAGCTGCAGCCCGGTCACTGTTGGAATGTCAAGTGCGCTTGCTGAACCAAGCGGAGCGAAGCTGGCTATCAGGATAACAAACAGAGTAAGTGTGATAAATATTTTTTTCATAGCTGCCTTTCTACATTTATGGTTGCAATTATTATGCTTGTATTTCACTGGTTCGACGTTGTAATGCTTTGATTTTGTCAGTTTGTTGGAAATATCACTGATTTTACTTGACAGTGAACATATGTTCTGATATTATAGGCATTGTAGAACAGGCATTTTATCAAAAGGCGGTTCCTATGGCAAGAAGAAGCAAAGGACTAAGCGAACGACACAAAAACATACTGGTATGCATCCAGGAATGGCAGGAAGAAAAGGGTTATCCCCCCTCCATTCGGGAGATTGGCGCCGAAACTCAAATCAGCTCGACTTCGGTGGTAAATTACTATCTCAACCAGCTTGAAGAGATGGGCTATATCGAAAGGCAAAGCAACGTCTCGCGTGGCATCAACCTGATCAAGGACAGCACCGGTGAATTAATCCAGAATATCAAATCTGGTATCAACAGCCTGGTGGATCAGCTTATTTCCATCCCGCTGGTTGGTAATATCATAGCTGGTGAACCCATGCCCGTGCCAGCCTCTGACTTTAGCTATTACGATGCCGAATCGGGCGTCGATATCGCCCGCAGTCTGCTGCCGCAGGGCGACAACCTCGCTGATTTATATGCCCTCAAGGTTCAGGGCGATTCGATGATCGACGCGATGGTCAATGATGGCGATATCGTAGTTATGAAACGCACCAACCAGGCGCGCAATGGCGAGATGGTCGCCATCTGGCTAAACGACCGCGACGAAACCACACTTAAGTACTTTTACCAGGAAAATGGTCGTGTGCGTTTGCAGCCTGCCAACCCTTCCATGCAGCCTATTTACATCAATGACCCTGATATTGTTGAAGTCCAGGGGAAAGTTGTCCTGGTCATCCGCCAATTAGACCAGTGATTCTCAGTCAATAAGGGGGAAAGCTGAGCCACGCTTCCAGGCTCAGTTTTTTATGCAGCAGACCCACACATTTTTTAGCCTCAAAACTCCTGATACCCTTGGTATGCCAAAGTGTTGGCTTGATGGAGAAGCAAAAAATTCGTGTTGTTCGGCACCTGCTTCATTCTCTAAGATATTTTTTATATGACTGATCAGAAATTCATTCTTGCCCGATGCCTGATGAACACAAATGTTTTACAAAAGTAATCCGGGATTTGTTTTGTCTTACAATCATGCAATGCAAACCATAACTTCACCCGATAATACCTCCATTGCCTACGAAATAACGGGCAGCGGACCCCTGCTTATCATCATTACCGGCGCCCTCAACACACACGACTTTGGCGTGCCGGGTGAGCTGGCCCCCTGGCTGCAGGACGACTTCACTGTTCTGACTTACGACCGCCGCGGACGGGGGCTAAGCGGTTCCACACCACCGTACACAATTTTCAAAGAACTTGAGGATATCAAATCCCTGATCGACCATTACGGCGGCAAGGCTTTTCTCTTCGGTCATTCAGCCGGGGCGGCTCTGGCTTTGTTCGCAGCAGCTGAGTTTCCCGACAGGATAACAGCGGTCGCAGCCTATGAACCACCACTAACCGGGAATTGTTTTGAGCAATTAGTGACTAAAGTGTTGATCAATCGGATGAAAAAACAAGTCTCAAGGGGAGAAAACCTGGCTGTTGTCACTCAATTTATGCGTTTTGTTGGTATGGATGAAGACCTGATTGCGGAGACTCTTGAAGGTGAGCACGGTCAAACAATCGTTAACATGGCTGGCACGATTGTCTACGAAGCTAAAATCCAGAATGCTTCCAGAGATTTTCTGAAGAGCAGGGCACAAGATTTGACCCAACCAGTTTTAATGTTGGCAGGGGACAAAAGCTTCAAAACCGCGCCAGGGATTATGCGTGATTTCACCCATGCCATCCCGTTCGGACAGTCTCGTTTATTGGCAGGTCAAACTCACACTTTCGAACCAAAGGTGATTGCTCCGATTCTGAAGGAATTTTTCTCAACGCTCCAGGTTAACTGAACAGATCTGGATAAGGTTCAACACCGCGAAACGGGGGGCTATATTGCATTTATTTGCATTTTTCAAGACAAAAAACGTCTTTTTTTAATCATGTTATAATCGGCTTGAAACTAATTATAGAAGTGAAATCGCTTCTGAAAAAACCCCCTTTTACCCTTATCAAAAATTACCTTTGGAGACCTATGGAGAAACCACGTCCATTTAAAATTTATTCTGCTGCCCTTTTGACAATTTTTTGCACAACCACCATGATTGGCAGTGTTGGCGCTGCGAGCCAGATGCCAGCCGACAAACCTCAGATCGAAATTATCTCCGAATATTTCACTTCGGAGCAAATTGTTGCAGCCGATGGCTTAGAGCTCACCGCCTGCTTGATCAACGGTCCATCCCAACCTCTGCCCGAATTCCAGGCAGAACGCGAAGGCTCCATGATCACAATTGAACCCCAGGGCACACTGCCAAACTTCCCTTCGTACAATTGGGTATTCGGTTGTTCAGCCGTATCCGCCGCCATGATTACCGCCTGGTATGATCGCGGTTCGTTCCCAAATATGTATACAGGTCCGACTAATGGCGGCGTTATGCCGTTGACCGACACTGTCTGGTCCCCTTGGTCGGATGGCAAAAACAGCTATCCAAGCAACCCCCTGGTAGCATCCCGCAAAGGACTGGATGGTTGTGGAACCAGAGGTTCAGTCGAGGATTATTGGGTGGAAACCGGACATACCGGAAAAGACCCCTACCTCGCAGGAGGCTGGAACCAGCATGCCTGGGGCAGCTCGATTGGCGATTATATGAAAACCAGCCAGTCGGCTTTCAATAATATAGATGGCGCGACAAGGTTTTACTTTTTCGACGGCAATCCCGATAAGTTTCGCTGTTCAGATATGGAATCGTACGGAATTGCTGATCAGGACGGCACCTATGGCAGAAAGTTGTTTTATCAAGCCCGGGGTTATCTTGTTGGAGATTGTTACAATCAATTGACAGACAATAGAGGGGGAGGTTTTACCCTTGCCCGTTTCAAAGCAGAGATCGATGCTGGTCACCCTGTCGCCCTCAACCTGGTCGGTCACACAGTTGTGGCTTATGGTTACAACGGCTCCACCATTTACATCCGCGACACATGGGATAGCAACCCCAACAACGTTTATTCAATGCCATGGGGCGGCAGCTACCAGGGTATGGTAATGCATTCGGTAAGTATTGTTCACCCGTTTAAATTGGCGGGAGACAAGCATCTATACTTGCCTTTAATCAAAAATTAAAATCTTTCAGGGATTGTTTCCGAATCAGCAATTCTCAATGTGAACCTACTTAGAATTAACACGTATTTCGTAGGGTAATAGCACTCCGAAACGGTAGGGGTAGATTCAGGACGTGAGCAAGGAACAGGAAACAGGGACCAGGAACTGGGTTTTGTCATTCTGAATGAAGTGACACACAGTGTACTTCGTAAGAATTTAAACCTTTGCCAACAAAAAAATTACTATATACTCTGCGCATCGCTGCGTTCAGGATGATAATACAACGTTTAAGCTAACACCCGCGACTGTTTCCGCAGTTCTGCAGGGCAGGAGGTTTGTACCGGCGAAGCCAGCTTCTCGTAGGGAACGTAGCTCGTCCCATTCCGGCGAAGCCATCCTTTCGTAAAGCGAGACGTTTGTACCGGCGAAGCCGTGTATTGAAAACACCTCGCACCTTCCTCAATTCGCACATTGTGTGTTTTCATTCCGACGTACGCAAAAACCACATCCAACGTCGGATTGGAGGTGCACCACGACCGCGCCATTGGATATATCCGGCACCTCCAATACCGACCTCGCCGGTACAGACGTCTCGCCCTACGGTTATTTGCGGGACAGCGTGGCAACCCGCCCCTACACCACGAAATAAACCGATTTTCCATATTGATAACTGCCGGTTGCGAACGCTCCTGCAGTTATCGGGTAAAATGACCACAATGTTCCTAATCCCTGATAACAAACCCTCAAGGTGGAAGGTGTGCAGCGCATATGTGTCGCCCTGAAACTGATAATTCTGCATCAAACTTGAGTGACTCGGGTTTACATAAATTCATCAAAGAAATCCTCGTTGAAAAAACCAACTTGCTGCAAGTTCAGCTCTTTCGTTATCTGATCGTTGGCGGTCTTGCATTCGTTGTTGATTTCATTGTTCTTTTCCTGCTGGTCAACTACCTATCAGTCAACTATCTGGTCGCTGCCGGCATTTCATTTCTGCTTGGATTACTTGCCAACTACCTGCTGAGTATCTCGTGGGTCTTCAACCAGGAAGCCAAATCCAGCATAAGCCAATCCGTCCTGATTTTTGTAGTTACCGGCGTAGTCGGGTTAGGTATAAACGAAGTCTTCATGTACACATTCACACATCTAGTCGGACTCCAATATCTTCTCTCAAAGATTTTCACAGTACCGATTGTCTTATTGTGGAATTTTCTTTCCCGCAGATATTTATTAAACAGGAGCGAACATGACAGAGAATAAGAAAAACGTAATCATTATTGGAGCCGGACCTGCCGGTTTAACCGCCGGGCTGGAGCTGATTCGCGCAGGCTACCAGGTTACCATCCTCGAAAAAGACCCCCGGTATGTGGGTGGGATATCACGCACGGTGCAATATAAAGATTACCGCTTTGATATTGGAGGACATCGCTTCTTCTCAAAGAATGATGAAATCGTTTATTGGTGGTACCAGATCATGGGGGACGATTTTCTGAAACGTCCTCGTGTGTCCCGTTGGCTCTACCAGGGTAAATTTTTCAACTACCCCATTCAAATTGGTGAGATCATCCAAAAATTCGGCTTCGGTTTTGCCTTTCGGATCGGGATCAGCCTGATTTACCGCCAATTATTTCCTGTTAAGCCCGTCGACAACCTGGAAGCCTGGTTTATTAACCAGTTCGGTGATGCCTTGGCACAACCTTTTTTCATTCAATATAACCAAAAACTCTGGGGCATACCCTGCAGCCAGCTTTCGCTCGATTTCGCCAGTCAACGCATCAAAGGAGTGTCTGTCTGGAACACTTTGACCGATTCGGTCCGAAAGATGTTTGGCAAAAAGACCGAAGTCAAAAGTTTTATCGATGAATTCAACTATCCAAAACAAGGCCCGGGAGAGCTTTGGGAGAGGGTCGCCGGAATTATCCAGGCGCAGGGTGGCAAAATTTTGATGGGCAGAGATGTTTCCAGGCTTCACCTGGAGGAGGGCAGGATCGTCGCTTGTGAGGCGGAACATGATGGCAAAACAGAACGTTATCAAGCCGATTGGTTCTTGTCGACTATGCCTTACAACCAGCTGGCAAAAATTATCCGCCCCAAATTGTCAGAATCTGTTCTTATTGCAGCTGACCAATTAAAATATCGCGATTTTGTAACCGTTGCGCTGGTTATTGACAAACCCTTCATCTCCAAAGACACCTGGGTTTACACTCACGATGAGGGTCTCAAACCGATTCGCTTCCAGAATTTCAGAAACTGGAGCCCTTATATGGTTCCAAACGACCATCAGACTGTGATCGGATTGGAATACACCTGCACATTTGCTGACGAATTTTGGTCGATGAGCGACGAAGATCTGCTCGAACAGGGCATTCAGGACTTTTTGCACCTGGGGTTCGCGCAGCGTGAAGATATTTCAGATGGCGCGGTGGTCAAATTGCGCAATGTTTATCCGGTCTACCAGGTCGGCTATCAGGATCATGTGCAAACAATCCGCCAGGAAATTGACCCAATAAGCAACCTCCTGCCCTTCGGTCGCGGAGGCATCCACCGCTACAACAACACTGATCACTCGATGATGACAGCCATGCTTACTGTTAAAAACCTGGTAGCCGGGGAACGTTTATATGATGTCTTCCAGGTGAACCAGGATGCTGCCTATCACGAAGAAGACCAGGCAGCATTAACGGATTAATTCCGCTCACTCCGGCATTTTAATATAAAAGCCCTTTTGCATATCATTCGGGTCAATCAAGGCAAGTTTGCTGTAATAATCCGCAACCCGCGTGCAGGGCAGCGGTAAATCCCAACAGCCCTGCAGGCTCTCGTCATTAGCCAGGTAGACCGTCAGACCGCTCAAAGTGGTTTTGCTGACCAGAT
Source organism: Anaerolineaceae bacterium UBA5311 (assembly GCA_002411175.1). Lineage (GTDB taxonomy): Bacteria > Chloroflexota > Anaerolineae > Anaerolineales > Anaerolineaceae > Mesolinea. The sequence continues at coordinate 3,189 of DHRN01000081.1, read as the reverse complement.
CATCGTGCGAAACAAATTGCGAGGCAATCTTGTATTCACTCGGCGGCTTTACCAGGGTTCGGGTCAGACCGAAATCCCGCGGGACTTCAGGATTTAACCAGAACATACTGACCGCGATAATAGCCAAAGACATTCCCTTTTTCGACACTTGCGGCTTCAATTGCGCAAACCATTCGACCAACACAGAAAGTAAGACGGCGAAGGCGATCCAATATGCCATGCCAATAAAACGTATCTCGGGGGCAGCAAGGAACCAATAAAGAATGTGAAGCAGCGCAAACCCAATCACCAGGAATTGACTTTTATAATCCTGCAGGCGGAACTTTTTACTTGCCCAAATAACTAAAAACACCAATAACAGCGCTGAGCCCAGGATCCAGCCTTCCCTCAATCCCCGCGGAACCGTCCATAACCATTGCGGCAACCACTGCAAAAAGGGAGTGTCAGGAGAGATGGTGCTCCCATAGCGGGACCAGTTGTAAATAACCCCTGTAATTGGTTCGACCATCGTGCGAGGGATCTTCCAAATGAAGTCGAAGGAAATCATCGCGCTTGGGTAAACCAGGTATCCGCTCAAAATTACCGAACGAACCAGCCAGGGGACACCCAGAAGCAGCAGCATCGGGATTCGGCTCCACAAAAATTTTAGCTCCTGTTTATCACCAAGGTTTGTTTTGAAGAAAATGATTATAGCTGCCAGCATAAAAGCAGCCGCATAAACCAAACCGCTCAGCTTGATGCAGATCATCAACACCCCCAGCAGCAAAATAAGATTTACATTTCTTCTTAAGCTGGCAGGGTTATTTATGTTTTCCGCCAGGGCAAGCAGCTCCCCAGCCAAAAGCATCTGCAGAACCGCAATAAACAAATCCGGCGAATAGCCGGAAAAGTAAAAATTGGGCATAAACCACAAGAAGAATGGCAGAATCAATGCATAGAAGTAATCTGCTTTCTTAAGCAGGCGATCACGCATGATCAGATTTATGACAGAAAGCAAGCATTGTAAAACCAGCACCCATGCAAGCAAACTGTTGGCGATATAGAAGGCATACCCATGGAAAATGCCCTGGTTTAACAGGCTGACATAAAGGAACGAAGCATTGTTGAACGCCAGGCGATGGTGAACGTTTCCCAAACCGGGCACGATGGCATAATTTTCCAGCCATTGCACTGTTTGCAGGTGATACATACCATGGTCGAAATGCAGGTTGCCATCAATTGAGAAAGACCCGATCACAATGCCGGTCAATATCATCACCATCACTCCAGGCAATGCGTTTTGCCACTTCAATTGCCTTAATGCTCCAACAACGTTTTTACGTGCCAGAATATATCCTGCCAGAGCAGCCAGGATATGGACGATCAGGCATGCCAGGTTTATGGGCAGAAACAAATGCCAGATTTGCAAGAAGCCAATTGAGAATGCCAGCCCTATCCAAAACCTCCGCGGAAAATTCTTAATTTCCCCGGCAGAATCAATGTCAGGACGAGAAATCAGTAGCCCAATTCCAACGAAAACAAATCCGAAAAAAAATAAACCCGCTATGATCAAAAGCATATTTTCTGTTCCTTACACTCTTCCTGCACCTTTAACGAAGCGACTAATATCCATGACGGCAAGCTTTTTCGGATGCGCGCTGCGATCAGAACACGCAGCCCGCTTAGAGTCTGTATCGATCATAATTATGGTGAGTCAATGCTTTACCAATAACCATTGCATCCCATTTCTCCTGACTGTTATTGCTTGATTCTTCCAAAGCAGGCTCCATCCCCTGGTTCACAAAAATAGTTACTTATAATTTTCAGTTATCATCAATTCAATGTTCAAGGTCCGACTCAATCATCAAGGGCTTTTCATCAAGTTTGATTGAGCTGGTCAGGAAAACGATCATCAGTATTGTATCATTTATGCCTCGGAGCAAAATTCTCATTCTTAAATAAAAAAACGCCTCCATGGAGGAGGCGTTTACGCGGTCGCGAAATGTACTACTGAACAACAACTTCAGCGCCGGCTTCTTTGAGCTTGGCGGCAGCGTCATTGGCAACGTCTTTTCCAACAGCTTCAAGAATTTTGGCATCAGCGGTTTCGGCAGCATTTTTGGCGTCAACCAAACCGAGGCTGGTGAGCTGGCGAATGACCTTGATAACTTCGATTTTCTTGGGACCGGGGCTCTTGATGACAACATCAAACTCGGTCTTTTCTTCAACTTCTTCTTCAACTGCAGCAGCGGCAGGACCAGCAGCCATGGCAGCAACGGGAGCGGCAGCGGATACGCCCCATTTCTCTTCCAACATTTTGACGAGGTCAGCAGCTTCCAAAACGGACAGTGTGCTCAGTTCCTCAACGATTTTTTCTAAATCAGCCATTTCTTTCTCCTATAATTTTTAAATTATCTTTTCTCGTGTTGATACGAGCCTGTTAAGCAGCGCTTGTCTGCTTTTCTGAATTTGCTTTAATTACAGCTGCCAAACCACGCGCGGGTTCCGCTAATGTACGGACTAACTGACTTGCAGGCGCCAAAATGGTGCCCAACAGCATCGAACGCATCACTGGTAAGGTTGGCAAGTCTGCCAATGCCTTCACCTGACCCGCATTCAGCAATGCGCTGTCGAGGTAACCACCTGCGACGACGAAAGTCTCGTTGCCTTTGGTGATCTCGGTCAGTGCTTTTGCGGCAGCAGGAGCGTCTTCAAACGCGAATACGACCACATTGTTGCCTTCCCAGGTCTGGGGGTCAAATTTGTAGCCCTTCTCTTCCAATACTCTCGTGAAGAGGCGGTTTTTGACCACGTGCATCTCGCTCTCGGATTCTCGCAGTTTCGCGCGGGCGGTATTGATGGCGGGCATGGTCATATTCTTGTAGGTCAGATAGTAAACAGCCTTGCTATTATCGATCCAATCACGATATTGCTGGACAATTACTTCTTTATGTTCTCTCGAAAATGCCAATGTACTCTACCTCCTTCCATAAAAAAATCTCTTTCCGTTTTTCCCAGGGAAAGAGATTCATAGCAAACTCTCAAAGTTTTGAACCTCCACCTCGGCGGGAAATTAAGCCGTAAACGGCACCAGCTTTCTTAAGCAGAGCGTGCATTTCGCACTATTCTGTTGTTCAACCCCGCAAGTATACCACGCTTTTTACCCCGTCAAGGCTTAACCGGTTCATTTGTATGCGTTTCAAAAGTCCG
>DHRN01000025.1 GCA_002411175.1 Anaerolineaceae bacterium UBA5311 | reverse complement strand
AAACGTCTCGCCCTACGAAAAGATGGCTTCGCCGGAACGGGACAAGCCGCGTTCCCTACGAAAAGATGGCTTCGCCGGAACGGGACAAGCACTTCGTAAAAGTAATTCATAAGGGTCTAACCGTTCCGATTGACCAGATCCTTCGCAAAAGAGGCTCAGGATGACAAAACCAGTTCCTGGTCTCTATTCCCTACTCCCTGCTCACGTCCTGAACCCACCACTGCCGTTTCGGAGTCCGATAACCCCTGTATTTTGCCAGCTCGCTGCGATTGTGTACTTTGTATACACACTTGGCTTTCAATCGCGGCGACTGCCCCACCGGCGGGTTAATTTTTTTCGCGAAAATGGTTAAAATGACAAAAAACCCCTGTGCGAGTTCACAGGGGAAGGTTTTACCAGGTGAGGTTAAGACTATGCCAGGGCGGTTTCAACCACCTTGACGAAAGCTTTAGGATCGTGCACGGCGATATCAGCCAACATTTTGCGGTTAATGATCACATTGTTCCTGCGCATTCCGGCGATGAGACGACTGTAGGTTGTGCCATTCATGCGGGAAGCGGCGTTGATGCGGGCAATCCAGAGCCGGCGCAGATCGCGTTTACGATTGCGGCGGTCGTTATAAGCATACCATTGGGCATGCAGGAAAGCCTCATTAGCTCGTTTGAACAAATGATTGTAACTGCCCCGATAACCTTTGTTATGGGCAATCAGCCGCTGATGACGGCGTCGGCGATATGGTCCACTCTTTACTCTTGCCATTCTTCACTCCTTTGCGGTCCCCTGGGCGTCAGACTTTTGGTCTCGTTGTAAACACCCAACAGCCACACTAAATCGAAATTGACAGGACCGTCCTTAGTCCTTTTTGCTCATATAGGGCGCCAGGCGCTTTATATGCTTGACCAATCCGCTGGATTGAACTTCAAGAGTTTCAGCGAGCAAATATTTTGTTCGCTGGGAAGTGTTGCGGCGCAAGTGACCCTTCCCAATCTTGGTTCGAACAACTTTACCAGAGCCGGTCATGCGGAAGCGTTTGGACGTTGCCTTATGAGTTTTTATTTTGTACTTTCCACTACTCTTTTTACGTGGCACGATCAAACTCCTCTTAGAAAATCCAACGGCTGCGAAATGCTCAGCCGTCGGTCAATAAACCAAAAGCAGATTATACCAGATAATCTGCTGTGTCAACAATTAATTTCGTACTAACTTTTCCTGGGTGCCAGCATCATGAACATCGAACGCCCTTCCATGTTTGGGGCTTGTTCGATTTCAGACACGTCGCTCAACTCTTCGGCTATTTCTCTAAGATCTTCGAGTGCAAGTTCAGGGTAAGTGATTTCCCGCCCTCTGAAGCGAATGGTCACGCGCACTTTCATGCCGCTTTCCAACCATCGGCGTGCGTCGCGGACCTTGAAACCCTGGTGATGGTCGCTGGTTTTCGGACGCAGACGGATTTCTTTGATCTCAATTTTGGTTTGAGATTTGCGGGCTTCGCGCTCTTTCTTTTCCTTTTCATAAAGGAACTTGCTGTAGTTGATGATTTTGACCACGGGAGGGTCGGCGTTGGGGGCGATCTCGACCAGGTCTAATCCGACGTTGTTGGCACGTTGGAGGGCGGCATCGATGCTCACTATTCCGACGTTTTCTCCGGTTTCGTCCACAAGGCGGACCTTTTCGGCTCGGATACGCTCATTAATACGATATTCTGGTTTATTACTAATCTTCTTTATCTCCTTCAGTCTTTATTTGGTTGAAAATTAAATTTCGGCGTTGCTTTATATTACCATAGGCTAAAATATTTCGTCAACATTTATTGTAGTGCAATTAAGCGATTCAACGAGAGATATGGTCAAATAGTGTCCATCTACAGTCCTACCGGGTAAAATAAGGGCTGGAGGATAATTACTATGAACATAAATCAAAGTTTGGAAAAGTATGCTGATCTTATCGTAAATATTGGGCTTGGCTTGCATAAAGATGACAAGCTTAGTATTCGTATGAGCGAACACTCATTACCCCTGGCACGCCTGGTGGCGAAAAAGGCATATCAGAATGGCGTCAGTGACGTCCGCCTGGAATTTTCGGACGACACAATCACTCTCGACCGCTACCTGGAAGCTACGGATGAAGCCTTCGAGACCTTCCCGGAATATCTGGTCGATTTTAACGAAAACCTGTTTAAAGACAATTATAACGTTGTCAATCTGTATGCCCCCAACCCCGACCTGCTTAAGCCTGCCGACCCTGCCCGTATTGCCAGGTGGCAGAAGGTTGCCGGCAAAGCAAGCAAGCGCATTCAGCATTACACCATGCAAAACAAAGTAAAGTGGTGCATTGCTGCTGTCGCTTGCCCAGCCTGGGCTGAGGCAGCCTTCCCGGAATTGCCTGAAGAAGAAGGTATGCAAAAACTGTGGGAAAACATCTTTATGGCGACCCGTGTTGACCAGCCGGATCCGATCGCTGCCTGGGAAGAACACGATCTCAAGCTAAAAGCCAATCGAAAATTCCTGAACGATGCCCGTTTTGATCGAATCCATTACCAGGGTCCCGGTACCGACCTGATGGTTGGGTTGGTGAAAAACCATGTCTGGGAAGGAGGTTCCGGTTTCAGCGAGAAAGGCGATCGCTTCTTCCCCAACATTCCAACCGAAGAAGTTTTTAGCATGCCCGATGCTGACCGTGTGGATGGTACCCTACGCGCGACCATGCCGCTGTCGGTACGCGGACAGATCGTGGATAAATTCCACTTCACTTTCAAAGACGGCAAGGTGGTCGATTATGACGCTCAGGTCGGCAAACAGATTTTGGATGATTTGCTCGATATGGACGAAGGCGCCAAACGTCTGGGCGAGATCGCCCTTGTGCCGGATAATTCTCCAATCAGCAACACCGGAATTTTGTTCAAGAATACCTTGTTTGATGAGAATGCCTCGTGCCACTTTGCGTTGGGCGCAGCTTACAGCGAGAACCTTGAAGGGGCTGCGCAGCGCAGTGAAGAAGAAAACCGCAAACTGGGCATGAACAATTCTCTTATTCATGTCGACTTCATGGTTGGCTCAAAAGACGTGACCGTCAGCGGGATTAAGGAAGACGGTACCGAAATAGTTTTGCTGAAAGATGGTGACTGGCAGATATAGACAGCCATTCGACTGTGTATAGGAAACAAGGAGCGGTCTAATGATCGCTCCTTGTTCATGCCTGCTGGCTGGGGAATCCCGCTTAGTTTTTTCTCAATGGTCTTTCTTTTTGAATTGAAAAGCTGTATCCTGGGGGAACCCATAAAGCCGACGTTCGGGTAGACTGCAGCGCCTGCGTTTTTTTGCCTGGATGAATAGGCTGATGATTTCCAGAGGTAGCAAAAGCGCTCAATTTTTGACTGGGGTAAAGTGTAGGAGTTGCTTTAGGCAGGGAACAATTGGGCAATTAGTTTCGCCCCCGGCATCATGTTTCCATTTGTTATGAGAAGATAAGAATCACGCATCCTTGGGAATGACAACGTTAAATTACCAGTGTAAAGTAAAATAAATCCATCATGACCAACCGCCATCAGATCATTCTCAGCAAGCTCACGCCACCGGCGCAGCGCAGTTCCATTCTCGCCCGCCCGCGAGTGCAGGCTCTGCTGCGCGAAAGCCTCTCCTACCCATTCACTGTATTGACCTGTGAAACTGGCTATGGAAAAACGACCTCTGCCCTGACGCTCACCCAAAGCCTTGATTGCCCGGTTTTTTGGTATACGGTCTCCCGTAACGAGCTCGACCCGCGCCTTTTCCTAACCTATCTCTGCACAGTATTCAACCAGGGTGGAAAAAAGCTCGGTCAACCAGCATTGCGAGTTTTGGAAGACAGCCAGGCGAGCTTCCAGGAATGTTTGACAGCCCTGCTCAACTCGCTTTGCCTTGGTCTGACACAGCCGGCTCTCCTGGTGCTGGACGACTTCCAGGGGGTGGGCGATTCCGATGAAATCCTGAAGATGATGGATTGGTTCATCAATCACCTTCCCGCCACCTTGCACGTTATGATTATCAGCCGCCTGCCCATAAGCTTCCCTTCAATGAACAACTGGCGTATCCATGGAAAATTGCTGGAGCTGGACAAGGACTCCCTGAGTTTTACACAAGACGAAACACAACAGCTCTACAATTCGACCTACCAACTGCCGCTCGACCCGGAAGAGGTTTCGCTTTTACACCAACGCACCGAAGGCTGGGCGATTGGCTTGCAGGTGGTCTGGCAATCCATCAGGGCTTATCCGCAGATGAACCTGGACGACCTGCTTTATGAGGATAAGATCTCACTTGCAAATCTCTTTGAATATCTGGCGGAAGAAGTGCTTGATATGCAGACCGAAGGACACCAGGAATTCTTGTTGCATACCTCGATTTTGCAATTCCTGGATGTTGATACCTGCGATTTTTTGATGGACACCCAGGACAGCGCCAGCACGCTCAGCGAGTTGTATAAATCGGGGCTGTTTATCGAACAGCTCAAGCCGGATGTTTTGCGCTATCACCACATTTTCAAAGAATTCCTTCTGGCTCAGCTGCAGAAAAACCCCGAAAAAGCCAGGGCTCTTCACCGGAAAGTAGCCAGCTATTACAGCGCGCACCATTATTGGGAAAGAGCGATCGCACACCTTATCTCGGCTGGCGATTTTGCGCGTATCCGCCAGATCCTGGACAATGTCGGAGACCGGCTGCTGCAGTCGGGCTTAAAACAAAGCGTCCGTTTCTGGCTCGAGCAAATACCTCCCGAAGAATTGAATAGCTATCCCTATGGAAATTATCTGCTGGGAGAGATTGACCGCATGGAAGCGCGCTTTGACCAGGCACTCGAATCTTACCGCACTGCCCAGCGACTTTATCAAAACCAGGACAATTCCTGGGGAACCAGCCTGGCTATGCGCGGGCAAGCCCAGGTTTACCTTGACACGCTCAGACCGGTCAACGCCAATAAACTGCTTGATCATGCCCTGGCTTTGCTTGACCCTGTTGAATACCCGCTGGAGGTCTCCAGCCTGCTAACGCAAATCGCTGAAAACCAGGTTAACCAGGGCGCTTTGCCCGAAGCGGAGCAAAGCTTGCAAAAGGCACAGGAGCTTTCCAGTCAAAATTCCGAAGCCCAGGCTTACATCCGGGCGCGCTTGTTTCTTCGGGCGGGCAAGCTTGAAGAGGGGATCCGTCTGCTGGAAAAGCTCGATAGCGCAACCGCTGAGGTTTCACTATCCCGCCCGCAGCGTTTTCACCGTGAATCGACACTTTTGCTCTCGTTGTTCCATTCACTAAAAGGTGAGCCCGACCTGGCAAGGAAGTCCGCTGAACAAGGTTTGCAGGTTTCACGGCAGCTCCAGGCCGGCTACGTGGAGTCGGTAGCAAAAATTCGTCTTGGACATGCCCTGCAGCTCGACCTGCGCCAGGGTTTGGACAACCAGGGCATCCAGCACATCCGGAAACTATATGAGTTTGCTATCCAGAATGTAAATATCGCGCGTATCCACGTGGAACCCCTTTGGGGTTTATGCCGCCTGGTGGGTTATGCCGGGTATTTGGATGAAGCCAAACGGATTGCCGAAAATGCGTTGGTGATAGCAAACAATGCAGGTGATGAATGGATTGGCTTATTGGTGAGAATCTCACTCGGGGCTGCTTTGGCTTTGGCGGGAGAATACGATGCTGCCAGTGATATCCTCTCGGTGGCAGACCCGCTGGCGGATAAAGTTGGAGATTGCCTGGCGAAGGCTGCGGTTTTGTTGTGGCAAGCCTATACAGCTCAAAAACAAGGCTATGCCAACTCTGCCATCCTTTTTCTTGAGCAAAGTCTGGAACTGATCCAAAAGCATAATTATCAATTTCTGCTAAATCGCCCCAGCTTGTTGGGGGCAGACGATCCCTGCATCTTTTTCCCGCTGCTCTACTGGGCAAAAGAAAAGCATATCCAGCAAGATCTGGTCAACCTGCTGCTGTCTGACTCTCAGTCCGGTGGGAATTATCATCCCGGTTACAGCCTGAGTTTACGACTTTTGGGTGGTTTTGAGGTGCGCAAGGGAAAAGCCTTGATTGGTACTGATCAATGGAAGCGGGAGAAGGCGCGGCAGATGCTGCAGGCATTAGCACTGAACCGTACAAAAGGGATCAGCAAAGACCAGCTTTCACTGTATTTCTGGCCTGATTCCGACGAATCCACGGCGAATAACAATTTCAAAGTAACCCTCAGCGCACTTAACCAGGCACTCGAACCAGACCGACCGTCCAGGGAGAGCCCGGTGTTTGTCATTCGTAACGGAGATCAATATCAGCTAAACGCGGATATCAAGATTTATGTGGATTTTGAAGAATTTGAGAAATTGGCTCTCAGTTCAAATTTGAAAGACCGCCAGACCGCGCTCGATCTGTACAAAGGGCGCTTGCTGGAAGGGGAAGCCTTGCAGGAATTCTTTATGCCCGAGGTGCAATATTTTCACCGGCTCTACCTGGATTGCATCGGGAAGGTGATTGAGACTGCAATTCAGTTGAAGGATTATGACCAGGGGTTGGAACTGAGCAATCGCCTGGTTCGCCAGGAGCCGCTGCTTGCATCAGGGTACCAATGCCAGATGCGAATTTACCATTATATGGGTAATGACACCATGCTGCGAAAGGTGTATCAACAGGCGGTAGATGTCTACCAGAAAGAGTATGGTCCCGGCTACGAGCCGGAAGAATTGATTGCGTTGTACCAGGAGTTGTTAGCTCATGGCTGATGGGTGATCGGGTACAGGGAGCTGGGAGCGGGGCAGCGATAACGACCCCCTCCTTAGAGGGGGGCAGGGAAGTGAGAGAAAATCGAATCAAAAAAACACCATCAATTCCAGGTGAGTGGCATAATGGCAAAACAGTTGGTAATGAAGGGTTTGCCTCGTAGCTGATAACAAAAAAACGCGAAGATTCATTCCAAATTCCTCCAGCTTTGTAACCAATTTGTAACTCGTTCTTGATATAAACAACGATATAAGGGGATGACAACTTTTGTTTGTCTTATTTTGTTGAGGTAAAGGAGAAAACTGTGCTGTTAAAAGATAAAGTATGTATCATCACCGGCGGAGCCGCGGGAATCGGTAAAGCCACAGCTGAAAAATTCGCTGCCGAGGGCGCCAAAGTTGTTATCTGTGACGTTAATGAAGAAGCAGGGAATGCCCTCGCCCAACAGCTGGGCAACGATGCCAGCTTTTGGAAAGTCAATGTAGTTGATCGCCAGGAAGTTCAGGATTGGATTGACGAAGTCGCCAAACACTACGGTCACATCGATGTCCTGATCAACAACGCTGGCATTACCCGTGACGGGCAGTTTGTCAAGTTCAAAGAGGGTGAAGTTGTTGGTCAGATGGGCGAAGACGCCTTCGACGCAGTGATTGCTGTCAACCTGAAAGGCGTTTTCAATTGCACCCAGGCTGTCGTCCCTTATATGATCAAACAAGGCGGCGGCTCGATCGTCAGTGCTTCGAGCGTGGTCGGTCTCTATGGCAATTTCGGTCAGACCAATTATGCTGCCACCAAGTTTGCTGTAATCGGCATGACCAAAACCTGGGCACGGGAGCTGGGTAAATACCAGATCCGCGTCAATGCAGTTGCTCCGGGTTTTATCCTCACTGAGATGGTTCAGAAAATGCCCGAAAAAGTGCTCGATGGCATGGCTGCCAGTACACCCCTCAAGAGGTTGGGCAAACCTGAAGAAATCGCCAAAGCTTACGCCTGGCTTGCCAGTGATGAATCTTCGTACGTTCATGGCGCGGTCATCAGTGTTGATGGCGGCATTGTTTTAGGCACGTAATTTGACTGGAAGAAAGAAAAATGACACGATACGCAAATATCATAGGCACCGGGATGTACATTCCCGAAATTGAAATCACTAACGAAACCTTTTCCCAATGGATGGGAGAGATAAGTGAAAAGCTGGCAGAAGTAGTTTTCAAATTCGAAGCCAGCAGCGGTATCAAAACCCGTTTTTACGCACCTGAAGACTGGGCGACCTCCGACCTGGCTGTAGAAGCCGGCAAAGCCGCCATCGCCGATGCTGGTCTGACACCCGAAGATATCGACCTGGTGATCGTGGGCACAGACAGCCCCGATTACATCACGCCAGCAACCTCGGTTGTTACCCAGTATAAGCTCGGCTGTGTCAACGCGGGCACCTGGGATGTCGGCTGCGCCTGTGCTTCCTTCCCGACCGCCCTGGCACAGGCTGCCGGATTAATTGCGACCAATCCGCACCTCAAGCACATCCTCGTGATCGGCGCTTACATGATGCACAAACTCGCGGATGTCAAACACGACGTCACCTCCTTTTTCTATGGGGATGGCGCCGGGGCGGCTGTTATAGGCGCTTCTGACAAGCCCGGATATGTTTCAAGCTCGATCAAAGCAGACGGCTCATATCACAAGCACTGGGGCATTTATTCCGGGGGAACTTATGAACCGGCAACTGTCGAAAGCGTTGAAGCGGGACGAACCAAGGTAAAACTTGTGACTCCCTTCCCACCCACAGTCAATCATGAAGGTTGGCCTGCCAGAGTACGGGAATGCGCAGCCAATGGCGGTTTTGAGCTGGAAGACATCGACCACATCATTTTTACCCAGGTAAACGTGAACAGCATCAAACTTGTTATGGATAATTTGGGACTCCCCGTTGAAAAAGCGCACTACATTATGGACAAATGGGGCTATATGGGTTCAGCCTGTCTTCCGATCGCCTTCCACGATGCCATCCAGCAGGCTAAGATCACCTCTGGCATGCGCGTAGTTTTCTGTGGTTCTGGTGTGGGTTACAACCAGGCTGCCACATGTTTCATCATGCCCTGAAAGCAGCGTGATTAATGAGTTGGCAAGAGGAATATAAAAGTAAGCTTATCGACATGACCGATGCGGTTGGCATGGTTCAGTCGGGCATGACGCTCTCCATCGGCATTGCGGCTTCTGAACCTGTGGGCATGCTCGAAGAGTTGGCCAGGCAAGCTGATCGCCTCGAAAATATTACCACCTGGACCTGCCTGCCAATGCGCGCTTATGACATCTTCATGAAACCGGAGATGGAAGGGCGCTTCTTCAACGAAAACTGGTTCTATGGCGCACCGGACCGGGCAGTACACCCGGAAGGACGTGTTTCTTATACGCCGAACAACCTGCATAGGGCTGCCACCGACAAGCTGATCGGGCATGGCGGTCGCCTTGACATGATGCTTGGCGTTTGCACTCCGCCTAACGCAGACGGAATGATCTCCATTTCCATGGGCGCGGTTGCTGAACGCGAAATGATCGATACCGCGGATATTGTGATCCTCGAAGTCAACCGAAATCTGCCCTGGACAGATGGAGATGTGGTTATACCGCTTTCCATGGTTGACTATTTTGTTGAATTTGACAGCCCCCTGGTGCAGGTGCCTTCGGCAACCCCTAATGAAATCGATGAGTTGATTGGTCATCACGTAGCCGAATTTATCGATGATGGCTCTACGATCCAGCTTGGTATCGGCGGCATGCCTACCGCTGTTGCAGATTTCATCTCGGATCGCAAGCACCTTGGCATTCACTCCGAATTGTTGGTTGACGGCGTCTACAAACTCTGCGCGTCTGGAGCGGTGGACGGGAGCCGCAAGACGCTGCTGCCCGGCAAAATTGTTGCCACTTTTGCCATCGGCACGCAATCGCTTTACGACTTCATGGACGAAAGCCCCGATGTGCTCCTGATGCGCGGCAGCTATGTAAATAACCCATATGTTATTGCCCAAAACTACCGCATGATCAGCATCAACACTGCCATCGAGGTGGATGTGATCGGACAGGTGTGTTCACAGTCATTGGGCACGCGCCATTTCAGCGGTACCGGCGGACAGTTGGATACCCACCGCGGCGCGCAAATGTCGGAAGGCGGCAAGGGCATCATTGCCCTGCGTTCCACCGCGAAAAACGGCACGATTTCAACCATTGTCCCGACCCTGGCTCCTGGAGCGGGGGTGACTGTGCCCAGCCAGGACGTGGATACCATCGTCACTGAATACGGCAGTGCTCAACTGCGTGGGCTTTCAGTCAGAAACAGAATGGAAGCCTTGATCAAAATCGCCCATCCCGATTTCAGAGAGTCGATCCGTGAAGAGGCACACCGTCTGGGCATCGTCCCGGATAAACAGTTCTTTTAAGGAGAGTGTATGGAACAATCAATCTTAGGCAAATGGACTCAAACTGAAGGTCAGCCTTATCCGGGTTTGTACTTTGAATTTCTGGAGAACGGCACTTTCGAAGCCCGCTACGATGCTCTCGGGATCGTTTCGAGCGGCACCTGGCAGGTTTCGGAAGACAAAATCGATATGGACCAGCAAAAACACACGTTTGGGCTGGTCGGCAAGTATGAGGGACTCTATCAAATTGATAATGACCTTCTGCGCATGAGCCTGGTTGCAGCTGGCGAGCACGAACGCCCCGGCAACCTTGAAAAAGCGGTCATTTACCGTAAAGAAGCATAATTTTGCAGGTTTTGCTGGAGAAATAATGCCGCGTATAGCTGTAAACGATATCCACCTGTACTACGAGTTGCACGGACCCGAAGACGGGGAGGTGATCGTTCTTTCAAACGGGATCATGATGAGCACTGCCAGCTGGTTCTACCAGACAGCGGAGCTCGCCAAACATTTCCGCGTTTTGCTCTATGACTGCCGCGGGATGTGGCAATCTGATCATCCCGAGGGACCCTTCTCGATGGAGCTGCACGCTGACGACCTGGCAGGATTGCTCGATGCCCTTGAAATTGAAAAAGCGCATATTGCCGGCATATCCTACGGTGCGGAGATCAGCCTGGTTTTCGCCCTGCGTTACCCTGAGAAGACCCGCAGCCTGATCGTGATCGACGGGGTTTCCGAAGTGCCCTTGTTACTTAAATTGCAATCGCGACCGTGGAAACTTGCCGGCGAGCGTAATGATGCCGAACTGCTGTTTGACACCTCGGTGTTTCTGAATTTCGGCGAAGAATATCTGAACAAGAATGAAGAATTATTGCCAATGTCCAGGGCGAATTTTGCCCGCCTGAACTTAACCTCATTCACCAAGCTGATGGACTCGTTCACAGCATATAATATTACTGACCAATTAAAGCGAATTTCCAGTCCAACACTTATTGTAGCAGGGGAAGAAGACCCGATTAAAGGACCAAAAATGGCGCAAATGATGGTCGATCATATCCCTCAAGCAGAATATGTCGTCGTCCCCGGAGCAGGGCATGCCCTCTGCCTGGACAAACCTGGACCGCTGAACACGCTTCTTTTGGGCTTTGCCCTGAAGCACAGCAACCAGGCGCAGCCTTTGTAACCAACTGACATGCGTCAGAGGTAATCTAGATAGAAGAAAGAAAAAACAGGAGAAAAATGAAAAAGTCTATTTTGTTCGTAGTCTCCATGCTGATTATTGCCAGCATGGTATTGAGCGCCTGCGCTCAGCCAACCGAAGCCCCGGTTGCGACCGAATCCCCGGTGGAAACAGAAGCGCCTGTAGAAGTTCCCACTGAAGAGCCAACTGAAGAACCAACCGAAGAAACCGTGGTGGTCGAAGAACCAACTGGTCTTACCTGTGCTGAACCGATCAAGGTCGGTCTGATCACCGATATTACTGGCGCCCTGGCTATTTATGGCGCCATGATCACCCGTTCATTCATGCTCGGCATGGAATATGCCACTGGTTCGGAAGGCTCAGCTGGTCCGGTCTACAACTTCGCTGAAACCCAGGAAAACACTTTCAAAATTGACGACTGTGAAATCCAGGTCTTCGTGCGTGATGACGCCGGTCTGCCTGAAAACACAACCACCGTCGCCAATGAACTGATCGACATCCATGATGTCGATATCCTCGTTGGTACCGCCTCATCTGGAGCCACCGCTGTTCTGCAGGGCATCGCCCTCGCCAATGAAGTTCCCCTGATTGTCGCCCCGGCAGCTGCCAACGATATCACCGGCAAAGACTTCAATGAATACACCTTCCGTACTGCCCGCAACAACTACCAGGACGCAATGAACGAGTGTATCGCCCTCACTCAAAATTATTCCTCCTTTATCCAGATTGCTGCGGACTATGCATTCGGTCACGGGTCTGCTGAAGCTTTCCGCGATGCCTGTACTCTTGAAGGCGGAACTTTCGTAGCAGATGACATTTTCGCGCCTGCCACCACGACCGATTTCACCCCCTACATGGAGCAAATCGCTGACTCTGGCGCGGAAGCTTACATCGTCACCTGGGCTGGCTCGGGCTTCATCTCTCTTGTCCAGGCTGCACAGGACCAGGGCGTCACTGACACCATGGAACTTGGCACAACCTTTATCGATAACATGCTCACCCCAGTTTTCTATGGCAACGCCATCGGCACTACCGCTGGGATTGTCTACCACTGGTCTGCTCCTGATAATCCTGCCAACGATTTCCTCGTGGCTGAAGCCAGCGGACGCTATGGTATCTATCCTGATCTGTTTGATGCAGATGGTATGAATGCTGCCATCATGATTATCGAAACACTCAAGAAAACCAACGGCGACGTCACTCCTGCAGTCCTGATCGCTGCCATGGAAGGTCTTGAGTTTGAAGGTCCCAAAGGCACCGTCTATATTCGCCCCGAAGACCATGTTGCCATCCAGGATATGTACATTCTCAAACTCGAGAATGTGACCGATCCGAACGCTGATTATTATTCCTTCGTCGACACCACCCGTCCTGAACCTCCCTGCTTGCTGCCGGAAGCGCTCCAGAGCCGCTGTGGTGACCTGCCAATCGGCAGTCTGTCTGGCAACTAATCCTTTCGTTTCTGTGTCCCTGGTGGTTTTGCGAGCTTCCAGGGACACTGTTTTACTAAATCAAAAATCGCAAAATCAAGAAAGAATTGAGATGTTATGACGGCACGAGAAACAATAATTGAAACGCAAAACCTGTCAAAACACTTTGGCGGGTTGGCGGCTGTTGATGATGTCAGCATCAAAATCGAAACCGGCACGCTGCACGCCATTATCGGACCAAACGGTGCGGGAAAGACCACCTTTTTCAACCTTCTAAGCGGAAACCTGAAACCAACCACAGGCAAGGTTTTTTACAAGGGTCAGGATATCACCGGAAAGCCAATTTACCGTATGATTCACATGGGCATTGGCAGGTCTTTCCAAATCACCAATATCTTCCCAAATCTGACCGTGCATGAAAATATACGCCTGGCTTCCCAGGCAATGGAAGACAAAAACTTCCGCTTCCTCATGGACACAACAAAAATGCAGACCGTTGAAGAGCGCACCGCCATAGTGATCGAAAAAGTTGGTTTGAGCCGGCAGGCAGATATCCCAGCCCGTGTGCTTCCACATGGAGACCAGCGCAAACTGGAGCTTGGCATCATTCTCGCTCCCGATCCTGAATTGTTGCTTCTGGATGAGCCAACCGCCGGTATGGCAACCGACCAGGTGCCGGAACTGATCACCCTGATTCAGGAAGTGCAGCAATCTGACGACAAAACCGTAATTTTGGTTGAACACAATATGAATGTGGTGATGAAGGTCTCAGACCGGATTACTGTTATGCACCAGGGCAAAATTTTGGCAGAAGGCACGCCAGCTGAAATTGCTGCCAATCACGAGGTGCAGACCGCATACCTGGGAGGGCTCTATGATCTCAATACATAAGAAATTCCAGGGGCAATTTAATTTGAAATCTTATCGGAATGGAGGCTGATATGAACAATATCCTCGAAGTACAAAACATCCATTCCTTTATCAATCAATATCACATCTTGCAGAATGTCGATTTTGTGGTGCCGCGAGGTTCAATTACAGCGCTGCTCGGTCGAAACGGGGCTGGGAAGACCACAACATTGAAATCCATTCTTGGGTTGACATCTGTAAGGCAAGGCAAGGTTGTCTTTGATGGTCAGGAAGTCCAGGGCATGCAGCCTTTCGAAATTGCCGCACTTGGGATTGGATTTGTCCCCGAACATCGCGCTATCTTTCGAGATTTATCTGTCGAAGAAAACCTTAAAATCGCCGAACGCAACAAAGGCGAGCTGGACGAAAAACGAGAATTTATTTTTAACCTTTTCCCAGACCTGAAACGCTTCCTCCATCTGCGCGGCACCGAACTTTCCGGAGGGCAGCAGCAAATGCTGGCAATTGCCCGTGCGCTGGTGGCAGACAACCACTTGCTGCTGATCGATGAACCCAGTGAGGGGCTGGCACCGGTGATCATCGAAAACATGATCGACGTAATTGGTCAGTTATCGAAACAGAGCACTGTTATCCTGGTGGAACAAAACTTTTTAGTCGCCAGTAAGCTTGCGGAATACTTCGTCATTATTGAAGAAGGCAAATCAGTTGAAACCGGTCTGATGAAAGACCTCGAAGCTGACAAAGCCATGATCCAACGTTATCTTGGGGCGGCATAGGAGTTGAATATGAAAACTACATTACAAAAAAACTCCAAGGCAATCCTTGTGCTGATCGTGATTGCCGCTTTCCTGGTTATCGCTGCCCGCGGCATGTCTGGAAGGGATGTGGTCATCACAGTTTTGCGAGGCTTCTCGGTTGGATCGGTTACCTTCCTGGTTGCCGCCGGCTTCTCGCTTATCTTTGGTCTGCTTGATGTGCTCAACCTCGCCCAGGGTGCGCTTTATATGATCGGAGCCTACGTCGGCTGGACGGTATACGTCCGCCCGGACACCTTTGTGGACGTACTTACGCCGGTTTTACTAATTTTGACAGCATTCGCTCTCAATATTCTTTGGAAACATCTCGCTGGTGCCATTAAAATGCAAGCGAAACTTCGAAAACTCATTTCCTGGGTGCTGATGGCCGGCGGGTTCGTTTTGCTTTGGATATTTCTAACAAAGTATCCGATTTCGCTTTGGGACCTGAACAATTATTCTCAAAGCCCGATTACCTATTCCTACATGGCTGATCAAGGACTGCGCATCGTCCCTGCTGAAGCAACCTTTGAAGTAATCTCACCAATAATTGCGATTCTCGGTATTTTTGTTTCAAGCTCATTGTCAGCCTTTGGTCTTGCTTTGCGAAATCGCGAAGAAACCCAATTGCGAAAAATGAACTGGCGGCAATTAATCGCTCCAGCACTCCTGTTTTTGGTTGCGATCTTCGCGGCAATTTTCAATGCCCCGATAACTGCCTGGATGTATGCCTTAAGCACCAACTGGCTCTTTGTGATCGCTGTTGGCGTGACAATTTTGACTGGAGTGGGCTTGGGCGCGCTGATCGAGACAACCTTAATCCGACCGCTCTACAATCGTCCGATCTACCAACTGATGCTTACCCTCGGGTTGGGGACCATCGGTGTTCAGATTGTGCAGGCGGTTTGGGGGCGACCTGAATTCGTTTGGCCTAAACCAGAATTATTCAGAGGAACCGGTGGAGCATGCCCGGCAACCAACCTGGCTGATCTGATTGAAAACCAATGTTCGACAATTATGATTCTTGGTGGTCGGGTGCGAGTTTATGATGAAATATTCATTCCGGTTGTCGGGATTATCGTATTGGTCGTGGTTTGGATCCTGCTAAAACGTTCGCGCATCGGCATGATTATCCGCGCTGGTGTGCAGGATCGCCAGATGGTTGAAGCGCTTGGCATCAACGTCCGGCGTGTGTTTACCCTGGTTTTTGCTCTCGGTGTTGGTTTGGCAGCCTTTGGCGGCGCGCTGGCAGCGCCATCATCCGGATTGACTCCTACTATGGGCGACAGGTTGTTATTAAGCGCTCTGATCGCTTTGGCTGTAGGCGGGCTGACCAGTTTCCCCGGAGCAGCCCTGGGTTCCTTGTTGGTGGGCTTGATCCAGCAATTTATGATCAAATACGGTCAGATTGGCATCCCACTTCCCTTTACGGATGTGGTTTTCAAGCCTTCCCCAGCCTTGGTTCCGGCTTCGACAGTGCTTTTGATGGTGGTTGTGTTATTAATTTTGCCGAACGGCTTACTGGGAAAGAAGGAGTAAATCATGACAACAAACTCAAACTTTTTGACCAGAAACCGAGGTATCCTGATCTTCTTCGTGGTGATGCTCCTGGCACCGTTTCTGATCGGTTTGCTCGAAGGTTCGAGCCCCGCCGTGGTTTTGGCAAACGAGGGTGGTCTGTCCAAATTCCTGGAAGGATTGGGAATCGAAATTTTCATCCTGGCGATTTTTGCCTTAAGTTTTGACCTGCTCTTTGGCATCACGGGCTTGCTATCTTTCGGGCATGCCATGTTTTTTGCAGTGGCAGCTTATTTGACCGGCATTGCCTTGAAAACCTTGCAGCTGCCATTTTGGCAGGTGACCCTCCTGGTGTTGTTGGCGGCGATTGTTCAAGCGCTGCTATTCAGCATTGTTTTGCCTCGCGTAAAGGGAATTACTTTTACCCTGGTAAGCCTGGGGCTGGCATCGGTTTTCCATATTATCGTTATGTCAAGCGATATGATCAATCTGACTGGCGCGGACGTTGGTTTGCAGGGTGTGCCCACGCCGGCATTTATCAATCCGGCAAGCGAACGCTTCAGGTTTTATGTGATCGCCCTTATATTCCTGGTTGCCACATATATCTTCTACCGACGCTTCGTGGCTTCGCCAACAGGCAGGGTTTGTGTTGCCATCCGTGAGAACGAGGATCGGGCGAAGATGCTGGGTTACAGCACAACCACGTTCAAAGTGGTCGCGATGATTATCTCATCGATAACTGCATCGATTGCCGGCATGTTGCACGCCTTGTATCAACCGATCATCAGTCCCACGGTGGCAGACCTGGGATTCACCGTGACTGCCCTGCTGATCGTTTTGATTGGCGGCGTAGGCACGTTGAGCGGGGCGATCGTCGGCGCGTTTGGCTTCCGCCTGCTCGACTTTACACTCCGGCGTTTCCTGGGAGAGTCTGCCAGTTTTGTTACTGGCTCGGTCTATGTGATCTTTGTACTCTTTGTGCCCTATGGCATCATCGGTACGCTGCGGTTGGAAAAACTGAGCACCAGGGCAGGCTGGAAAGAGCTTTTTTCCCGAATAAGAGGAAACGCTTAGAATTTTCTTAAAAAAGAGCCGGGTTCTGGATTAGAATCCGGCTTTTTTATATCCATTTCCCTGAGACGGAAGGCTGATGTTCCAGGGCGGAGGGAGTGCATTCTCTCTGCTCTCTGCTCTAAATCTTGCGCTCTATTTCGTCCAGCGCCAAAGCAATAAAAGCATCCACGCTCATAGCACCGGGGTTCTCACCGCTGCGCCGACGCAGGGCAACCTGGCTATCTTCCATCTCGCGATCGCCAATCACCAGCATGTACGGATACTTCTGCTTCTGGGCATTGCGGATCTTGGCATTCATGCGGTCCGAACTATCATCCACGGTCACACGCAGCCCAACTTCCTTCAACTTGTTCGCCACTTCATGCGCATAGTCGTTGTGGCGATCGGCGATGGGGATCATCATCACCTGTTTTGGTGAAAGCCACGCCGGGAAAGCCCCGCCATAGTGCTCGATCAGCACGCCAAAGAAACGCTCCATTGAGCCAAGCAGTGCCCGGTGGACCATATAAGGGCGGTGTTCCTTACCATCTTCACCGATATAGGTCAGATCAAAGCGCTCGGGTTCATTAAAGTCAAACTGGATAGTCGAAAGCTGCCATTCCCTGCCCAGCGCGTCACGGACTTTTAAGTCAATCTTGGGACCATAAAAAGCGCCGCCGCCTTCGTCGACCTCATAAGGCACGCCCATTCGTTTGAGAGTGTCCTCCAGCGCGGCTTCGGCATCCTGCCACATCTGTTCATCGCCAACCCGCTTTTCGGGCATGGTGCTCAAATAAGCCTGAAAATCGTTGAAGCCAAAAGCTCGCAGCATGTTGATGCTGAAATCGAGCGTGAAATCGACTTCTTCCGCCATTTGGTCGGGACGGCAGAAGTGATGAGCGTCATCCTGGGTGAACCCACGCACGCGCATCAGACCATGCAGCACACCCGAACGCTCATAGCGATAGACCGTGCCTTTTTCAGCAAAACGCAGCGGCAGGTCGCGATAAGAGCGCAGCTGGCTTTTATAGATGTGCAGATGGAAGGGGCAATTCATCGGTTTGATGTAATATTCCTGATCCTCAATCTCGATAGGGGAATACATATTTTCCTTGTAAAAACCAAGGTGACCGCTGGTCTCCCACAGGCTGGCTTTTCCGATGTGGGGTGTGTATACCAGGTCATAGTCGTTGGCAATGTGCTGGTCATCCCAATAGCGCTCGATCTGGTGCCTGACCATCCCGCCGTTGGGGTGCCATAAGATCAACCCCTGTCCGACCTCGTCGTTGGTGCTGTAGAGGTCCAGCTCTCTGCCGAGCTTGCGATGGTCACGCTTGCGGGCTTCTTCGAGTTTCCACAGGTATTCTTTTAACTCATCTTTGCTCTCCCAGGCGGTGCCATAAATACGCTGGAGCATGGGACGGTGTTCGTCACCGCGCCAATACGCCCCGGCAACATTGAGCAGCTTGATAGCGTGGGGGTTGATCTGACTGGTGTTTTTGACATGCGGACCGCGGCAAAGGTCAACAAAATTACCCGATTTATAGATTGTAATTGGCACTTTTTCATCGGTTGGGTTACCGTCGTCATCGAGCTTACCGCTTTCGAGCCCTTCGATCAGTTCCAGCTTATAAGTTTGGTCGTGAAAAAGCTTTTTCGCATCACTGGCTGAGATTTCTTCGCAAGTGAAATCCGCCTTGTTCTTGATCAGCTCTTTCATACGGTTTTCGATAGTCTCGAGGTCGTCAGGCGTGAGCGTGCGCGGCAGGTCGAAGTCGTAATAAAAACCGTCTTCGATTGCCGGACCGATGGCAACCTGCCCGTCTGGGAACATTTCTAAAACCGCCTCTGCCATCACATGGGCAGCCGAGTGGCGGATTCGATAGAGTTGTGACTTTTCGTATTCCTCTTGTTTTGTAGACATACTTCCTCCAATGCCGGTTGTTTTTGAGATTTTTAAGGGGTCTATTCGTACAACCGAATCTTAAAACAAAAAGACCCTCGCCCTGGGGCGAGAGATCTCTCACGCGGTTCCACCCAGATTGCCCTTTCGGGCATCTCATTACGCCGATAACGGGGCGACCGTTCACCTTAATCGGATAACCTTTCAGGCTCAAGCTGGCAGGTGGTTTTCGGAAGCTACTTCTGAACCGGTTCACACTCTCCCGGTCTCACTGGCAGAAAAAAGGCAGCCTACTCTTCCTGCGTAAACGCATTGGCGTAAATATATCGCTCTTTCAATGGAAAATCAAGAGGAATGTGTAAGCGTCAGCAATTCGTAATGTGAATGTGTTGGATCAAAACACAATCTGCAGGGAAATTGGGCTCCGAAACGGCAGGGGTAGGTTCAGGACTCGAGCAGGGAACTGGGAACAGGAAACAGGAAACAGGGAACATGAACTGGGTTTTGTCATTCTGAACGAAGTGACACATAGTGTACTTCGTAAGAATCTGAAACTTTCCCAACAAGAAACTTAGCGACTTCGCCGGAACAGACATAACGTAATCCGGCTGCTTGCGGGACGGCTGCCACGCCGTCCCCTTCACCCCTCACTTATTTTCAAACCGTTTCGTTTACAGTGGATATGATAAAATCTTTCACATATCATAATCCGAGGTTTGGGAATGACTACAAACGGCGAGTTTGTCGGTGTCTTAATTTTGTTAGTAATCTTTGCTTTCTGCGTGGTGCCAACGATGTTTGGGCTTAAATCGAGGCAGAATGTTTAATCGCGTGGGGAAGCTGGGCGACCATAAGAAAAACGCCCTGCTTGGCTTGGGACTGCTGGCGTTATGCTGGCTTTCTTACGGATTTACCATTGGTAAAATGGGCTATTTCCTCGATGATTGGTACATTGTCTGGACCTATCGTGTTTTTGGAACAGCGGGGTTTGCAGAATTTTTTAGTGGTGACCGACCTTTACTCGGCTTTATCTATCGAATTTTTATTCCTATTTATAAGGATTCTGTCATTGGCTGGCAATTGTTTGCCCTTTTTACCAAGTGGATTTCAGCAATCACCCTTTGGGCATTATTGAAAATGTTATTGCCTAAGCAAAAATGGTTATCTTATGCTGTTGCTTCTCTTTTCGTCGTCTACCCAGGTTTCAGATTTCACTACTTTTCAATCATGTATAGCCAGGTTTACGTGCTTTTATCTATATATATTTTGTCATACATCTTGATGGTCCTGGCGATTCGCAACCCAAATAAACGAATGCCTTTGATTCTGGCGGCAATGTTCTGTCAATTTGTTGGCATCGCGCCACAGGAATATTTTTTTGGGTTTGAATTAGTCAGACCTGTGGTGATCTTTCTCGCCATGCCCGAAGAAAGTAAAGATATGAAAGGGAAGCTGCTTCAAGTTTTCAAAGCCGGGCTTCCTTATCTTGTTGTCTTGGCAGGATTTACACTTTTTAGGATATTTGGGAGCGATCTCTATTCTTATCAAATTGGTTTTATCGATCAATTCAAGATAAGACCACTTAAAACTCTGATTACCTTTTTTGGTAATACCCTGAAAGGGTTTCTTAACAGTTGTGTGGCAGTTTGGGCGGAATTGCTCGTAAGTCTTAAAAACACCACGGTTTCAGAAGGGCTGGTTCTCCGGATTGGGCTGATAGCCCTGGGGGCTGTAGTCTCTTTGTTTTTCTTTTACAAAGAAGATCAAAATGAACAGGAAACCCTTCCACGGAAGAAATACCTAAACCTTATCATTTTAGGCGTTTATATTATCCTGGTGTCCATGATTCCATTTTTGGTGGCAGGGTTTAATATTGATACATCATGGTCTAATAACCGCTTTCTCCTGTCTCTTTCAGTTGGCGTCAGTCTGGTATCAATTGCACTATTAAAATTAATTTTCAAAAACAATCGCGCAAAACTCGTAATCCTGGCATTGCTGATAGGAGTATCAATTGAAGCAAATCACGCCAACGGAAATTTGTTCCTAACTGCGTGGAACCAGCAAAAGGATTTTTTCGCTCAACTAACCTGGCGCGCTCCCCAAATCAAACCCGGTACAGTCATGATTACACCCGACACACCTTTCGGACAATATTTTTCAGGAACCTCACTGACAGCACCGTTGAATATGATCTACGCGCCGCAACTGAGTGATAATCCTATCCCGTATCAGATCATCTACGCTGATACACCGCAGATGCTTTCCATGCCAGAACTTATTCCGGACCAGGAGATTAACCGAACCTCGCGAGTTTTTAACTTCATCGGAAACACATCAGATATGATCACAATTTACCAGCCGGAACAAGGCTGTCTCCAGGTCATTTCTCCCGATACTGATCCAAAATCTTTTCAACATGATCAATATGCGCATCTTTGGGCGAAATTGATTCCACTTTCTGATTTAAGTCGGATTGAAACAGAAGCAGTTGAGGCAATTTTGCCGCCGCAATATTTTGAAGAAGTGTCGACCAATCAATGGTGTTATTATTTCCAACGTGCTTCCTTAGCCGGGCAGGAAGAAAAGTGGGATAGCGTGATAGAAGTATACAATCAGGCTCAGCAACATGGGTTTTCTCCGCGAAGTTCCAGTGAATGGCTGCCTCTGATCCAAGCCTCCTTACACGCTGGAGAACTTGATCTGGCGCTTGAAGCCAGCTCGAAAATTTTGTTGGAAGACCCAATTGCACAGCGAGGCTTATGCACTGCCTGGGAGAATTATTCTCAATCAGCCTCCCGGCAGGACCCACAACAAATTGAGGACTTATTAGAGCAGTGGCTCTGCGAGGAATAAGGGAAAATGATTAAAACTTTCTCTATTGTTATACCGGTTTACAACAGCCAGGGATCGCTGCCAATTTTGGTTAAAGAGATCGATGCTGTCATGGATAGAGAAGGCTGGGAGCATGAAATTATCCTGGTCAATGATGGCAGCCAGGACGAAAGCTGGCAGGTGATCGAAGAATTGGCTTCGGTCTATCCCAGCATCCGCGCTTTCAACCTGATGCGCAATTATGGTCAACACAACGCCTTGCTTTGTGGCATTCGACAGGCTAAAAATGAGGTGATTATTACACTGGACGATGACCTCCAGCATCCCCCTGGAGAAATCCCGAAATTGTTAGCAAAAATGGAAGAAGGTTATGATGTCGTTTATGGCGCACCAGAGGAAGAAAAACACAGCTTCTGGCGCAATATCACTTCGAAGCTGATTAAGTACATCTTACGAAAGGCGATGAAAATATCTTCCGCGCAAACCATCTCAGCCTTTAGGGCTTTTCGCACAGAGGTACGGGAGGCATTTTCCAATTATTCGGGCACGTATGTTTCCATCGATGTTTTGCTCTCCTGGGGGACAACCAGGTTTACCTCAATCACTGTAAAACACAATGAACGGACAATCGGTAAATCCAGGTACACGCTAAAGAAACTGATGAATTATGCTTTCACGCTGATAACCGGGTTTAGCATCCTGCCGCTCCAGGTTTCCAGCTTCCTGGGTTTTTTGTCAATCATTTTCGGATTTATTGTGTTGGTTTATGTCGTTGTAAGATATATCCTTAGCGGTGGGGTGGTGCCTGGCTTTACCTTTCTCGCTTCAACACTGGCGATTTTCTCCGGTGTTACTTTGTTTGCTATTGGCATGATAGGCGAATATCTGGGCAGATTGTTCACACGATCGCTCGATTACCCGCCATTCACAATTCGTTCAGAAATTACCAGCGATACAATCAGGCAACAATTGGATAGGCATCACCCTGAAGAGATAAAGCCGTGAGCTCTGAAATCGTCTCACTTTCACCGCTGGATACCACCCGTTTCGGAATAGTTTCCGCCCGGGCAAGCCAGATCAGTCCAGAGAATTTGCATTTTATCCTTGAATTTTGCAGTAAGAACCGGGTTAAGTTTTTAATCGGACGTTGCTCGAGCAGTGATATCAAAACAGTTCATGCAATGGAAGATAATGGCTTTCGATTAATGGACACATTGGTGTATTTACGAAAAGACCTTCACGGCTTTTCTTACCTCGGGGTTCCTGAAGAGCTGGTTATCAGAAGCCTGGAGCCTGGCGACGTCCCCCAGGTAGTGAATGTGGCGAAGGCTTCCTTCACAGGTTATAAAGGTCATTACAATGTCGATCGACGCCTGGATCCTGAAGCTGCCATAGAGGTTTACGCCTCCTGGGCAGAACGCTGCTGCCTGAACCGCTCTGTTGCCGACCACGTACTGGTTGCAGAAATGAATAACGAAATTGTCGGTTTTAAGGCGATTCGAATCAATTCCCCGCAGCAAACCGAAGTTATTCTTGTAGGGGTAGCCCCCCAAGCCAGGAAAAAAGGAATTTTTCGTGAGCTGATGAGCCAATGTTTACGTTGGTCCAGGGAGATTGATGCAAAAGAGACGATTATCTCGACCTTGCTGACAAATATCCCGGTGCAAAAAGCCTGCAGCCAGTTAAATTTCACACTCTACTCCTCATACCATACCTTTCACAAGTGGTTCGACTGATGCTTTGATGTGGCTCTCTGGGAAGGAAGAAAAATGACAAAAATACCTTTCAACAAACCGGCATATATCCCTGAATCTGAAAATTATATCAGCCAGGCAATCAGGTCCGGTCATCTTTCCGGAGACGGAGAGTTTACCCGACGAAGCAGCGCGCTGCTGGAGGCGATCACCGGCACGAAAAAAGCTCTGTTGACCACCAGCTGCACGCATGCGCTTGATATGGCGGGGTTATTATTGGACCTTAAGCAGGGGGATGAAGTGATCGTTCCGTCTTTCACTTTTGTATCTACTGTAAACGCTGTCGTACTGCGCGGGGCAACCCCGGTCTTCATTGATATTCGCCCGGATACTTTAAACCTTGATGAAAATCAGTTGGAAAAGCATATCAACCCGAACACCAGGGCAATTTTCGTTGTCCATTATGCCGGTGTGGCATGCGAGATGGACGTGATCGGTCAGGTGGCTGCCAGCCATCATATCTCCGTTGTTGAAGACAATGCCCACGGTCTTTTGGGTAAATATCAAGGGAAGAATCTGGGTGCGCTGGGCGCCCTGGCTACTCAAAGCTTCCACGAAACCAAGAACATCAGCACAGGCGAGGGTGGGGCGCTGCTGATCAACGACGAGAACTTTATCGACAGGGCGGAAATAATCCGCGAAAAAGGGACCAATCGCAGTCACTTTTTCAGGGGTATGGTGGATAAATATTCGTGGGTGGATATCGGCTCCAGTTACCTGCCGTCAGAAATGATCGCCGCCATGCTGCTTGCACAGTTGGAAGCCGCGGAAAAAATCCAGGCAAAGAGGCAATATATCTGGGATGCATATTACCGGGAATTATCCGACTGGGCTGCTGAAAATGGCGTGCGATTACCAACGGTCCCCGGGCATTGCGAACATCCAGGTCATCTTTTTTATCTGATTATGCCGGATATGGAAACGCGCACCCGCTTTATCGACTGGATGAAATCCCGTGATATCCTCTGTGTTTTCCACTATTTGCCACTGCATACTTCTGAAATGGGAGTCAGGTTGGGTGGCGCACGTGGTGATTGCCCGGTCACCGAAGAGATTAGCGACCGCTTGGTCAGGCTTCCGCTTTTTTATGATCTGGCTGAGGAGGAACTCGATCGGGTTATCGATTCAGTAAAAACGTTTGATTTTTGAACCGCCAGGCGGAGCAGACCGGCGGGGGTGTAGGGAATGGAGCAGATTCAGATTGCTATAAAAAGATAGACGGGTCGAATGTCATCAGGTTGAAACTTCGTCGCTTCGTTGGCATTGACAGGATACCCTTCCTCGCAAAGGTT
Source organism: Anaerolineaceae bacterium UBA5311 (assembly GCA_002411175.1). Taxonomy (GTDB): domain Bacteria; phylum Chloroflexota; class Anaerolineae; order Anaerolineales; family Anaerolineaceae; genus Mesolinea. The sequence goes on along the minus strand of DHRN01000025.1, from coordinate 203 downwards.
GTAACAGACCCGGCATTACAGCACACCTCACCTCAACCCACCTCAACTCACCTCAACTCACCTGTTAACCTTTCAACCCTCACTTTAGAGACCCACAAAACCTCAACCCCCTCTTTAGAGACCCACAAACTTTCAACCCCCTCTGTAGAGGGGGGCAGGGGGGTGAGAGAATTGGCAAAAGCTGTTAGCTTATGGTGGCACTT
>DHRN01000071.1:441-14937 GCA_002411175.1 Anaerolineaceae bacterium UBA5311 | reverse complement strand
CCCAGTTCCTATTCCCTGCTCCCTGTCCCCTGTTTCCTTTTTCCTCTTCCCTGCACACGTCTGAACCCACCTCTCACGCTTCGGAGTCCGATTACTCCTGCATTTTGCATTTAAGATCTAAACACATTCATATTGAGAACTGCTGGGAGGACATATTGGACCTTCGCGGTGCGGGATTCACGGTGGAAGCATTCGTGCTGCAGGAAAGTTCCTGGCTTAATATCGAGCACATACGATCCTACTTAACAAAATGTGGGGCGAGTTGTTTCGCCCCACCTTCATCCTGGAATTTTTACAATCTTTCCAGCCTATCGACCATGCCCTCGATTACATCGAAGCCGCCTTGCCAGAATTCGGCTTTGGTTACATCCATACCGGCTTCTGCCAGCAGCGGGATTGGGGCGACCGAGCCGCCTGCCGACAAAATGCGCATATATTTCGGCTTAAAGCTTTCGCCTTCTTCCTGGTAGCGTTTGTATAGTGCGAAAACCAAAAGCTGACCGAACGCGTAGGCATACACATAAAAAGGTGTGCCATAAATATGCGGAATGGAGACCCATTCGTACTTGAATTCGTCCGAAACATCCACCGAATCGCCAAATTCTTCCTTCAGGTTAGCCAGGTAAGCGGCGTTCAATTCGTCCACCGAGGCATTATTGGCGATCATCTCGTGCGCTTCGACCTCAAACAAGGCGAAGTAGATTTGGCGGATGATGGTCGCGAAAGCATCATCAAGCTGCCCAAAGAGAATATCCTGCTTTACACCTTCATCGGTTTCGCGCTCAAGCAGCAGGTCGGTCAGGGTCATTTCGCCAAAGGTGGAGGCTGTCTCTGCCAGCGGCAAACAGGCGTGTTGGGTGAAAATGTTGTGTTCTTCTGCCATCATCGAATGGATGGCGTGCCCAAGTTCGTGTGCCATGGTGGAGACATCATCAGCTTTGCCCTGATAATTGAGCATCACCCAGGGGGTCAGGTCGGGTCCGAGCGTGGAGCAGAAGGCTCCGCCCATCTTACCCTTACGCACTTCACTGTCGACGTGTTGTTCATCGAAAACACGGCGTGCCAGCTGGGCAAATTTGGGGTCAAAGCGGTCAAACGCCTCAAAAGTCATCGCAGTGGCTTCGTCGTAACTGTAGCGCTTATCAGATTCGCTTACCGGCGCATAAATATCGTAACGGCGCAGTTTTTCCATGCCGATCTTGCCTGCTTTGAGCTTAAAATAGCGGTGGAAGATGCCAATATTCTTACGGGTAACCTCAAGCAGGGTGTCAATGACCTCATCGGGCAGGTCGTTGATGGTGTTTCGCACTGATATTGGGCTGGCGAAACCACGCAAACTAACGTTTTCGTTTTTCCAGTCTCGCACGATATTCTGATAGATTTGCCCAAGGATCGAAGCATCCTCGCCATAGACTCGATAGAGTTCCTGGTAAGCACGCGCCCGCAAGTCAGGGTCGCTGCTGCGCACCAGGCTCATTAGCTCACCACGAGTCATCTCTTTTGTTTCTCCGTCAACGTCTACCTTGAAGACGTAGCGGTTGGTGATTGAATCGTAGAGCATTTCCATGGCCGAACTGCCGGTAACATTCTTAGTATTGATGATCTTTTCTTCGGGTTCGCTGAGGGTATAGGGCTTGAAATTGCGGATCTGCTCCAGCCAATACCGGTAATCACCACTGGCATCCAGCAAACGGGCAGCGTTCTGGTCATCAAGCGCTTTCCACCACAAGGAGAAGAAGAGCGTACGGTTTTCGACTTCTGCCAAAAACTGCTGGACTCTTGAGATACCGATCTGGGCTTTTTGGTCCTGCGTGTTGGCTGCGAAACTTAAAGATGAGAAGCCATAGAGCCGGTATCCAAGCTTTTGACCCTCTTCTAATTTGCCGATCATTTCCAAAAACTTTTCGGTGGAAATATCTGCGCTCAACTGGTCGCGATAGGTTTCGAAGTGCTCTACATTCTTACTTAACGTTTGATAGGTTTCTTCAATTTTTGGGTCTTCAAAACTTTCGAAGAGCTCTTTCAAACTCCAGGGCGATTGGGTATACGTTTTTTCTGTCATCGTTTGTCCTTTTATACTTTGTTTAATTGATAGAGAGAGTATACAACAATCTTGCGAGATTACGCTGCTGATCGAACCTATTTTTCAAGTGATACAAGGTTATCGTTCCCCTTTTTTGATCAATTGTCTGACATAATTTTGTCGATGTTTTGAGTGGCTTCGTAAACACGATCAAAAACGAACTCCAGTGAGAACTTTGATCACTTGCTTTTCTCGCCAGGTTTCCAACATATTGTAGTAACGCTCTTTTTTAATCATGGTTGTAGATTAACAGTTTGCGAAAAGGTTCTGTCAATGAATTGACATCGCTTTTGAGGCAAGAGCCTGGTGAGAATTTTCTTGCTCTTCTCTCAATGGGTCTCTGATTTTCCCAGCCCGCCCGGTTTGATTAGAAATTATCTGCTGCAGAGGCTCTGCACCGCGGTCCGTTTTTCTTAAGCCTGCCGGACTTATGGTTTAGGTTATTAATTTGACTGGTTCAATGTTTTCCAAGACTCACATAATCTACGAATGCCCACTTCTACGTCCCGGTTTTATACGGCAGTTTCAGCGGTCTCCAGTTGTTGACCGGTCGACCCTGGGGGTCTGGCGGATAGTCGGGCTCAATTGGATTTCTTTGGGGTTGATATCCCGGGTTTTGCACCGGATATCCCGAAGCTGGCATCCTGGTCGGTTGATATGTTGGATCTTGTTGTAAATAGGGAGGAATCCCGCCCGGTTGATGAGCCGGGGGTACGGTTTGCGAATATGGATGCACAACACCGGGCTGGTCTCCGCCTGGCATGCTTGGGTTAATTGGTTGGGGGGCATAATGTGGGATGGGATCTGGCGATTGGTGCGGATATCCCGGGAAACGTGGTGGTTGGGGTGGTTGGGTCTGGTCCAGACTTTGCGGGGGTTGTGGTCTGCTGCTTTTTGCCGGGGCGGGTTGCGGCTGGGTTGGTGGGGTATGCTGCCGCGGGGCAAACCCCTCCACACCCGGTTGTCGGCTCGGCTGGGGTTTTTCCGGATAGGTTTGAACCACCTTTGCCGGGTATGTTGGATGATAATAAGGCTGGACTGGTTCGGTTTGGGCATAATATGGTCGTGTCTGGTCTGGCGCAGGCGGATATTTGTATGCCTGCTCCACATGCACCGGGTTCATTTGCACAGGAACCGGTTGTGCCGCGGGAACAAACCCCGGCGCGTTGTGTATACGTCGTTCTTCCATTGCCGGCGTCAAACGAAGTTCTTCCAGGTCGCCTGGAACCAGGTGAACCAGCTGAGGCAACCGCTTGTCTTCTTCAAAACTCTGCAACACCATGAAACCGCCAAAGAAAATTCCGATTGCTCCTATCCCGGAAATCACCATGCCAAATCCGATTTTATGACCCGATTCAAACGCGATTTCAGAACCAACAAGTCCAACCAAACTACTTATAGTCTTAATAAGTGTGTCGCTGAACGTGATCATAACTACCTTATAACCGAGATAAAAAAGCAGTAAACCCGACAACACCAGGAGCAAAACGCCGTAACTCTGGCTGGGTTTCCAACTACTCACGAAGCTCAAAACGATTATCAAGACGGCAACTGCCGGCACCAGGTAAAGCGATCCTTCCGCAATTGGCAGCCCGAGCAAATCAATCATGGTTGCCATGCTGTCGTCCATCATTCCCTGCAGCTGCTGTTCAATTGATTGGTCATCGTTAATATCAACCCTGCTGTTTGATAGTCTTTCTGAAAGGTCATAGCGCCCCTGCGCAAGCTCCAATCCGCTCCGGTTGAGAATATTCCTGTTATTTACTGAAACTGACAACCATGGAAGAAAAAAAGCTAACAACATTAAAATCGCACTGCCGATCACCAGAATTTTTGCTTTATTCATCATTGGGACTCTCCCCACTTATTTTCTAAATTACGAGTTAACCTGGACATCATTTATTCTGATGTTTTGTTTTGGTTTCAAAAGATTGCAAATATCAAATTTTCATGGTTCTGTGGATTCATCTTCCTCTGAGTCAAAACTGCTTTGAGAGCGCGGAGGCTGATTGCCTGTCATCCATGACGGTGGTTTTTGTGTTCTTTTTTGCCAGGCAGGCATGTCCTGGGTTGGCAGCTGATCCGGCTGCCATGGGCGACCATAGGGGTTTGTGTGTACGGCTCCTGATGTATGGTAACTCTGGTGAGGTAGTTGGTGCTGCGAAGAGTGCTGCTCTCCGGGTTGCTGCTGATCTCCAACCCAGGTTTGATCTGAAGGGGGTAATTGTTGCTGTTGTTGAGCTTGATAGCGGTCTGGTTGCTGATCCAACCGCGGTTGAGCCGGGCGCGCTTGCCCTGGAGCCTGTCTCCTGACCTGCTGCTGTTCAGCTTGCCATTGGGGGCGTCGATCCTGTGGTTCGATCTGACCTCTGTCTTGTTGTTGACTGGGCTGCCATTGAGGGGATTGATCGAGCGGTCGCTGCAGACTGCGTTGTTGCTGTTGAATGCCTGATGATTGGGAATAATTGTCCGGTTGATAGGGTGGTTTAGCGTATCTCTCGTCTTGTGGTTGCCATCCTTGCCGCGCCTGCTGACCTGGATTCTGTCGGTAGGGCGTTCTGGAGATTGGTTGCCCGGGATTTTGACTGCCTTGCCAGGATGGTTTGGAAACGCCAAAAACGTTGTCTTTCAGGTTCTTCAGGGAAACCGTTCCTGCATTGGCGGTGGATTCTAATAACCCCAAAATTCCACCCAGGATTACAGACAAAGCGCTGAAAATTGCGAGAAAAATTCCAAATTGAGTTTTTATCTCGGCTACCAGCTGAGTTATTTCATTGTTGGATGCATCCTTGATATAAACCCATGTTCCTATTACGCTTAGCAAGGCAAGCAAACCCAAAACAATCGCAATTGGTGATTGAAACCTGGTGATCTGTCCATTTACAAAAGTAAATATTGATAAGCCTGCTGCCAAAAGGAAGGCGACCATAGCCAGGATCAGAATCGAACTGCCCTGATTGGAAAAAAAAGAGAAGCCTGATGCAGAAGAATTACCTATAATCATTGCTTCCACTTTTACCCATGGCAAAAAGAAACTTAGAAGGCCAATAACCGAACCAACCAAAATGATTAGATTTGCCCTGTTCCTGTTCATTATTTCCCTCACTAATAACGAATTTCAATAAGAAATCTAGGGCAATTTTACCAGATTTACAAATATGTTGGTTAAAAATACGATTTAATCTGAATTATTTCTCCCACAATTGCGATAATGGTGTAAAATTTCACTACTTTCATGGATTGTGGAGCGAAATTGTTTCTTTTGCACCAGGTTTTTTGAAGGAAATCACTGCGATCTCATCTCGGTGGGGAAACTTGAGCTCTAAATTTTATTACTTCAAAATTAAATATGTCAAAAGGAGTTGTTATGCAATACGATACCCTGGCAACCAGTGATACTCCAGCCCTGATCATCTATGCACTTGATGTAAGCGGCTCAATGTCAACCTCCATGTCTGGCAAAAGACGCATCGAGATCGTCACCGACGCTTTGACCGCCGCACTACAGCAAATGGTATTCCGATGTACCAAGGGGTCAGTCATCTCGCAACGCTACCTGATCGCAATGTTCGCCTATAGCGACCAGGTGTATGACATCCTGGGCGGCATCCGCACAATCGATGAAGTCGCTGCCATGGGGGTCCCTGAACTTTCCCCCCAGCGCTCCACCGCAACTGACCAGGTGTTTTTGGCGGTGGAAGAAATGCTGCATAACAACCTTGGGCATTTGCAGTATTGCCCCGCGCCCCTTGTCTGTCACATGACTGATGGTGAGTATACCGGCGCAGATCCGGAACCGATTGTTAACCGGATCATGTCGTTGGGAAACCATGATGGCAATGTTTTGGTCGAAAATATCTTTATATCAGACAATATCCTCACCCAACCCATCCAGGACCCTTACAACTGGACTGGGGTGCTTGATAACAGCAGACTGCGCACACAATATGCACAAAAATTGCAGCGCATGTCTTCACGCATCCCTGAATCTTATCGGGTTATGATGGCTGAAAGTGGCTATGCCATACAGCCTGGCGCTTACATGATGCTGCCGGGAGTAAACCCTGAGCTGGTCCAGATGGGTTTCGTGATGTCAATGTCCACCCCGATGGCGCAGTAGATCATATGAACCGGGACGGCGTTACCACCAATAAACTTTTTAAGACTCCCGTCTCAGACGGACCTTCGTCGTCACCGTTTCCATTCCGATATGGGCAGGACCGTTCCGCAGATTCAATCGGCACAAATCAACCTGGTCAGGATAGTCTGTGTATAAAGTGGACAAATGACAGAATGGCAGTCACCCAATGTGATGGTGTCAGCCAATCCTTTTTCGGCGACCTGGCAGCAGAACACCTGTGCCAAAACCTCAGCAATTACTTGCTCACGATCCCTACGGATCAAAATGCTAAGCAAATGCACGAAGACCTGTTTGGATACCTGAACCAGCTTTCAATCGGTTTTCGTGAGAAGATCGAGACCCATTCGATTGATCATATTGAACCTGCTTTTCTGAGGGGTGTTTTGGAAACAAAACGCCATCTTGGCAGCGAGGCTGTTTTTAGTTCGCTGCTTCTTGACAAAAAGAGTTACCTCGCCATGCTTGTCTGGGCAGGTGATTCGCGCATTCGGGTCTGGAAATATGGAAGGGAAATCACCTGGGCGTACTTTTCAGAACAAGAGTTTCTAACTCAGGAGCGCTGGTCTTCCCACAAAGGCATTGTCGGTCAGCTGCATCTTAAGATACTTTCTCCTGAGGATTTTGATCAGCTGATTTTATACTCGGATGGTTTCGCCATTGCGGATAATGAAGCGGACCTTTTTCAGCAAGATAATATTCAAATCGAAAGCCTGATCACACGCACAAAGACCCTCGCCGGCAGTGACGACATTTCATTTTTCCAAATGACTTCCAGCCTGCCGATAGCCTGGCATACTGGAAAAAAAAACACTATCAGGGCGCTCAATTTTGACGAAAATCGTGAACCAGGCAAGCTGTTTATTGAATGGGCAAACCCACCAGGTCAAAACACCTGGGAGCTGGCAACTGTTACCGACCTGAATTTCTCCGTTGTCGAGACAACACGAAACAGCTTCAAAGTTTTGATTGACGAGATTCCCCAAGCCGGAGCCTTTTTTGCCGTCCGTGCCGTTAACCCCATGGCAGCCACTGAATGGTCTGATTGGTCTTTCTATAAACCCCCGCAGATTGAGCCTGCCAAATCAACTCAGCTGGAAAAACAAAGATATCGTCCCGTTTACCAAACTCCAGCGCCAGTTGACCCGTTGGCTGATCGAGAGAAATATGAACACTACCAACCGAGACCTGAACCCGTCAGCGTCACGTCTAACAAAAAATGGCAAATATCCCTTGCGGGGATGATTCTGTTGTTAATCTGCGTGGGTTCATTTGTATTGTTTTCCAAGGGTGAAAACAAGGATAACCAAAGAACAAATTTTTTTACTGCTTTACTCGCCGGTCATACCACCCCGACAACAACTCCGGAGTCCAGCGCGACTGATGAATTTCCCACTTCAGCCGCTCCAATTGACACTGCGACACCGGAGCCGCCCCCGGACACCCCTCAACCTGATCCCGATGAGAGCGAGCTATTTTCAACCCTCTCTACACCCTATCCTTTTGAGACCACCCCGCCCTCGACCCCCTCTTCAGCCTATCCTTTTGAGACCACCCCGTCCTCAACCCCATCTCTACGCAATCCTTTTAAGACCTACCCGACCCGACCTCAATCGGCAGGTTCCAGCTTCTATGCAACTTACACACATGGATATCAGGGGGGTTGGTTTACAAACGCTTTGGAGTCAAATAACAACTTGATATTACTACCACTTATCGTCAAGGAAAACAGCCTTTCATCAACACCACCTTCTCAATCTGATGATTCTCTTTCTGAATAAGGACAGCACACCATGTTTGTTCCAAAAGTAAACGAACGACTTTCCCTCGGAACCGAAACCTACTACTTTACTGAGCATCCAGCTCTCGTCGGCAGGAACATGCCCTATGGGCAAACAGGTCGCAGGGCAACTGTTTTTCAGCTTCGTGGAGAGGATGGTAAAAAACGCGCGCTGAAAGTATTTGCTGCTATGTATCGCAACGATGAAAACTTGTATAAAACTGGAAAATTGCTCAAATATTCCGATTTCCCCGGTTTGGAAACTTGTGAACGCTTCGTCATTTCAAAAAATCAATTTCCTTCCCTGATCCAGGAAAACAGGGACCTCGATTATTCCGTTCTAATGCCCTGGATTGAAGGTCAGACCTGGCAGGATGTTGTCCTTAGCAAAAAAATGTTGAGCAAGGATACTTGCCTGGAAAACGCGACGGAACTCAACCGCGTACTCTCAACAATGGAGAAATCAAAAGTCGCGCATTGTGATCTCTCGGGACCTAACCTGATCATACGCCCCAAAGGCATGAAGAATAGCGACGCGGATCCTATCTCCCTGATAGACCTTGAAGAGATGTACGCGCCGGATTTGACCAGACCGAATAAACTCCCTGCTGGGTCTGCAGGCTATGCCCATTGCACTGCTTCAAAGGGGCTTTGGTCTCCGGATGCCGACCGCTTTGCCGGCTCAATCCTGCTTGCCAACATGCTGGCATGGTGTGACCCTGTTGTTGTTGATGCCACTTTTGGCGAAAACTATTTCGCGCAAGATGAAATGCATACATATTGCAACCGTTATCAAATACTCACCTCCAGTCTCGCACGAATCTGGGGAAGGGCTACGGCTGAGTTATTCGACGCAGCCTGGCATTCCAAGGAATTGCGCGACTGTCCCACCTTTGCTGATTGGGCAAACGAATTTCAACTCGATATTGAAGAAATCCAAATCCCAGCCCCTCCACCAGAACCTGTCGATCGCCGGTCAGGGTGGACAAACCCAAATCCCATACCGACCAATGGCGTTGGTCCTGTCTCCGGGTTTATACCACTGTTCCCTGGTCAATCTGCTGGCTCGGGCTCTATACCCCAGCCGGTTTCAGTCGAACCTTCAGAGAAAAGCAAAGACCCCGATTCAGTACAATCTCGTATTGGAGCAACAAGGACCAGAACCGGATTTAGTGAAATCACCAAGTTGGCAAACTGGAGGGAAATTTACGATCCGGAAAGGGATGGTGATAAGGACGAATCCAAAAATATTGCTGAAAAACAATCCGTTAGCCTATCAACCGACCCGGATGCGAAATACTTTTGGGCTGCCCTGGCTGTATTTGGTCTTATTATTTTGTTAGCTTCTCTTGGGGTATTTGGATAACCATCCTGGAAAGCTCTACTGCCGGTTGTAATAGAACACCCTTTCAATGCGGATATCTTTAATCGTTGTTTATTGCCCATGTGCTTTAGTTAATTATGCGATCCATTGTTCGTGCCTGTATAATTGCGGGAACAGGAGCTTTTAATGACCACAATTACCCCATCTGCCCCTCGGGAATTTCCCTACTACGAAAACATCACCGTCCGTTATTCTGACCTCGATACGCTTCAGCATGTCAACAACGTCACTATTCTCGAATACGTCGAGCATGCCCGCACCGGTTATTACCGCGCCAGCGGAATCTGGGATGGCGCCATTCGGGAAGGCTTCGGAATGGTGGTCGCATCGAATCAGATCGACTACCTGGTTTCCATTCATCATGGTGACTGTGTCCGGGTTGGAATCAAAGTTGCTCACCTTGGCAACAAGAGCCTGCGCTTTCATTTCCAGGTAGAAAACTGCCAAAACGAAGAAGTCTTTGCCCGCGGAGAGGTTGTGATGGTATCCTATAACCAAGCGGAAGAGCGCTCACAGCCAATACCTCATGAATGGCGTGAAAAGATAGCAGCTTACGAAAACAACCAGGAGTTATTAACATATACATGAACAGTCAACCTGCCCTGCCCAATATTGACACAACATACATGATCGATTTTCTCGCCAGATTGCTGGACACCCCCAGCCCAACCGGTTTCGCCCGGCAAGCTATGGAACTGGTCGAACAGGAAATTGCCAAATACCCTGAGGTTAACGTTGAGTGGACCAAAAAAGGCTCTCTCCTGCTGACCTTACAGGCAGAAACCCCAACCGGTCCGAAACGCGCGCTCACCGCCCATGCGGACACTTTAGGAGCGATGGTTCGCCAGATAAAGCCATCCGGAAGACTTGAGCTAACCGAAGTGGGCGGCTTTGCCTGGGGCAGCGTTGAGGGTGAGAACTGTCTTGTGCACACTCGACACAATGGCACCATTCGGGGAACTATTCTCCCCCATGAAGCGTCGGTGCACGTCTACGAAAATGTGCGCGACGGTAAACGTGACAACCGCAGCATGGAAGTGCGCCTCGACGAGCCTGTTAGTAACGCCGATGAAACCCGCGGTCTGGGCATTGAGGTGGGCGACTATGTCTTCTTTGAGCCGCGTGTTGAGGTTATCAATGGGTTTATCAAATCCCGTCATCTGGATGACAAAGCCTGCGTTGCCGTAATTATGGCGGTTTTCAAGTCACTCCATGACGCGAATCTCAAACCAGCCGTGGATACCTGTTTTCTGATCAGCAATTACGAAGAAGTCGGGCACGGCGGCAGCAGCGACATCCCCGAAGGAGTGGACGAACTGGTAGCCCTGGATATGGCTGCGATTGGGGATGGACAGGCTTCTGACGAATTTCATGCCACAATCTGTGTGAAAGACGCTGCTGGTCCGTATCACCACGAGCTTTCAACAAAATTACGAGACCTTGCAGATTCTTATCAGATCCCTGTGATTGTCGACACCTATGTGCACTACAGTTCCGATGGAAAAGCGTATTGGCGGGCTGGTGGAGATGCCGCTGTCGCCTTGATTGGACCCGGCGTGGACAGCTCCCACCATTATGAGCGTACTCATACCGATGCATTGTTAGACACGTCAAATTGGGTGCTTGCATACTTGCTAAATGCTTGATTAAAACAATAGATATAAGCGCTGCCATTGATTTGACCGCTCGGAATGAATAAACTTTGAGCCTTCCTCGAAAGCCAAAAATGCTGCTTTCGAAAGGAGACGCAAAGAAGCGCATTTATGGCGGGTTTGTTTCCGGTTCGGTTGGAGGTTTTCCCGGCGGGTTAATCCCGGTTTCGATTATCGGCGGTATGGCGGCAGTTTTCCTCTACCGCACCGCTATAAACAGGAATTACCTCCCTGCTTACAACCGCACCTCTGTCCGTCCAGTTAGTTTATTCTGCACCCAGCGCACCACTTGTTCGATATGCTCAGAGCTCGAGACCAGGTCCAGATCGTCGCTGTTGATAATCAAAACCGGGCATTGGTCAAAATTGTTCATCCAGTTTTCATAAAGAGAATTTAGTCGGGCAAGGTATTCTCTTGATATCCCGGTTTCATACTCGCGCCCACGCTTCGCAATCCGATCCATAAGCGTATCCACAGTTGCCCGCAAGTAAACCATCAGGTTTGGCGGGGGAAGCAAAGATGCAAGAATATGATAAAGGTCCTGGTAAACGCCATAATCACGCGCGCTCAAGTCGCCCTGCAAATACAGATTGCGCGCAAATATTTCCGCGTCTTCATAAACGCTGCGATCCTGGACTACTGACCCTTCTGCGGTGAGTAATTCTTTGTGGATCTTTAGCCGACGAGTTAGAAAATATGCCTGCGAATGAAAAGACCAGCGCGTCATATTCTCGTAAAAATCTGCCAGGTACGGGTTCTCTTCATGCGGTTCATAAAAAGGTGTGAAGTTCAACTTTTCACTCAGGATCTGAACCAGGGTGGTTTTCCCTGCCCCGATGTTGCCGGCGATGACAATAAATTTATCCATATGCAATTCCTCAGCTCATTTTTATTATAAGGCAGCGGCTGCTTAATCGGCTGTGTTTCTAACAAGGAGAATGTGATGATTGTACAATGCTAAGGGTTGTAACCGGCATTAACCAATTGTAAGATTACCGAAAATAGAATCACAATCAATTCTATTAGATAAGGAGTAAAAATGTTTGACGGATTAAATTGGTTATGGACAATCATTGTCGGCGGTATCGCCGGATGGTTAGCTGATATGGTCGTTCCCGGCGTTAAAGTTGGCGTTTTGGGTGCGATTATTGCGGGTATCCTTGGCGGCTTGTTGGGTGGATGGCTCTTTGGCTTGCTTGGGATCACAACCAGCGGTATCATTGGCACATTAATTGCCGCCTTTCTTGGTGCCATTATTGTGCTTTTAATCTATCGCGCTATAACAAAGCGGTAAACCGATTGGTTCTTTTAGGAAAACACCGGCGTTTGCCGGTGTTTTTAATTCAAAAAGTCGGCGACATGCCGACTTTTTGTGTTTAACTCCCTTACTTTTTAAGGCTCTATCAGTTCCCGCCTGATCAAAGGCAGATATAAGCTCTGTTCTGGTCCTGGTGGGGGCGTTGGCGTGGGTGGGGTGGGAGTAGGCGGTGTTGGAGTCGGTGGTGTTGGCGACACTTCTCCTTCAACCGTGAAGAAAATCGCGGTTGGGGGTCCCCATGCGCCGCTATTGTCAAGCGCTTCGACAAAGAGCGTGTGCTGCCCGGGAGCCAAACCATCCAGGCTGATGCTAAAAATGCCGCTATGTTTGGGTACAGTCGTGCGCAGCTCAACTGTTTTTGGGTTCGACCCGGTAATCCAGGATGGTTTGTCGATTGAATAACGGATTGACATGATATTGCTGGAAGCTACACCGCCGCTGTAGGTGCTGTAAAGTGTGTCGTCGGCGGTATAATTGACCACCAGTCCACCCGGATTCACATAAGCGGACAAGTTGGTCACTTCAGGACCGTGAGTAAGGCGGTAGGGTCTGCGGGCAATCTTGATCGCGCGAATCAAAGCTTCCTGGTTGTCAGGATAAATTTCGCTCTCGAAAGCGCTGCAGCTCTGATGGAACGAAGTGCCCACTTCAAAGCAAAAACCGGGCACTCCCAGCACGCCGTACGCCCAATCGTCCGTGGTGCCATTGGTCGGATAAAGCGCGACTGATTGTTGAGGGGTGTAGTCATTGTAATAAGCAAATTTGTAGCTCATTGCCCGAAGGCTGGCATGATTAGGAGCTTGTGAATAGGTATAACCCCAGGGCCAAAGCACCAGCTCAGAATAGCTGTGCACATCGATAAACATGCCAGTTGCGGTCAGCTCGTTTACCGGGTCGGTTGGGCTGTCTCCGCGCTGATCAGGGAAAATGCTTTCCACATAATCAACAATCGCCTGGGTTTCAGGCTCAGACCCTTGTGTTGGTCCGGAATAAACGGCATCACATTGATAACCGCTGTTTTCCCAGGCAAATGGAAAATTGCGGTTCAAATCTGCACCGCGTCCGTTTGAACCTGTGCCGCCGGTACAGTAATTGTTGTTCGTGTTTTTACGCCAGAGCCAGCTGGTGTTGGCTTCATCCTGAAGCCTGCCATCAGGGTTGCTCAGCAAGATAAGGTGGATGCGGTTGTAATCGAGCAGCCATTTGACATCGGCATCGGTCTCGTAATTTTCAAGCAGATTTTCTGCCACGCGCAGCATCAGTTCTGGCGGTGCCCATTCGCGGGCGTGGATCCCGCTCATGATAAAAGCGTCTGACTTGGAGACTGACTCAGTGCGATTAGTCAGCAAGAGCACTTCCATATCCCAGCCGGCATTCGGATTTTGCGTTTTTTCCCATGAATCACCAATATCAACAATTTCTACAAGGTCTGGGTAAGTTGTTGCCAGGTCATCGGCTGCCTGAAAAACTTCCGCGATCGTTCGGTAGCATGGATAGCCGGGGATGCCGCTGGTCTGCCAGGGCAGAGGTTTTACCACGGTGTTGATCTCTGCCGTGTAAGCCTGGTCAACGCTCCAGCTAATACCTTCAGCCGCCAGCGCGTCTCGGGTAATCTGGTTGCTGAATATTTTCACAGTCTGAGTCTCCGAATCGACTTCAACGACGTCGTAACGGTTTACCAGGTCCGCCAGTTGATCGCGGTCCTGGTATTGAACAATCAGAACCTGCAAATCATTGGTGGAATCTGCCTGGACGGGAGCGGACTGAACCAGGTTAAAGACAATTAGAACAACCAGAAGGATGGGGAGGAATCGAACGAACTTTTTTAGCATGCAATCTCCAGTAAACAGGTTTGAGTATGGACAATCCATAGGATATTCTAACGCTGGTTGCCGGTTTTAAGTGCGAGTCTGGCAAGATTTTGGAGGTTTTCGTAGTGTTTGCGATGGTGTGTAAAGTCTTTATGTTAATGTAGCGCGCCTGGGGATGGTTTTTGTTGATAATGCGCGGCGAGCCCATGAAACACGAATGGGGGGAGTTATTGAATCAGAACAAGGGGGGCGCAATGACAACTCTTTTTCCTCACTCTCGTAATTCTTTCACCCCCCTGCCCCCCTCTAAAGAGGGGGTAAAACAACGAT
>DHRN01000071.1:0-239 GCA_002411175.1 Anaerolineaceae bacterium UBA5311 | reverse complement strand
TGCAATTCTATTACCGGTCACTGCGAGTCAAGCATTCTGTTCATCAGCAATTCTCAATATGGAAAAATATATTTATTTTTATGTTGTAGGGGACGGTTGCCACGCCGTCCCGCGAGTAGCTGTAGGGCGAGATTGAGGGGGTTGTGACATTGGTGTGACGAGGATGTTGCTCCCACCTCAATCCGCCGTTGTGTGTGATCATTGTGTACGGCGGATTAAGAGGAAGAAATATCGCCGTT
>DHRN01000107.1:11966-12166 GCA_002411175.1 Anaerolineaceae bacterium UBA5311 | reverse complement strand
AGATGTCTTTCGCCGGTACAAACGTCTCGCCCTACGAAAAGATGGCTCCGCAGGAACGTGATATGCACTTCGTAAATGTAATTCATAAGGGTCTTCCCGTTCCGATTGACAAGATCCTTCGCAAAAGAGGCTCAGGATGACAAAACCCAATTCCTATTCCCTGCTCCCGGCTCCCTGCTCCCCCTTTAAATCTAAACACA
>DHRN01000107.1:690-11846 GCA_002411175.1 Anaerolineaceae bacterium UBA5311 | reverse complement strand
CCTTTAAATCTAAACACATTCATATTGAGAACTGCTGGTGACCCAGGTTCCAACCCTAACTTTAATCAAGGTCAAGTGAAATTTATCAGGATGACTTTCTCCAGCGAAAAAGTCATTCTTGACTGTTAATGCGCATAGGTATTGCGCTTGATCAGTTTACGGAAGGTTGCCTGGCATTATCCAACGCTTTCAGGACACTCAAACCCAAAGCAGTTATCGAAATTGATTCAAGCACTTCCTCTTGCCAGTTGCCCCAGTCCTTTGTAACAAAAAATCGTTCGAGGATCCCAAATTCAGATAAAGGATCAACCAGCAACTCCTTGATGAAACGCTCTTCGATGTCGAGATTACCTTTCTTCAGCGCCATGTGAAAAGTCGGAAAAGCGCTTTTTGCCTGTTTAGCAAGCTTCGACACGAAATCCGCGAGCGATATTTGCTTCCCTTCCTTCAACGATAGCAAATTACGCAATACGAGGCGAATGAACTGGAAGTAATCAATATCATCGGATTGATAAATGGGTGAAAAATACAACCAGTTAGTTGTTACCCACCAGGTTACCAGCAGGTGCCAATATTGCCACGCTTCTGTATCCACCAGGAACTGGTTACCGAAGGTGGTGACCTTCCACCTCCTGCCAGCCTCACCTTCGATCAGGTAGCCGTTATTGGCGAGGACGTGTCGGAAAAGTATTTCCTCGACTTGATACTCGCTCGTGAGGATGATGACCGTACCATCGTGTAGAACAGGATCTATCTCAGGAGGATTAACAAAGCGCCTGCACATCTCCTTGAAATGTTTCTGTGGAAAGTTTCCGGTGGTTGCGGTGCCTACCACCTTATTCTCGTTGATGTAATTCAACATCATAACAATATCGCGGCGCAAGGGCAGGTCTTTCAGAATTTGGATTTCTTCATCGGATAAGGCTTCTGGCCAGTTTGACTGAGTGGTTAAACCCATTGTTGGATTGACGATAACATCTTCCATTTCCCATTCCCCGGGTGGTTTTTTGTTATCCACACCCGTGAGCGATCGATTAATTGCTTTGATATTAAAGGCTTCCGGGTCGAATTTTCCACCAATCCATTCTACAAGTTGATCGTGCATATCATTGCTGGGGTCATTAATTGCTTCGAGAAAATCCATGTACCCCCAGGGTCCGCCTACATCTTCTGGTGGACCTGACCGTTTGCCGTCCAGACAGACAGGCAATTTGACCTCAGGGTCCGGGTCGAGCACTTTTTCAAGGACGAGGGAAATTTGCCAGCCATCGCCAAAATCATATTCATAGGTGCTGCGTTGACCGACTTTTTTGTAAAGTTCGTGCAGCCTATACAGACTGTCATCCAGGTCTACAGTTTTAAAATCGTCATCAGGGTCAGGAATTCCATACTCGACACCATTTATAGTAAAACGCCTCAGGTGATAGTCAACCCAGCCAAATAAAACCTGCAGCACGTCGTGCAACTGGTCGAGACGGAAATCGGCGGGGATAATGAACCGGCGCCAGATATCGGGTTTGATATCTTTGAGCGTGGCTTTGAATTGTAGGGCTTTATCTTTGCTAATTGTCATCATAACCTCTCTCTCGAAACTCGCCTTGTGTGGGGAGATTTGCCATGCTTTTCACGTATATTTAGTTTACACCAAAAAAGAATCGCCCAGACCGGCTGTTCTCGTTTATACTCAAGGTGCAAGCTTTGCCGTCACTCACCCAGACAACCCGACGGAAAAGGAGGAAGCTTTGAAACAATTGATTACAGGCGATGAAGCCATCGCCCGAGGCGCCTGGGAAGCTGGCGTTAGATTCGCCGCCGGATACCCGGGCACACCCAGCACTGAAATTCTTGAAAATGTCGCAACCTATCCCGAAATCCACTCAGAGTGGGCTCCCAACGAGAAAACCGCACTCGAATCCGCCATTGGCGCTTCCATTGCCGGGGCGCGATCACTGGCTGCCATGAAGCATGTCGGACTCAACGTCGCTGCTGACCCTTTCTTCACCTTTGCCTACATCGGTGTGAATGGCGGCGCGGTGGTGATTACTGCTGACGAGCCCGGTCAATTCTCCTCGCAAAATGAGCAGGATAACCGCAACTATGCCAAAGCAGCGATGGTGCCGATGTTCGAGCCTGCCGACAGCCAGGAATGCAAGGATATGCTCATCGAGGCGTATGAGATCAGCGAAAAGCATGATATCCCCGTACTGCTGCGCATGACCACGCGCGTTTGCCACTCCAAGAGCATGGTTTCGCAGGGCGAGAGGCGCGATGTGCCGATCAAACCCTACGTCAAAAACATCAAAAAGTATGTAGCTGTGCCCGCCAACGCACGCCCGATGAAGGTTAAAATTCAGCAAAACTTCGAGCTGCTCAAAGAATACAGCAACAACTGTCAGTGGAACCGCACTGAATATGGCGACACCAGCATCGGCATCATTTGCTCGGGCGATTGCTACCTCTATGCCCGGGAGGTCTTTGGGGAGAACGCATCCTATCTCAAACTGGGCTTTACCAACCCGCTGCCCGACCAGCTAATCGGGGAGTTTGCCGAAAAAGTTGACCATATCTACATTCTTGAAGAAAATGATCCTTATCTCGAGCAGCACGTGCGTGCGCTCGGCATCGTTTGCGACGGTAAAAACATCTTCCCGTTGAACGGCGAAATGACCCCCGAGGTGATTCGCCGGGTCGTGTTTGGTGAGCAATACCCGCTTGACGAGGAGCTGCAAAAGGTTGTCGTGCCTCGTCCGCCAACCCTTTGTGCAGGCTGCCCACACCGGGGCTTCTTCTACGAACTGGGCAAGCGCAAGAAGATAATGGTTTCGGGCGACATCGGTTGTTACACGCTTGCATCGGGTGCGCCCTACAATGCCATGGAAACCACGGTCTGTATGGGTGCCAGCATCAGCCTGGGGCACGGTGCGCAGCAGGTTTTCGACATGGTCGAAGGCGAAAAACCTCGTGTGATCTCCGTGATCGGCGACTCCACCTT
The DNA here is from genome assembly GCA_002411175.1 of Anaerolineaceae bacterium UBA5311. Lineage (GTDB taxonomy): Bacteria > Chloroflexota > Anaerolineae > Anaerolineales > Anaerolineaceae > Mesolinea. Next base: position 8,854 of record DHRN01000107.1, on the reverse strand, counting down.
TTTTCATACCGGCATCAATTCTCTACTCAATGCCGCGTATAACCGCAGCAACCTGATCACAGTCGTGCTCGACAACCGCATCACCGCCATGACCGGTCAGCAAGAAAACCCCGGTTCCGGCTACACCATTGCCCGCGAGGTGACCGAAGCGGTCAACATCGAGGCGCTTGTGCGCGCCATGGGCATCAAAAACGTGCGCACCATCAACCCCAACAAGCTCGAACAGGTCAATGAAGCCCTGGACTGGGCGCTTGGCATGCAGGAGCCAACCGTCCTGATCACGCGCTGGCCCTGCGCCCTCAAGAAACAAGCCCCATGGGACCTCGAAGAGTTCCAGGGAGCCTTCACCGAAACCTATTTTGTGGACGAATCGGTCTGCATCGGCTGCCGAAAGTGCACTCGCACCGGCTGCCCGGCGGTTGTCTTCCAGTTTGACAAGAAGAAATCGTCCATCGACCCCGACAAATGCGTTGGCTGCAGCGTCTGCGCCCAGGTTTGCCCGGTGCAGGCCATTCAGAAGGTGGAGGCATAGATGAGCACAAAAAACATTCTGCTGACTGGTGTGGGTGGTCAGGGGACTATCTTAGCCAGCAAGCTGCTGACCAATGGTCTTATCGAAGCCGGTTTTGATGTCAAAATGAGCGAAGTTCACGGCATGTCCCAGCGTGAAGGTCCGGTGCTGACCCATGTTCGCTATGGGGAAAAAGTCTACTCGCCTATTGTCGAGAAGCGCAAAGCAGACCTGATTGTGGGTTTTGAAGAGTTGGAAGTGCTGCGCAACCTCGATTATCTGCGTGATGACGGTCAGGGCATCGTCATCTTCAACCGGGTGCGGGTTAACCCCATTGGCGTACAGATGGGCAAGAATAAATACCCAACTAATGGTGAAGACCTTATTCACGCCAGAGCCGGGAAGTTGATCGCCCTGGATGGGCAGGCGGAGGCACGCGAACTGGGTAACCCACGTGTGATGAACATCATCCTGCTGGGCGTGCTCATCCGCGAATTGGGTTTGCAGGAGATCGACTGGAATCACATTATTGCGGAAAATGTCAAAGAAAAATACGTCCCCCTCAACCAGCAAGCGCTGCAGGTAGGTATGAACCTGGAGAAATTGCCTCACTCTAATAAAAAAATCATAAAAAAATAATTCAGGCAGCAATCCCTCTGTTGCTTGTTCGCGAAGGTTTCCTGACCGAGCGACAAAACGGAGACCAATTGGTCAAAGACCTTTCACAGTCGGGAGACCATGAAAGAACTGAGGAAATGCCTGGTCAAAAGGGTGAAGGTAGAGATTAACATGACATTTGAAACGGTTTTAATGGTCTTAGCGCTCAGTGCAATTTGTTATATTTTGAGTAGGTTTATGGAGGGGAAATTTTTTGATAGATTTAAAAGCCAGAAAACCCATAAATTTAATGTTGGCAGCGCATTGCTAATGGGGTTTACGATTAATTTAATTATGGGACTATTTTTGGGTATAATGGGCGGAATAATAAAACTATTAAAGTAGTGCACTGGACTATGCCCACTGATCAAGAAAAAGAAAGTTAAGAATCCATATATTGACTATATTGTTAGCAAAGGTGGCGAGAAATGAAAGCGATTAAAGTTTTAGCAGTCTTATTCCTGCTGGCAGGTTGCATTTCTTGTAACTATCCCCACATTCCGACCGAAACACAGGATACTTCTAGGGCAAAGTTGATTGCATACCTGAATGCTACGGAGCCATTAGGCATAGCAATGAAGAAAATAGATGTTGAACTGGCTGATGAGAGTGCTGAGGCCTTAGAGACCGGGGATGTCACGCAGTTAAACCAGAAGATACAAGAGTTAAAAGCGATGTGCAAGGAAATTGACAATATTCATGCTACCGCAGAGACTATTGTCGTCCATACCGACCTGAGTAAATCTTGCTCGGATATGGCAATCAGTGTGACATATATGTCTAACTGGATACAGACAGGTGACAGCAGTATGCAAAGGGCAGCACTTGAAAAGTCTGAGGAGGCCTTAATGCTGAACAGACGGGCATGGACTGGCTGGTTCCAGATCATAGCGGACTATGGCGTCACCTGCGATGAAGTGAACTACTGCGAGGGTGACTAGGCTAACTGAGGTTGCCTGGTCTTGTTACGTCAGAGTGAAACAAGCAGAATTGCAGCAGTTTCAACCAGTTATACAGTGAATAACAGTGAGAAAAATATTGCAATTTATTGCAGACAATCGGACCTGATAACAGGTAGTTAATGGGTGATCAGAATGGCGGTTTTTTGGCAATGCGCTTATAGAATGGCAAGGCAAGCCAGTCGGTCAATGCGTCCAGTTGGGCAAGGATAAGTACCCCACCAATGCTGAAGAGTTGATCAGAGAGCGGGCTGGCAAGCTGATCGAGCTGGATGGGCAAGCAGAGGCGCGCGAGCTGGGCAACCCGCGTGTGATGAACATTATCCTGTTGGGTGTGCTCATCCGCGAACTGGGTTTGCAGGAGATTGACTGGAACGGCATCATCGCTGAGAATGTCAAAGAAAAATTCGTCCCCCTCAACCAACAAGCGTTGCATGTTGGTCTGAACTTTTTGTAATGCCTCACTCTACTTCTTGTTGCTAGTTTGCGATGGTCTCACCTGACTCGCTTCTTTTACGGGGTGACCGAGCAAAAATAAGGGCTGACCGAGTAAAAAAGTGGTTGGTTGTTAAATTGCTGCGCTTTGGGCAGGCTCTTTCGATACTTGATAGCACATATGTACTACTTTAGGAAGGGCGGATTCAGATTTATCTAAGCTCTCATAAATTAACGGATAGAATTAGAAAACCGTCATTGGGGGCGGCAAGGAGAGGCTTATGGATTCAAATCTCATTACAATCTTTATAGTGTTGATAGTAATTATTGGTTTAGCTTTCTACTTCATTAATCCATTGAAGAAAAGTGAGCCAAAAACCAGAGAACTCGAAACCGATAAGGCGCCTAACGATATAACATCCCTTCTTTTCCAAGTTGAAGAATTTTTTTCAACCACTGAAGACGCCAAAAAAGGGTATATCAGGCACAGCTATAAGGAAGCGTTAAAGAATAGGTTCTTCCCCTTATATCAAACCCTGATTAAATCTAAAAGTCCAAAGGTTATTATTAACTCGAAAATCAAGAAATTTAAGGAAACTTTTTCCGACTTCGACAACCTTGTTAAAGCATGGAATAAATGCTACTGTACAAGTGAAATGGAATCGAATAAAGACTTGTTCAACAATATTGATGGCAGGTCCCTTGATAACAAACAAAGAATCGCCGTCGTAATAGACGAAGATAACACCCTTGTGGTCGCCGGAGCTGGAACAGGTAAAACTTTGACAATATCTGCCAAGGTTAAATATCTTGTTGACAAAAAGAACGTCAAACCTGAAGAAATCCTTCTTTTATCCTTTACCCGAAAAGCTTCAGAAGAGATGCAGCAAAGGATCGGTGAGAGATTAGGTATTGGTGTTCAAGCCAGAACGTTTCATAGTTTAGGCTTACATATCATTTCTCACGGTTATGGTAAACATCCGGACGTTTTGGATCCAAATATGGGAGAATTTGAAAAATTGCTCGATATGTATTTCGAGGAGGAAATACTCAATAATCCCAAAGAAATGGCTGACCTCTTGGAATTTTTTGCCTACTACCTGAATATCCCCCAGGATTTGGAAAAATATAGAAATCTCGGGGAATTGTATGAGGAGAACAGATCTCTTGATTTTGAAACTTTGAAATCAAAGGTTGAATTAAGGGTAAGTTCACTCAAACAGGATAGGAGAACCATCCAAGGTGAACGAGTTAGGAGTTTGGAAGAGGTAACGATAGCAAACTTTCTGTATTTACATGGGGTCCGATATGAATACGAAAAAAAATACCCTTTTGATACTGGCGACCCTTACAGGAAGACATACCGACCGGATTTTTACCTGGTTGACTATGACATCTACCTCGAACATTTCGGTGTAAATGAAAATGGGCGAGCCCCCTGGTTAAGTCCGATTGAGGAAAGAAAATATCTGGATGGGATGCAATGGAAAAGGAATATCCACAGAGTTCACTATACAAGGTTAATTGAAACTTATTCATATCAAAATAAAGATGGTCAACTCACAACGGCACTCGATAGTCTTCTAAGAGGCAAAGTTGTTAAATATCATGAAGTCGATTTAAAACTTATTCATAAAATGGTATTTACACAAAATAAAAACAGACATTTCGTAGAATTCAAAAAACTGATAAAGACTTTCATTACACTCTTTAAGTCGAATGGTTATTCGAGTTCTAATTTTGTTGAACTGACTCAGAAAGCTAAGCTGGAAAAAAATGACTTCCTGAAGAAAAGGTCGCTACTCTTTCTTTCCATCTTTCAACCTATCTACATGCGTTACCAAGAGTATCTGTCGATGACAAATCAAATCGATTTTGAGGACATGATCAACCTTGCTGCCGAGGCAATAAGACTGGGCCTATTCTCCCCAACTTATAAGTACTTAATTGTTGATGAGTACCAGGATATCTCAACCAGCCGATTCAAACTGATTAATGAAATACGGGTGAAAGCGAAAGCACAGGTAATGGCGGTTGGAGATGACTGGCAATCAATCTACCGTTTCTCAGGAAGTGATATCAGTCTGTTCACGGAATTTCCAAAATATTTTGGATTCACTGAAATTGTGTATATCGATCAAACATACAGAAATTCCCAGGATCTAATTGATATCTCGGGGAAATTTATTATGAAGAATAATAAACAATTCAGGAAGAAATTGGTCTCTGATAAGAAGAGCGGAGCTTCAATATTCCTGCACGGTTATGATACAGATGTGTTAACTGCTGTAAAAAAGGTGATCGACATCATTTCCAGGAAATCAACAAGCAAGGAAATCCTTATTTTGGGCAGGACCAATTATGATGTAAATATTTTCGATTCGGAGCAATTTTTATATAGCGAATATTTTGATCACAGGGGTGAATTCAAAGTTCTTCATGGTGGAAAAGACGTGGTCATAAAATACATCCCTCGCCCTGATCTTAAAATCAATTTTCTAACGGTCCATAAAGCGAAGGGTCTTGAGGCTGAGAATGTGATCGTCTTAAATCTTGAGAACTCGCTGCTTGGCTTTCCAAATAAAATATCTGACGACCCCGTGCTGTCATTGGTTTTAACCGACCAGGATGAATTTGAGTATGCAGAGGAAAGAAGACTATTCTATGTTGCTTTGACCCGGACTAAGAATAATGTTTATCTTTTGGTAAATGATAGGAACCCTTCGATTTTTGCTGATGAACTGCGAGTTGATTTTCACGTGCCCTATGGCGTTTATACCGGTGAGGAAACGATTTTAAATCATCCCAACTGTCCACGGTGCATGAAAGGATATCTGGTGTTGAGAAAGAATAGTATCGATGAATCAGCCTTTTTGGGATGTTCTAATTATCCACAATGTGATTACAGTGTGAAGAATGTTGAAATATTGGACACGACCAGAAGGTGCGATCAGTGTGGTGGCTTCATGGTGCTGCGGGATGGCAGGTATGGCAAGTTTTATGGGTGCACAAATTATCCATATTGCCAAAATGCGTTCGATGTCGTCTGGTTTTGATTTCGTGACAATTTTTTGACTATGAAGAAATTATTTCATATTAAGCTTGATTCAATTCATAAGCTGTGCGTATGATTTTTTCTTAAGGTAAGGAGGCGATAATTCAGGGATTATAATACCGACGAAAATCCTCTATGATTAATTTTATTCCCCAAGGTACAAATATTAAGGCAACTACTCCAGCGGTAATTATCAAACCACCCATAGTCCCATCTGGATTTCCTTCTAAAAGCCATGTAATAAAAAGAAATAAACTGAAAGAACCGATTAACAATACAAATGAACTGAATGGTATTCTAACTCTCATAATTGCTCTCCTAATAATCGCCAATTGGATGATAAGGGAAATTTTCTTCAAATACGTGGTTTTTTCTATCATTATAACCTATTAATTTGTTACAACTAAAAGGAATTTGACATCCACTCCATTCCGCTTATAATTCAAATACTGAATTATATGGAAAACGAGTTTATTACCGAAGAATCTAGCCATGCTCTCGAGATGCTGACGCATATCGAAGCCAACCCGGATATCAGCCAGCTCACGCTGGCAGATGAGCTGGGCGTGGCGGTGGGCACCATCAACTGGCACCTGAAGCGCATGATCGCCAAGGGCTACGTGAAGGTTAAGCGTGCCCAGCGTAAAAAGCTGCGCTACATCATCACTCCCGAGGGCATTGCCCTGCGTGCTGCCCTGACGGTCGATTACATCAAAAACTCTTTTAATCTCTATCGCCAGGTGCGCGAGCGCACCAACCTGTGCCTGCAGCAGCTGCAGGATGCCGGCTACAAGAACGTGAACGTGCCGGGCGAAGACGAAGTTGCCGAGGTGGTGCGTCTTACCTGCCTTGAGCAGGGCGTGGCGGTGACGAATGATACACAAGCACCCCAAATCCATATTGAAGGTATCAAACTTGCATTAAAATTACCTGTGGCTGCTCCAAGCGAAGCAGCCGCTGAAGAAGACATTAATCGAGGTGATCATGAATAAGGAACTGGACCTCTCTACTCAACGCGTTTGCGTTACGGGTGGTGCCGGCTTTTTGGGCACGCATCTGATTAAAAAATTAAGGGAACATGGAGCGCAAGAAATTTTTGTGCCGACCTACCCGCAGTATGACCTGGTAAAGGAAGCCGACATTCTGCGCATGATCGACAACGCCAGACCGGATGTGATCATCCACCTGGCGGCTAAAGTGGGCGGCATCGGTGCCAACCGCGAGAAGCCGGGCGAGTTTTTCTATGACAACCTGATGATGGGCGTGCAGCTAATTCACCATGCCTGGCAAAAAGGCGTTGGCAAATTTGTTGCCATCGGCACGATTTGCGCTTATCCCAAGTTCACATCGATCCCTTTCAAAGAAGAGGACCTTTGGAACGGTTATCCCGAAGAAACCAACGCGCCTTATGGGCTGGCGAAGAAGATGCTGCTGGTGCAGTCGCAGGCTTACCGCGAGCAATATGGCTACAATTCTATTTTTCTGCTGCCGGTGAACCTTTATGGTCCGGGCGATAATTTTGACCCTGCCAGCTCGCATGTTATCCCGGCGTTGATTCGCAAGTGCCTGGAAGCCAAAGAGCAGAATGCTTCTGAGATCGTTGCCTGGGGCGACGGCTCGCCGACGCGAGAGTTTATCTATGTGGATGATGCTGCCGAGGGCATCGCGCTGGCGACAAGGCGCTACAACAGCTCCGACCCGGTCAACATCGGCTCGAATTTTGAGATCTCGATCAAAGACCTGACCGAGCTGATCGCCCGCCTGACCGGCTTTGAGGGCGGGATCCGCTGGGATACGAGCAAACCCAACGGACAACCCCGACGCAAGCTGGATACCTCCCGCGCCAAGGAGCGCTTTGGCTTTGAAGCCAAGACCAATTTTGAAGACGGGCTGCGGCGTACGATCGAGTGGTACGCTAACGAAAGGGCACATGGCAGAGAGTAAAACACTTTCCGCCAACCAGGTCGTAACGATCAAGCCTGCCAAGGGCTGGCTGGGGATCGACCTGCAGGAGCTCTGGCACTACCGCGAGCTGATCTACTTTTTGACCTGGCGGGATATCAAGGTGCGTTACAAGCAAGCCGCGCTGGGCATCGCCTGGGCGATTTTGCAGCCGGTTTTGACCACGTTAATTACCTCAATCGTTTTCGGCTATTTGCTAAAGGTCGACACCGGCACTTTGCCTTACCCGGTTTTTACGCTGGCGGCGCTGCTGCCCTGGCACCTTTTCCAGCTTTCGCTGCAGAAAAGCAGCGTCAGCCTGGTGGGCAATGCCAATTTGATCACCAAGATCTACTTCCCGCGGGTAATCATTCCGCTGTCGTCGGTTTTGGCGGTGCTGGTTGATTTCGGGATTTCGTTGGTGATTCTGTTCATCGCCATGGCGATCTATAAAATGCCTCTCACGTGGAACGCTTTGTGGCTGATTCCGCTGACGCTGCTGACCGTTCTGGCAGCCCTGGCAGTCGGATTGTGGCTTTCGGCGTTGAATGTGCAATATCGTGATATTCAGCAGATGGTCCCTTTTTTGCTGCAGATCTGGATGTA
>DHRN01000107.1:0-338 GCA_002411175.1 Anaerolineaceae bacterium UBA5311 | reverse complement strand
GTTCGCGGAATAGGCAAGCGCTATAATATTGGCGCTTTCCAGGAACGGCAGGACACGCTTCGCGACCTGATCGTCAACCAGGTGCAAAACCTGGGCAATGTTTTCCGTAAAGGCGGCGGCAGGAGCAAGAAAGAAGAAATCTGGGCGCTGCGCGATGTCAGCTTTGACGTCAGGCGGGGGCAGGCGCTGGGGATTATTGGTCGAAATGGAGCTGGCAAGAGCACACTGCTAAAGATTTTATCGCGGGTGACTGATCCGACCGAGGGATATGGCGAACTGCGCGGCAGGGTGGGCTCTTTGCTGGAGGTTGGCACAGGTTTTCACCCCGAGCTGACCGG
>DHRN01000023.1 GCA_002411175.1 Anaerolineaceae bacterium UBA5311 | reverse complement strand
CCCGATCCTTCCCTTCGGGAAAAATACCTTCGCCGGAACGGGCAAAGCCGCGTTCCCTACGGAAAATTTCCTTTGCCGGAACGGGACGAGCCACATTCCCTACAACAACATCGCTCCGCAGGAACTGGACAAGCACTTCGTAAAAGTAATTGATAAGGGTCTTACCGTTCCGATTGACCAGATCCTTCGCAAAAGAGGCTCAGGATGACAAAACCCAGTTCCTGGTCCCTGCTCCCTGCTCCCCCTTTAAATCTAAACACATTCATATTGAGAATTGCTGCAGTTTAGTACACGCTTGTGCAAAAAAGATCTGCGGGTATATAATTATCAAAATTAAAAACAAAACCTGAGGTTCGGTTTGGGAAACATTCCCCTTTTGCCGAACCTTTGTGCTTTAGAGAAACACGAGGACACTATGGCGGGAAAACGAACGCTTAAACGCCAATTAAACTTAACACAAGTAATTATGCTGGGCACAGCTGGAACGCTTGGTTCGGGTATATTTTTGCTCTCCGGTCATGCCGCCGCGGTAGCCGGACCGGCAGCCATCTGGGCAGTTCTGATCGCTGGCATTCTCAGCTTTAGCATCGCCCTGAACTATTGTGAGCTGGCAACAACCTATCCGGAAACCGGCGGTGCCATGACCTACGTGCGTGAAGCCTGGGGCAAGGGACTGATCGCCTTTTTGGTGGGCTCGATGGATTGCCTCTCCAGCACCTTTTATACAGCGCTTTCCGCGGTTGGATTTGCCTATTCCGTGTCGATCTTCTTTCCAGCCCTGGCTGCAAGCGCTTTCAGCATCGGAGCCGTCGCAATTTTTGCGATTCTATTGTTCGTGATCCTCAACATTTTGGGCGTTACCAAGGTTGGCAACCTCCAGGTGGTTATGGGCGGCATCCTCCTGGTGGCTTTTGCGATCTATGTAATTGCAGGTTTCACCATGCCCAACGGTTTTAACACAGCCACATTGCTTCCTGATGGTCGCTGGTTCAGCTCAGACGACACTACGGTCAACATTGGCATCATCTTAAAAACCATCGCCCTCATTTATGCGATGTATGTTGGTTTTGAGGTCATCGCGGATGATGCTGAAGAAGTCAGAAACCCGACAAAAAACATCCCCATGGCAATTATGATCAGCCTTTTTTTGATCGTGGTGGTCTACACTCTGGTCATTACCGTTGCGATGGGCACCTCCAGGGATATCGCTGGCTCAGAGACGGCAATTTCAGACACAATCCGCATGTTCCTGGGCACTCCCGGGGCAACCATCATCGGTATCGCTGGCATGGTTGGCTCGCTGACTTCAATCAACTCTTCGATGCTCTCTGCAACCCGCGAGTCCTTTACCCTTAGCCGTGATGGTGCCTGGCCTACATTTCTCTCCCGCCTGAATAAGTCCAGGGTGCCCTATTTTGCAATAATCTTCATCGGCGCGGTCTCTGTTTTGGTAACAGGAATCGGCGCGGTGGACTTCCTCAGCTATATCACTTCTGGCGGCTACCTGTTTGTATTGCTTTTGTCCAACCTTTCCATGATTTCCCTGCGAAAAAAATACCCTTTCATCCACCGACCCTTCAAAGTGCCTTTTTTTCCGTTAACTCCGATTGTAGCTTCCCTGGTTTGTTTGATCGTTTTGCGTTATTCCGAGCCGCGCGCGCTGCTCTTCATGACCGGCATTCTGATAATTTTCTCGATTTATTATTTTGCCCGGCTGGGGCTTTCCTCATGGCAGGAGGAGCACCAACGCAGCCTGAATCCCGGTCGCTACCGCATTTTGCTGCCTATCCAACAGGACAGTGGTATGGAAAACCTGATCCGTATCGGTGCCAGGATCGCCAATGCCCAAAGTGATCTCAGCATGTGCTTGCTGCAGGTGGTCGAGCCCCAGGTTGCAGATAACGATGAAACCCTGGCAGCCCTTGAGCGTTCCCGTCAATACACTCTCGCCAAATTTATCAGGCATGCAGTCGAACGCAACGTTCCGATGTATGCCAAAACCGTTACCAATCTGACGCCGGCTGAAGGCATCATCAGTGAACTGCGCAGCGATAACAACGTGCGCCTGTTGCTCTTCAAATGGCCTGCGAGCGAGAGCGAACAAGCAAAATTCAACCAAACAGCCAAAGCCTTGATCAACTCAGATCTTGCAAACATGGGTCTTTTGTTTGATCGCGGCATTGACCGCCTTGAAAATATTCTCGTGCCGGTTGGCGGAGGCATCCATTCCAAGTTTGCCATCCAGATCGCGGCAAGTCTGGCAAAGGCTGATAACGGCACGGTTGATATCATCCGCGTGGTCGATGAGGAGCTGGATGATGAGCTGTATGAAGATCAGATGGCATATCTGCAGGAGATTGTTATGATCGAGCTGGGTAATATACCCGGGAATATCAGCCTGCATATTATTCGCGGCAACGACCCTGCCGCGGCGATCATTGAAGAGACTCATCAGCGTGAGTATGACCTGGTTGTGATTGGTTCCTTTGAAGGTAATACTCATGGCAAACACCTGTTCGGTGATTTGGTGGAGCGGGTGCGCAGAGGCACGTCTACATCAGTTCTGGTCGTTCGTCAGCACGAAAGCGCGGCGGCATCATGGCTTCGCCGGCAAATCCGCGCCTCCAACCCCAGAACCTGACGCTTTTAGCATGTCATTCTGAACCCAGTGAAGACTTTTACTCCTTGCTGATTCAGCAGCACCCCGTGAAAACCAGGAATCCCGTCTTAAATGCTCATAATACCTACTTTGCCAACCTCTCTACAATATTTGTTGTAATAACCTTTTTGATTGATGACAGGCTTTACTAAATTGATGTAGAATAAGACCAAGAAAGAAGGAGGTCAGGATGATAACCCGACTTAAGATTCTGTTGACTCTGTCAATTTTAGTTTTAGCAACCAACGCATGTATTCCAAGGCTGGTCCGGCGAACAACTCCCGAGCCCAGCTCACAAACCCAGATCACGCAAGAGGCGGACCTCACGCCCTTCAACGAAATCGATATTGAAGCAGCTGGTCGGATTTTCCTGGTCCAGGGCACCAGCAATTCCATCAAAATTGAAGGTCTTCAAAGTGTGGTTGACGACATCTCCTACAAAGTTAGTAATGGAGCGCTCGTGATTACCCACACCAACAGGATTTGGGGCTGGATCAGCGACCGCGACTTTCCAACGATCACCATTACCTTCGAAAACCTGAACCAGTTCAAAATGCAGGGCGGCACAGAGTTGGTCGCCAATAATCTGAAAACTGATTCGCTCACCATGATCATGGAGGGTGGAGCCAGTGTGCAGATGGAAAATCTGGAGGTCGATACCTTAAACCTCAAACTCGAAGGTGGATTGGATTTTAATGTTGACGGTAGTGCGCACAATCAAATAATCCATTTCCAGGGCGGCGTTAATTATGACGCAGGAGACCTCAAGAGCAATTCAATTGAGCTCAAATTGGAAGGCGCTGGTTCTGCCACAATCTGGGCAACCGAGTCGTTGGATCTGGACCTCAGTGGCGCTTATAACGTAAATTATTATGGCAACCCCAATCTGAATCAGAACATTCAGGGCGTTGGCAACGTGGAAAGTTTGGGAGAAAAATAATCCAATTTCAAAATTGGCAGAATAACAAAGGGAGCTTCGGCTCTCTTTTTTATTCCTGATTCCAGTTTTCCAGGATCTTATCGTAAGAATCTTCGAGTGACTCGGGCAATACTCGCGTCCTGCCGATAACGGTAATAAAATTGGCATCGCCAACCCAACGCGGGATGATATGCCAGTGCAGGTGCTCTTTAATCCCTGCTCCACCAGCATCGCCAAGGTTAAGACCTACGTTAAAGCCCTGGGGACAGTAGAGCCGGATTAATACTCTGATCGCTTTTTGGATCAAAATCATCATCTCAGAAAGTTGTTCTGAGGTGAGTTCTTCAAACTGATTATTGTGCTCATACGGCACAACCATCAGGTGCCCGCTGGTGTATGGATAGAGATTGAGAATTACAAAATTATGCTCGCCCCGGTGCACGATCAGGTTCTTAAAACTGTCTGGTTTTAATTGCGCTTCGCAGAAGGCACACGGTCCGTTTTTGTCGCGTCCAAAATATTCGTTCCGATCGCTGTAAATATGATCCATGGCTTTAATTTTATCCTAAATTTCACAAATAACGGGCTTTGTTAATAGTTCCAGCAATTCTCAATATGGAAAGATATGTTTTTTTGTGGTGTAGGGGCGGGTTGCCATGCCCGCCTGTTGATGGCAGATACGCGTAGGGGCGGGTTGCCTGTCAAGACAGTGTATAGTCATTGTGTACGGCGGATTGAA
>DHRN01000019.1 GCA_002411175.1 Anaerolineaceae bacterium UBA5311 | reverse complement strand
CCACTCCACCTGACTTTCGCGAAACTTTATCGCTTCGCTGGTTCTGATGACGCTGTCGGTAAAAGCCAAAACCGGCATGCGTTTGACCTGCTCCTGAAGCCAATTGAAACCAATTTCTTCCGCGATTGCAGATTTATTTTGTTCAAGTTTTGGTTTTTCGGGCAGGTCCGGCGTGCCCGGGCTGCCATCGGCATGCTCAACCAAACCGAAATATTCGTAGTGCATATAGCGGGTAAGCAAAAACTCTTCGATTACCGTGTTTTGCTTCTCGAGTTCTTCCCTTGCATCACGAACCATCTCACCGGTCGACGGATATTCGAACATTAACCAGGTTTGTCTGCCCTCCCATTCACCATCCAGCATGTGGAAAATATCGCTTTGCAGGTTTGTAGGGAACTGCCGGTGTCTGCCCAGGGCAGTTGTCAGATAGGCTGTAGTAGGTACTTCATCATAGATCGCTTCGGCAGCTTGCTCTTGTTCAGAGGCTGAAATCGCGATAACCAGGATAAAAACCGCGAGCAGCGTCACGGCGACCGGGACAATCAGACTGCGGAAAAAATTATTTTTGATTGACCGACTGGCAAACCGCAGGCTCAAACCAGGAATCCAGGCAAAACTCATTGCTTTGCCGCTCGCCTTTTTGGGAGCCACAATCGTTTTTGCTTTCTGCCGTTTGGGTTTCTTGAGGGTGATCAGCGAGGCGATCAATGTGATCGCAAACACCAGCGCGATCACCGTTCCGGTGGTGGCATAGCGCACCCAGGCAGCCGTAACCAGCTGGGGCGTGAACTCAAGCTGCATGCCCAGGGCGCGTTCGCTGTAGCGTAAATCCTGCATAATGCCGCCCTGCAGGCTCTCCCAAACCGTTGTGGTCAGGCGTGAATCCACCTTGCCGGCAATGAATGTGCCCAACAACCCGGAGAGGAGCGCGATAATCATGATGCCGAAAATCAGGTAGGCGATTGTCCGACCCCGACCTGTGCCAAGTTTCATCATCACATCGGCAGTTTCGCGTTGACGCAGAATGAAAAGATAAGCAAACAGGCAGATCACAGCCACGCCGGCTGCCGCGCTGGCGATGGTCATATAACGCGAGCGCTCTCGCAGTTTCAGGATGGGAACAACAGCGTTACTATAACCCTGGTCTTCCACCTGCACCTCCACCATCGGTGGTAAAAGGCTATCGATATAAGTCAGGTAGTCCTCTGCTTGTTCGTTCTTAACATGCACACGCAAAAAATCGTAACTGTCCGGAGCTTTTTGCAGCCAATCCGGATAGGGGATCAGAATCTTGTAATCCATGTCTGGAATGATATGGAAGATACCGGCAATCTGGCAATCCGCTTCGTGATCAAAACCTTCTTCAGGGGAATAGGTGAAAGCGTCTTCACCAGCGGGGTCATAGTGATATGCCAGCTGCCAGTTGTCGCCTACCCCCAACCCCAACACGCCGGCAAGCCGTTCGCTGATATAGCAGGTGTCGTCCTCGTTTTGGAAGCTGCCCTCTGTGAGCCAGGTTTGCTTCATGTGGAAGGGAATCATGCTGGCGATGTCTGATGAAGCAGTTACCTGGAAAGATTTGTCGATTGTTTCGAGAGTGTCTGCCAAATCGAGCCAGGCTTTGCCTTCGGGGGTGTTGAAATAATCAGCCTGGTCAGTAATATCTGTCAGTTCTGCAAAGCCCGCCAGGGTTTCACTGGGGTTCTGCACCATCAAGGCAGGCTTGATTGCAGTCAGGGTCAGTCCGTTGGAGGGGGCAACTTGAGCGAGAGCCACCATTAAGAAAGTGCGCTCCGGTTGAAGTTGGGCACTGATACTTTCGCCGGTTATTGTATAAGGGTTCACACGCAAAAAGACCGTACCACTCACCCTGCGACCGTAGATCGTCTCGTAAGTCAGGGCAGTCCAGGTGCCGTCATCCTGCACTGCTTGCAGGCGTAGCGTGAGAATGACATAATCTTTGACCGGAGAATTGGTTTGCCAAACTTTGATATCATCACCAGCGAAGGCGAAGATGGAGCGCTCGTGGTTTACTTCGATCACAGCCGGATGATCGCTGAGAGCGGTAAAGTCGATTTGGGCATAATTGTTTTGGAAGTTTTCGTCTGCCCAGGCGCCGTCGGGGTTGTGAAGATCGCCATACTTGAGCGCTACAACCGTGTTAAAGTGCTCGTTAGCCTGGCTTAGCATACGATTGGCGGAATAATTCATGCTGCTGCCCAGGTTGACGAAGACGATCGAAGCGGTGAGCAGGAGCAGGAAGAGCAGCGTCTTCCCCGGTGAACGGATAATGCTTTTGAAACTGTGTTTAAGGATCATAAGGCGCTCAAGTGCCTATTGTACCGGAAATTTCTCGAAATGGCAGAGTTTGGATGAAAACTGGTATCTTAAAAATATCAGGGATCCGGGAGCGGAGAGCGGCAGGGGCGCGATGACGACCCCCTCTTTACTGCTTGCGTCCAGCTTTGCTGGAGAGGGGGTATTAAAGGGGGTGAGGGGATTTGTTCG
>DHRN01000020.1:26592-29500 GCA_002411175.1 Anaerolineaceae bacterium UBA5311 | reverse complement strand
ACGGGACAATCACTTCGTAAGTGTAATTCACAAGGATCTTACCATCCAATCGACAAGATCCTTCGCAAAAGAGGCTCAGGATGACAAAACCCAGTTCCTGTTCCCTGTTTCCTGTTCCCTGTTCGCGGTTGCCACGACCTGGTGCCGTTCAACAGGCATCATCAGATATTTGCAGATTTTCTGCGATCAACTTTTCTGGTAACCTTCGATTAATCCATACAAAGCACTTGACATGATTTGCTACGTCTGATATAGTAGTCTTACGTCAGACGTAGTACTTTTGAAGGGCACTTATGCTAAAAACAGACGCGCTTAGAGGATACACCGATATGATCATCATATCAATTTTGCTGGATGGACCAAATTATGGATACGAAATCTCCAGGAGGATTCGCACCATTACAAACGATAAATTTATCATGAAAGAGACCACTCTTTACTCCGCTTTTAACCGGATGGAAAGGAACGAGCTAATCACTTCGTTCCATGGCACCGAAACAAGCGGAAACCGCCGAACCTACTATCGCCTGACTGATAAAGGCAAAGCCTTCTACCAGGACAAGCTCGAGGAGTGGGAGTTAACCAAACAAATTGTCGATAAATTCGTTCGATATTAGGAGAAAAGATGGACGCAATCAAATCTTACTTAGAAAACATGTTTCTTCATCTGCCTAAAACGCCAGAAGTGATGCGGGCAAAAGAGGAGCTCTCCCAGATGATGGAGGATAAATATAATCAACTACGCGGGGAAGGCAGCACAGACAACGAAGCGGTCGGTCAGGTGATTGCTGAGTTTGGCAACCTCGCTGAGCTGGCTGGAGATCTCGGCATCAGTAATGAGGTCAGCGAAATCGATTTTGAAGAACCGGCACAGGTAAGCATGACCGATCAGGATGTGGAACGCTATCTTCTGGTTAGCCGTGAGTCGGGCAGACAAATTGCCGGCGGCGTTGGGCTGATATTGTTTGGCGTGATGCTTCTGATTATTTTGCAATCCTTTGCTGACAGCGGCTTTTTCGCCGAAAATATTGCCCAGGCTATTGGGGTTGGCGGATTGCTGCTAATGGTTGCGGTCGCAGTCTACATGTTCATCATGGCTGGAATCAAAACCGACCAATATGAAAACCTGGAGACGAAGATTGTCAAAATTGACCCCTATCTGCGGGATCGTATCAAAAACCAGAAAAAAGAATATTTGCCATCCTTCGGTCGCATGATCGCTATCGGTGTCTTTTTAATTTTGCTCGGAGTGACTATCCTGGTGACCGTCAGCATTCTTGAAATTGCCGATGATGTTGTTCTTGAACTTCTGGTAGCAGGTTTGTTGGCAATGGTGGCAATCGCAGTGAGCTTGTTTATTACAAGCGGTATGAAAATGAGCGCTTACGATAAATTGCTCAACGAAGGAGACTACACCAGGCGAAAGAAGGAAGAAGCCAACTATATGCAGCCAATCGCAGGTTTATATTGGACACTGGTTTTAGGTGGTTACCTGGCGTGGAGTTTCATAGGCGAAGCCTGGCATATTTCCTGGATTGTCTGGCCGATTGCGGGTGTGCTCTTTGCAGTCATCTCGAATATCGCGGCTTTGGCAAGACAAAACCGGTAAGTTTAAATAGTAAATGAAACAAAAAACGGATGGCGATTCTGCTATCCGTTTTTATCTTAATCATTTTTGGGCGAAATATAAACCCGCCCCTACAACCTTATTTAGCAGCATCCGGGGTCGCAGCCGGGTCCACAGTCATCGGAGGAACATCCTGCGCAGCCGTTAGCGTAATGTAAGTGCCCATGCGCAATTTCTTCTTCAGATGCCGGGCGAATCGAGAGCACCGTCACCTGAAATTCGAGCACTTTGCCAGCCATTGGATGGTTCATGTCCAGCTCCACCGAATCTTCGCTGAGTGCGGTAGCGACAGCCTGGAAGACATTCCCGGAAGCATCGCGCAGGTTCATTGGCTGACCCAGGTGAATTTCAAAATCATCGGGGAAGGATGAGCGATTGACGTTCAGCACCAGGGCGGGGTCAAATGCGCCATAAGCCTGTTCGGCAGCCACAACTACGTGTTTGCGCTCGCCTTCTTGCAAACCCAATAGTGCGGTTTCCAATCCGGGGATGATATTCCCATGACCTTGCAAATATTCCAATAAATTAGATTCAACTTCCTCACCTTCGACGGTCAGGTTATATGCAATTTGTACAACAGTATCGTTTTGAATAGTATCCATTCGAAATAACTCTTTCTTCATTTTGATAGTAACCTTGCGATTATAACAGAACCCAGCCCAAACAATTGCTCCCTGGTGAATCAGCAGCAATTCTCAATATGGAAAAATCTGTTTATTTTTATGGTGTAGGGGACAGCTGCCACGCCGTCCCGAGAACTGCCGTATGGCGAGATGTCTGTTCCGGCAAAGTCAGTAAGCTTCTTGTTGACAAAGGTTCAGATTCTTCACTTCGTTCAGAATGACAAAACCCAGTTCTTATTCCCTGTTCCCTGTTCCCTCTTCCCTGTTTCCTGTTCATGGCTGCCATGCCATCCCACAATCCACCGTTGTGTGTGGTCATTGTGTACGGCGGATTGAGGGGGGTAACATCGTCGGCACACCAAGGTTACAACCCCCTCAATCACGCCCTACGGAAAGATGGCTTCACCGGGACGGGACGAGCCGCGTTCCCTACGAAAAGATGGCTTCGCCGGAACGGGACATGCACTTCGCAAATGCAACTCATAAGGATCTTACTGTTCCGATTGACAAGATCCTTCGCAAAAGAGGCTCAGGATGACAGAACCCAGTTCTTATTCCCTATTCCCTGTTCCCTGTTCCCTCTTCCCTGTTTCCTGTTCATGGCTGCCATGCCATCCCACAATCCACCGTTGTGAGTGGTCATTGTGTACGGCGGATT
>DHRN01000020.1:26032-26415 GCA_002411175.1 Anaerolineaceae bacterium UBA5311 | reverse complement strand
ACATGCACTTCGCAAATGCAACTTATAAGGGTCTTACTGTTCCGATTGACAAGATCCTTCGCAAAAGAGGCTCAGGATGACAGAACCCAGTTCCTATTCCCTGTTCCCTGTTCCCTGTTTCCTGTTCACGGTTGCCATGCCGTCCCGCGAACTGCCGTAGGGCGAGACGTCTGTACCAACGAAGTCGGTATTGGAGGTGCCGGGTATTTCCATAGGCAAGAATGTATCGCGCCTCCAATCCGCCGTTACTCGTGGTCATGATGTATGGCGGATTGAGGGGGGTAACATCGCCGGCACACCAAGGTTACAACCCCCTCAATCACGCCCTACGGAAAGATGGCTTCGCCGGAACGGGACAAGCACTTCGTAAAGAATAATTCATA
>DHRN01000020.1:16383-25952 GCA_002411175.1 Anaerolineaceae bacterium UBA5311 | reverse complement strand
GATGGCTTCGCCGGAACGGGATATGCACTTCGCAAATGTAACTCATAAGGGTCTTACTGTTCCGATTGACAAGATCCTTCGCAAAAGAGGCTCAGGATGACAAAACCCAATTCCTGTTCCCTGCTTCCTATTCCCTGTTCCCCTTTTAGATCTACACACATTCATATTGAGAATTGCTGGGTGAATCAGGCGGATTTTCTAATAAAACTTGTATAAAGTTTTCTTAATCAGAAAGCGAAACCCGTTATAATAACCTTCTAATTGAAAAGAATTTTCAATAAGGAAATTATGAACTATAAAGCAATCCTCTCTCAAAAAGGTTACCGTCTCTCTGCCCCGCGCAAGCAGATTATCGAACTGCTGGAAGTTGCTGATGTTGCCCTTAGTCCACAGCAGATCCACAACCAGCTTCAACAGAATGGATCCGCGCTTGGACTGGTGAGCGTCTATCGCACTTTAGGGCTACTTACCGAGCTCGGGTTGGTAACCATCCTCTACGACCCACAACTAAATCCTGGCTATGTGCTGCGCACACAAGGACATCATCACCATATTGTCTGCCAAAACTGTCACAAAGCCCTGGAATTCCCGGCTACAAATGATATCGACAGCCTTGTCGAGCGCGTGGAGAAACAAACCTCTTTCCAGGTACGTGATCATCTTCTGCAACTTTTCGGGCTCTGCCCCGATTGTAAACAACCTGACTCTAAAGGAGTTTTATCTTGAAGAAGTTAATTTTTTTCGTGCTTGTTCTATTATTGATTATCAGTGCCTGCGCCAGCCGGAAACCCGGTGCGTCTGAGCTTAATAAGGATGAGAAACTTAATGTAACCGTTAGTATCGCCTCAATTCAATGGTTGGTCGATCAAATCGGCGGTGAACACGTGCAAACCCAGTCGCTGACCACCAGTGGTGACGACCCGCACACTTACGAACCCAGCCCTTCCCAAATGATCTCAGTGGCTGACTCTGAACTGTATTTCACAACAGGCGTCGAGTTTGAGGATGTTTGGATTCCGAAATTCCTTGATGCAAACAGCGATCTGCAGGTAATCGATATCAGCACAGGCTTCGAGCGCATCTCCATGGCAGATTATCATCATGACCACGCAGACGACCACGCAGACGAACACGACCACGACCATGGCGGTTCCGACCCCCACCTGTGGCTTTCCCCTCAAGCCATGAGGCAAATTGCCCAAAACGTCGCCGGAATACTCGAAAGCGCAGACCCAGGGAACGCGAGCGCTTATCAGAGCAATCTTGAAAAAACCCTGGCAACAATCGACATGGTCGACAGCCAGCTCAACCAGCAGCTCTCCCAAACGGTTCGCAAACAATTTTTAATTATTCATCCATCTCTGGGCTACCTCGCGGACACCTACAGTCTTGAGATGATCCCGGTCGAAGTAAACGGACAGGAGCCCAGTCCAACTGAGCTCAGCGAAATTCTAAGTGCCGCTGAATCTTATGGTATTAACACGCTCTTCACTCAAATCGGAAACAATCCCTTCAACGCCCAGACCCTGGCAGAACAGGCAAAAATCACAAGTATTATCGAGATTGACCCAATGGCATATGACTGGGCTGGAAATATGCTTTTCATTGGTGAAAGTCTGCAGAAAGCATTAAACTAACCTAAGATGGATAAACAGGCGGTCATTTCAATCAAAAACCTTTGGGCTGGTTACGAAGCCGATATGGTGCTTGAAGATATCAACTTTGATATGTTCCAGGACGATTTTGTCGGTCTGATCGGACCCAACGGCGGAGGAAAAACCACCCTGATCCGTGTCATCCTCGGATTGATCAAACCAGAAAAAGGTCAGATCACGGTGATGGGTCAGGAACCTGCCCGGGGGCGCAAGCATATCGGTTATGTCTCACAATTCCAGGTGGAAGATAAACACTTCCCGATCAGTGTGTGGGATGTGGCTGCCATGGGCAGGCTGCGACCTAATTTTTTGCATAATTTCAGACTCTCGTCCCAGGATAACGACGCCATAGAAATGGCGCTCAAAGAAACCGGCATGATCGATTTTCGGAAACGCAGGATCTATGAGCTTTCGGGCGGGCAGCGTCAGCGTGTCTACATTTCACGGGCGCTGGCAACGGAACCAAAAATTCTTCTGTTGGACGAACCCACTTCCAGTGTCGACAGCCAATCCAGCAACCAGCTTTACGAACTTTTGTCTGAGTTAAACAACCACATCGCGATTTTGCTCATCTCTCATGATCTGACTGCCATTTCTGCTTCGGTGAAGACCATCGGTTGTGTTAACCGCCGTTTGGTCTATGAGGGTAATAAAGAAATCACAGATGAAATGGTTGAAGTCGGATATGGCTGTCCGGTGGACCTGATCGCTCATGGCGTTCCCCACCGGGTTTTACCCAGTCATCAACATGAGGTTTGGCATGATTGAACAATTGAGCACCATTTTTTCCTACGAATTCATGCGCAATGCCCTGATCGCCAGTTTTTGGATTAGCCTCGCAACCGGTGTAATCGGCAGCCTGGTTGTGCTCAACCGCATCGTCTCTTTGAGCGGGGGTATTGCTCACGCTGCTTATGGAGGCGTGGGGATTGCCTATTATTTAGGACACGACCCGATGATCGGCGCCTTGATCTTTAGCACTGCATCCGCGCTTATCATGGGTGTTACCCAGCGGAAGTCAAAATCTGGCGCGGATACGCTTATCGGTGTGATGTGGTCGATTGGCATGGCGATTGGCATTATTTTCATCGCACTTACGCCGGGTTATAAAGCCAACCTGATGAGCTATTTGTTCGGCAGTATCTTAGCCGTTTCTTCCGGTGATCTGCGCCTCATGGCGCTAATTGCCTTCCTGGTGCTTGCTTTTGTGGTATTTAATTATCGCAGCCTGTTAGGGATCTCTTTTGATGAACTTTTCAGTACAATCCGCAGCGCGCCAGTCAGCCTTATTTATTTGTCCATGCTTGTTCTCATCGGGCTGACCGTCGTCGTTGCCATGCGCATGGTTGGATTGATCCTGGTGATCGCTTTGCTTTCGATTCCGCCAGCCATCGCTCTGAACCATTTCAAGGACGTACGCGCGATCATGCTGTTTTCAGTGGTGCTCAGTTTCTTCTTCTGCTTTCTGGGATTGGTGATTTCGTTCCAAACCAACCTCCAGGCAGGTCCGGTAATCATTTTGTTGGCGTCGGCTGTTTTCATAATCTCCAATCTGACGCGTCGCTTTCACCTTTCAAAGAAAGCGTGACATTTGTCACCAGTGCAAGGCGCATTACAACTATTTTTTCGTTAATGTGTTATTAAATTCATAGAGTAAAATTATCAAAAATGAGCATCAAAGAGTTTGTTCAGGATTCAGCTGCAATTAAGGTGGCACTATGGGCGGGTAAAACCTTCTCACTCCCTGGGTTACGCAACCTGGCGGGATTTATTGCCAAAATTGTCGCTTCCCGCCAATCCAGCAACCTGGTTCGCACAATTAAGGCTAATCAATGGGTGATAAGCGGAGGAGTGCTGAATAAAGAAGAGCTGCAGCAACAGACAGAACTGGTAATCACCTCTCAGCTTACCTCCTTAGCAGAATACTATTATTATTATCAACATCCGGAAGAGGGCAAAGGCTTAATCAGACTCACCCCTGAAGCGGAGCGCGCCTTTGGAAATGTACGCGATCATAAAGTGCCGACTTTTATCCTCGGTCCTCATATTGGCAACTTTGATTTTTTTATGATGGCACTGAGCTGGGTGGGCGTACCGCTTTATGTGCTTGCCTACCCCAACCCCAACAATGCCTACAAAGAACAAAATAAACTGCGTACCGCGGTCGGGATAGAAGTCCATCCGATTTCTTTCAACGCTTTTCGCAGCGCCAAACAGGCTTTAAAAGATGGAAAAGCGCTGGCAACCGGCATCGACCGACCGCTGGACAATCCTGAAGAAGCTAAATACAAGCCGGTTTTTTTTGGGCGACCCAGCGCGATTCCCACCTTTTACACCCGCCTCTGCCTCGACAATGGGGCAATTGCCCGTGTAGCTTGCGGTGCCCGCCAGGCAGATGGAACCTTTATCATCGATGCATCCGAAGAAATCGTAATGGAAGCGCGCCCTGACCTTATGGAAGAAACCTTGCTGAATGCTGAAAAGGTTTTGAAGCCGACCGAAAAATTTATCCGCAAACATTCTGGTGATTGGGTAATGTTTTATCCAATCTGGCCGGAAGTCTTTCCTTTAATTGAAAATTTACTTTAAGAGGTATTAATGGCTAACGAAAATGAAGGAGCAAAAAAAGACAAGAGGACAAACGATATCCTGCTTGGTCCTTTAGAGCGTCCGGCGCTACAGTTTTTCGCCCGGAATATGCCGCTATGGGTGAACTCGGATATGCTGACTGTTCTGGGGTTGTTGGGCTCGATCCTGGCAGGCTTATCATATGCAATGGTCGGTCGGAGCGAGATTCAAGGTAATGGTTGGCTGTTTATCGCCAGCCTGGGCTTTGTGATTAACTGGTTTGGCGACAGTCTGGATGGCACCCTGGCGCGCTACCGCAAGCACGAACGCCCAAATTTTGGCTACTATGTTGATCACGCAGTCGACGGGATTACCTCCCTAGTCATCTTTGCCGGGATCGGTCTTTCCGGGATCGCACTTTTTGAAATCAGCATGTTTGCCCTGTCTTGCTGGCTGCTGCTGATGATCCAGGTATATTTGAAAACACACGTTACCGGTGTGTTTGAGATGACCTCCATCTACATCGGACCCACAGAAGTGCGCCTGATGGCAATCATCCTCAATACGGTGCTTTATTTTACAGGCATTGGCGAAACTATCTGGTCACTTAATATAAATCAGGTTGTCTATGAGCTTAACATTGGCAGCATTATTGTCGCTGTGCTGGGAGTGATCTTCCTGGTCTATTATCATTACCAGGTGCTGCGAACTGCGCGCGTTCTGGCTGCCCAGGATGAAGATCGATTGATCAAACGCAGGGAAAAAGAAGCCATGGAGGCTTTAAAAACTGCAAAAGCGCTGAATAAATCGCAAAAGAAGGCTTATAAAAAAGCAAAAAAGAAGCAAAAAAAGCTTGAAACTGCCGGTTTTGGAGACGAACCCTCCTCTTCGAACATATGACCCTGTTCAACCCCACTCAAGGCGAAGGCAACCCCTTCGTCTTTTCGTTATGCTTGCCTAACTTCTACGCATACGTTGACCACGCTCCATCGCCTATGCTATACTTTTCTGGGGAAATTAAGCCAATTCGCTTGTTTCTGCACAGATAATAACAATACTAATTCCGGTTCAAAGCCGGTTAATAAACTTTAATATAGGAATTTACATGAAAGATAAAAAATTAAAAATCATCCCTCTCGGCGGTCTTGGAGAGGTTGGCAAGAATATGACCGTCTACGAATATGACAACAAAATCCTGATTGTGGACGCAGGGATGATGTTCCCGGATAACGATATGATCGGAATCGACTACATCATACCCGACTTTGATTATGTCAAGCAGCGTGCCGACCAGGTGGTTGGGATTATCGTCACCCATGCACACGAAGATCATTCAGGCGCTATCAGTCACTTGATGGAACATGTGCATGCCCCCATATATTCTGCCCCCCTGACAAATGGTTTGATTAAAAACAAGCTAAATCGGCGCAGTTTCGCCAAAGAAGTTACCTTGATCGATATTCATGCCGGCGAAACAGTTCAAATCGGACCCTTCAAGGTCGATTTTTTCCATGTCTGTCATTCAGTCCCGGATGGGGTTGGGCTTGGCATCGACACCCCGGCTGGGTTGGTGGTGCACACGGGCGATTATAAATTTGATCATACCCCCGTGGACGGACGACCAACCGACTATTGGAAACTGGCAGAATTTTCGAGCCGGGGCGCGCTTGCCCTGCTTTCTGATTCCACCAACGCGGAAGTGCCCGGCTGGACGCCGTCAGAACGGGTGATTGAGGATGGCTTTAATCGTGTTTTCAGACAAGCCAGGGGGCGGATTATTATCGCCACCTTTGCCAGCCTGATTTCACGGATGCAGCAAGTGCTCGATGTGGCAAAGGGATTCGACCGCAAGGTCGCTTTCACCGGTTTCAGCATGTTGGAAAATTCCCGTATCGCCAAAGAGTTGGGCTATCTGCAATATGCTGAAAGCCAGGTGGTATCTATTGAGACTGCCCTGTCAATGCCTGAAAGCAAAGTCGTCCTGATGGTCACCGGTTCGCAGGGTGAGCCCACATCAATCTTGGGAAGGCTTGCCAATGGCACCAATCGCCAGTTTTCCATCCAGGCGGGCGATACAGTGGTCATTTCGGCTCATCCTATTCCGGGCAACGAAGAGGCAGTCTATCGCGCGGTAAATCGGCTGATGGAAAAGGGGGCAGATGTGGTTTATTCGGAGATCGAAGATGTGCACGTCTCCGGGCATGCCAGCCAGGAAGAAATGAAGCTGCTGCTCCACCTTGTGCGACCCCGCTATCTTATCCCTATTCACGGAGAATTGCGCATGCTCAGACAGCATAAACGCCTGGCGATGGAAATCGGCATGGACGAACGCCAGATAGCCCTGGTGGAAAACGGAAGAGTGATCGAGTTCAAACACGGCGAGATGAAGCTGGGCGAACGCATCCCCGGCGGCTACGTTTTTGTGGATGGTACTGGGGTTGGCGATGTTGACCGAACAATCATCCGTGACCGTGAGCTGCTCAGCCAGGATGGTGTTGTCCTGATAAATCTCTTTCTCGATAAGAATAACGGCACTTTTAAAGACCTTGAGATCCTCAGCCGGGGTTTTATCTCGCAGGAAGAGTCGAAAGAGTTGTTTGATGAGCTGCGCACACGGGTTATCCGGCTGACGACCTCGCCCGCAAAAAACATGCAGAAGGAAATCCAAAACCTGAGCATCTCTTATTTGAATGAGGAGACAAAACGCCGTCCGTTTATTTTCGTATCGATAACAAAGGTGTAAGGAACTGACCTTCTGAGCTTGTTTTGGGCAGTACGCTTCCAGTGCGAAGAATCTGATTTTCACGAGGATGACCTTGTTTTCCTGATACTGAAAAGCATTTCCATTTTCGCGGGGCGTTCCGGCGAAATTCCTCAATAAATCTGATCTGGATAAACCCCTAAATTCGTTAAAGACTTTATAATCTTATTAACAAACTTAGAGGTATTATTGTGGAATTTATTCAAGAAGTGCTGGTAAATCCTGCGCTGTTGGTCACAGTCCTTTTGACGCTTGCGGTCATTTTGGTGAATGGCTGGACAGACGCACCCAACGCTATTGCCACATGCGTTTCAACCCGGGCATTAGAGCCCAGGAAAGCGATTATCATGGCGGCGGTGTTCAACTTTCTGGGCGTTTTTATAATGACCATGATCAACAGAAGCGTCGCGATGACGATTAGCAACATGGTCAGTTTTGGCTCGGATATCCGGGCAAGTTCCATCGCCCTGAGCGGCGCGCTGGCATCCATCGTTATTTGGGCGACGGCGGCATGGTATTTCGGAATCCCAACGTCTGAAAGCCACGCTCTGATTGCCGGGCTAACAGGCGCGGCAGTGGCATACTACAACAGCTTCCAGGGCGTCAACGGCGCGGAATGGGTAAAGGTGATTTTCGGGCTTGTCCTTTCAACATTCGGGGGCTTTGGACTGGGCTGGGGAATCACAAAAATAATTGAGTTCATTTTTAAAGACAAGGATCGCCGAAAGCTTAATAAGGGTTTCAAAAATGCCCAGATTGGCGGCGCGGCAGCCATGTCGTTTATGCACGGCGCCCAGGATGGTCAGAAGTTTATCGGGGTCTTTCTGATTGGCATGGCGCTCGCCAAGGGTCAGACCGTGGATGGTCCGATGGATATACCGATCTGGCTAATGTTACTAAGCTCGGTTGTCATGGCTCTTGGGACTTCGATTGGTGGGTATCGGATTATCAAATCGGTCGGCATGGACATGGTCAAACTGGATACCTACCAGGGTTTTAGCGCTGACGCAGCTGCCTCACTGGCATTATTGGTCGCTTCACTTTGGAATGGATTGCCAGTTTCGACGACGCACACGAAAACCACAGCGATCATGGGTGTGGGGGCTGCAAAACGGATCAGTTCGGTCAATTGGGCAGTAGTAAGAGAAATGGTGCTCGCCTGGGTTCTAACCTTCCCGGGATGCGGTTTATTGGGTTACTTGATTACCAGGTTATTTATTCGGGTTTTCGTCTAAAGGAGAATGATGGCAAAGAAGAGAAACAATTATTTCAACATGTTCAGCGACATTGCGAACGACGCAATAAAAGCGGCTTACCTATTGGAAACAACAGTAAAAGATTACAATCCAGAAGAGATTGAAAACCAAAATAAGACCATGCATGAGCTCGAACACGCGGCAGACCTGAAAAAGCATGAGATGATGAAGCTTCTGATATCAGAGTTTATCACCCCGATTGAACGGGAAGACATCGCCACCATTTCGTACATGCTCGATGACGTCCTCGACAGCATCGAAGAGGTCTACCAAATGTTTTTTATGTATAACGTCAAAGAAATGCGCCCGGATGCCTATGAATTTGTAGATCTGATCGTTCGCAGCACAGAGGGAATGAAAGCCTGTTTTGATGAATTTGAGAATTTTCGAAAATCTGACTTAATTGTTAAAAAGATTGTGGAAGTGAATGAGATTGAAGAGGTGGCAGATAGCCTTTATTTCAAGGCTATCAGGGAGCTCTATACCAAGGAAGAGAACCCGGTCAATATCATCGTTTGGGTGCGTATTTACGACAGGTTTGAGAAGATCTGTGACCAGTGCGAGCATGTGGCGGACACAATTGGTTCCGTTATCATGAAAAATTCGTAGTTTTTGATGTCAGCTTGAAAACGGCAACCTGACCTGCAGATCAAGGACACAAATCGGATTTCGTGGTTCCGGATGAACTAAAATTTGACACGATCGCGTTTTGAACCCGCCCGTACGGATGGCAATATTTCTTGACAGTCGTAGGGACGAGTCTGAACCCTTAGAATATACTACCCAACCAGGTCACCTTAGTTTCTCAGTTTAGTGTCCTGAATGTTTCTTCAAAACAGATTGGAATGTTACAAGGTTTACGGTTGAGCCACTACTTCCTGGGCTTGAAAATCTGTAGAGACGGCGTGATGCCACTTCTGAAAAATTCACCATCAACATACCGGAAAACGGAATGGGTTCATGACCTCGTTGCCATCGGGAAGATGGCTTCGCCGGAACGGGACAAGCCACGTTCCCTACAACAAGATGGCTTCGCTGGAACGGGACAAGGCGCGTTCCCTACGAAAAGATGGCATCACTGGAAGGGGACGGGGTAAGTGTATGGCGGATTGAGGGGGAGCAATATCACCGTCACACCAATGTTACAACCCCCTCAATCTCGCCCTACAAAAAGATGGCTTCGCCGGAACGGGACGAGCCGCGTTCCCTACGAATGATGGCTTCAATAGATGTCCGTAGGGCGAGACATCTGTACCAACGAAGTCGGTATTGGAGGTGCCGAATATTTCCATTGACAAGAGTATATCGCGCCTCCAATCCGCCGTTGTG
>DHRN01000020.1:4142-16239 GCA_002411175.1 Anaerolineaceae bacterium UBA5311 | reverse complement strand
ATTGAAAACACACAAAGTGCACGTAGAGGTAAGCGCGAGGTGTTTTCAATCTCGCCCTACGAAAGGATGGCGTCGCTGGAACGGGACAAGCCGCGTTCTCTACAACAACTTCGCTTCGCCGGAACGGGGCGAGCCGTGTTCACCAGGATAAGCTATCAAAATGAGCCAATCCTCTGATTTCTCAGTTTAGAGTCCTGAAAAACACGCTCTTCCTCGTTGAAATCAGGCTTTTGTTGGAAAACGAGAAACTCAGGTACTACCCAACCAGGTCAAGCTGATTGGTTCTCCCGCACTTCCAGCAAAATAGCGCGCATTTGGGGGAAAATTTCTGGGTTCGCAGATAATATATTAACGCTTCCCTCCAGAAGCTCTCCATCACCATACAAACTATCCACAATTCCGCCCGCCTCGCGTGTAATCAAAATCCCTGCGGCAACATCCCACGGGTTTAGGGCGATTTCCCAGAAACCTTCCGCTCTGCCGCAGGCGACATATGCCATGTCAAGGGCAGCAGAACCCAGGCGGCGAATGGTTTGCACCTGGCGGGAGAAACGCACAAAGTTTTCAACATTTGACAGGGGGGTATCTAGTAAGTGTTTTCGAAACCCGGTAATAAACAACGAATCCCGCAAGGTATCGATCGTTGAGACGTGGATACGCTCTCCATTTAAAAAAGCTCCGTCACCTCGCGAAGCCCAGAAGATTTCCCGCATTCCAGGGCTAAAAATTACACCAATCTGGAGTTCTCCGCGATAGGCGTAAGCTACCGAAACAGAATAAATGGGGAATCCATGTGAATAGTTTAATGTTCCGTCGATCGGGTCGATAAACCATTCATGCTCGCTGCCGCTTTGCAGCTTTCCGCTTTCTTCGGCATTGATCGAGTGGTGCGGGAATTCTTCGCGGATCTTTTTCAATAAGAACGCTTCCACTGCAGTATCTGCCTCGGTCACCAGTTCTGTTTGGGCTTTGTAGTGTCGTTCGATATCTTTTGACTGCATATTTTGGGCAATATTGCCGGCTTCAGTAGTCCAGTTGATCACTTGTTCAAGGGTAGGTTGCATCGTCACTCCAGTTGATTTTCTATTACCTTGATTTTACCCGAGCTTGAACGTTATGGTGCTGACCTGTGTGGATAACCAGTGGAAAGCTACCTGATATCCTGTGGATTATCTACTATAATTGGTTGATAATTCCAGGATTTCTGTGGAATGGAGCTTTTAATGGAAAATAACAGAGAACTTCCAAAGTTTGCGGTTCTTCAACTCTCAGGCTGCTCGGGATGCGAGGTCTCTTTGCTGAACTCTGATGAGTGGATTGACAACGTCAACCTGGTATATATGCCGCTTGTGGTTTCGTCCAACAAGATTCCGGATGATGTCGAAGTATTGCTGGTTTCCGGTGGAGTACGCACCGATGAAGACATTCACAACCTGCGGAAGGGTCGTTCGAGAGCCAGGCGATTAATCGCCGTTGGCACCTGCGCCCTTTCGGGGGGTGTTGCTCAAATTCGGGATGACCATCCGGCGCGTGAGGCTTTTTTGCGCTCCTCACACCGGCTGCGTTTGCCCGATATGCTGCCGCATGCCTACCCCCTGGATAGATTCGTGCCCATCGACCTCTATCTACCCGGCTGCCCTCCGACCCCTGAACTATTCATAACTGCCCTGACGCAGGCTGAGGATGCCAAAATCGCTTCGATCGTATGCCAGGAGTGTGGTCGCAAAAAATTGCAGGATATGCGCCCTGCCTCAATCACCGGGATGCGCAGCGGCGTGACCCTGCCGGATATTTGCCTGATAAACCAGGGTTACTTTTGTGTAGGAACCTCGACGCGCGGGGGCTGCGGAGCGCTTTGCACCCGACCTGGGCATGCCTGTGTTGGCTGCCGCGGACCGGCGAACCCCTACCTTTACCGGGAGCCCGCCTTCGTTCAGGATAACCTGCGCAAAGTCTTCAGACGTATGACAGACATCCCGGAGGCAGAGATCAATGAAGCCCTCGACTCGCCCTGGCTTTCGCTTTTCCTCGACCAATTCACCGATTACACCCAGGACGAGAGCTTACCATTACGAACAAAGGATAAATTTATCTGATGACTACGATCACCTACCCTCTAAGCCGAATTGAAGGGCACGCCCGCGTCGTAATCGATATCTATGATGATGAAGTATTCCGGGCAGATTTTCAGGCAATGGAGATGCGCGGTTTCAGTCATTATGTTCGTGGAGTTCCTGCCGAACAAATCACAGTCATCGTTCCGCGCATTTGCGGCGTATGCTCCACCGCCCACCAGGTTGCCTCAGTGAAGGCGCTCGAAAACCTTTTCGGGGTCACACCTCCACCGCTTGCGGAAGAGATACGCGAAGTCTTGCTGCTGGGTCAGTTGATTCAAAACCAGGCGACATCGCTTTTCGTTTTCACCATGCCCGACAGGGTCAATGCAAGCTCTCTTTTCGAGTTTTCTGAGTCGGAAGAAGGCAAAGCACGTCAATTCTCGCTGGCTCAAATGGCTCTGCGTATTCGAAAAATCGGCACAGACCTGATTAGCCTGGCAGGCGGGCAATTTATCCACCCAATCAAAACCACAATTGGCGGCGTAACCAGCGGTATCCCCCGCGCCAAAGCCGATGAGATGATTAAAACTATCGACGAATTACTGCCGGTGGCTGACAGGCTGGTTGATACCTATTGGGAGCTGTCGCTCGAAATGGGGGACCGAATCGGCTCCTGGGGCGATGACGAACCGACTTATTATCTGGCATCTACAGAAGCGGACAGCTTCCACCTTAATAGCAACCGATTGCACCTGATGTGCCCCAGGGGTGATGTTTGCCAAACGTTTACACCGTCAGAATTCGAGGATTATCTGGTGGTTGAAGATAGCGACTATTCGTATGCCGGAACCAGCAGCTTCCAGGGTGAGATTTTGCGCGCCAACAGCCTGGCACGCATCAATCTGACAAATTCCTTCGGCACCCCCAAGGCAGATGGTTATTTAAAGCGTTTTGTCGAAACTTTTGGACGCCCTGCTCACGCGATCATGTTTTTTGATCTCTGCCGGGGAATTGAGCTTGTCTACGCCCTTGAGAAATCCCGCCTGATGCTTCAAAGTGACCTCGAACACGGAGATACTGAGGTTGGTTATACGCCCCGCGACGGCGTTGGTTATGGGCTTGTCGAGGCTCCTCGCGGACCCTTGCTGCACCATTATGAGGTTGAAAATGGTCTGATCAAAAACGCTGACTTTATCATCCCCACCGTTCATAACATGCTCGCCATACGCCGCGCGTTGATGGTGGTTGCCAAACGCTACGTCAGCACGGACGGGATCAACAGCGAGCTCGGACGTGCGGTTGGCAGAGTTGTGCGCGCTTTTGACCCCTGCATCGCCTGCGCCACGAAGTAAGGGGTTTTGATTGCCTGAAGAACTGATTCTCAAATTGAATCACAAACTGAAAATGCGATTTTTTGTCGTGTCGGTGTTGGTGTTAACCGCGATCGCTCTTTTCACCGCGAGCCCCGCAGAGTTGTTTGCCGGGTTAGTGCGCGTCAACGCTTCCACCTGCCACCTTTTCTCTGATTTTGTGGCAGTGGGTGGGTTTGGCGCGACCTTGTTGAACGTCGCGCTGGTGCTGCTCTTTGAGCTGATTGTCATCCACCTGGCGAAAGCAACCATCACCGGAACAGCCCTCGCAGCCCTGTTGACCACCGCGGGTTTCGCCTTTTTTGGAACAAATCTTTTCAACAGCCTGCCAATTGTTTTGGGAGTGATGATCTATTCGCGAATTGGAAAAATCCCTATGCGCACGTTATTGCTGCAAGCTTTCATGGGCACTGCCATTGGTCCGCTGATCAGTTACCTTGCCTATGGAATCGGTCTCGAAGTGGTTTTGGGGTTACCATTAGCCTTTTTAATTGGTTTATTCATTGGAATGATCATCCCTCCACTTTCCGCCTCCTTCCTCCGTTTTCACCAGGGTTACAACTTGTATAACATTGGTTTCACTGCGGGGATCATTGGTCTGATGGCGGTAGCTGTTCTGCGTTTGTACAATGTTGATGTTCAGCCGGTCAGCATCATCGACACCCAGCACCGAACCGAGCTCATTTTGCTGCTGTTGACAATCTTTTTGAGTTTGCTCCTGTTTGGATTGATTCTGAATAAGGGGAGTGTGCGTCAATATCCAAAATTGCTCGCGAACAGTGGGCGCTTGCTCTCAGATTTCGTGGTGATGCACGGCAGTGGGCTGACTTTATTCAATATGGGCGTGATGGGCTTGCTGACTTTGGGGTTTGTTTTAATCCTTCAGGGACCGGTGAATGGACCGGTTGCAGGGGCGATGATGACTGTCGCGGGATTTGGCGCATTGGGGAAGCATCCGCGAAACTGCATCCCACTTATGCTGGGTTCGACTATTGCCTGCTATTTCCATCGGGACCTGCGAACCAGTGAAGCGATTGTGCCGATTTTATTTGGGACAACCCTGGCTCCGATGGCGGGTAAATACGGCGCACTGGTGGGGATGCTTGCCGGTTATCTGCATATCGCTGTTGTTGGAAATGTATTGCCCTTGCACGGAGGATTAAATCTGTATAACAATGGTTTCTCGGGTGGATTTGTCGCTGCGGTATTAGTCCCGTTGATTGAAGCTGGCAGGGATGCCCTGGCGAGGAGAGAGGCTAAAGCACCACCGCGAGTTTCAGGAGACGAGTAATATCGTCAGGCAGGATTATTCGCCTTCTCAATCCGCCATACCTTATCCCGTTCCGGCGAAGCCATCTTTTCGTAGGGGACGCGGCTTGTCCCGTTCCGGCGAAGCCCACATCTGTAGAGGGCTTCCTTTTGGTTAAAATATTAAATACCCCTCAAAAGCTGATTGGTTTTTAGCGTTCGCCCCTGTATTCCGCAAGCAAACGTTCGTAGAACTCAGTCAAAAAAGCATCCCGCTCTTCAGCAATCGTTCTGCCGGTTTTAGTAAAAAGATGGTCCTTCACTTTTCGCAACTTAAACAAGTATTCATGATAAGAGCTGTGCAGTTCGCCCGGTTCTTTTTTACCTGTTTCCAGGAAGAGTTGGGAGGGTTCGCTCAAAACCGGCTGCCCGGCTAAAACCGCGTAGGCAATCGTCCTGGCGGCTCCGACCGCGCCAAGAACATCCAGTTTATCAGCATCGAACAGGCATTTGGCTTCCAGTGTTTGGGGTCTTTCCCCGTCGTGGCGGTAACGATGGGCACGGATGCAATGTTGTACTGCCTCAATCCGTTCCCGCCTCCAGCCTTTGCTTGTCAAAACCTCACCGGCAAATTCCGCAGAGGTTATGTGGTGTTCTTTGCGCGCTCCGCTGGCATCCTCCGGGCTGGCACCGCGCGAATCGTGTAAATAAGCAGCAGCCTCGACGATTTCGAGATCTGCCCCCTCAGCGCTGGCGATGCGGATTGCCATTTTTTCTACCCGCAAAAAGTGGTCAAAACTGTGAACTTCATCCGCTCCCTCGTACCAACTTTTTGCCTCTTCAACCTCAATTGACATAACGAACGCCCTTTTTGTAGACTTCAGCGACCAGGTTTGTGCCATAGCGGTAGGTCAGATGACGATAATCGGGAACCTCCAGCACCAACAAATCAGCCTGTTTTCCAACTTCAATGGAGCCAATTTTATCCTCCAGTCCGACCGCTTTGGCAGCGTTGATCGTGGAAGCAGCCAGCGCCTCGGCGGGAGTAAGTTTCATGGTTCTGCAAGCCAGCGCCTGGATAAACTGCATCGATTCGTTCCAGGTTGTGCCCGGGTTGAGGTCGGTTGCCAATGCCAGGTATCCCCCCGCATCGATGATCGCCCTGGCGGGGGTATATTCCTGCTGACCCAAGCCAAAGGGGGTGCCGGGTAACGAGACCGCCACAGTTTCAGAGGCTGCCAAACGCTTGATATCTTCCAGGGAGGTCTTCACCAGGTGGTCTGCCGAGACCGCCCCAATTTCAGCCGCCAGGCTCGCCCCGCCCAGGTTTACAAACTCATCCGCATGCAGTTTGCTCCTGAAGCCCAGCTCCTCACCCCGCTGCAGGATACGTCGGGTGTCCTCAATTTCAAAGACTCCCTGTTCACAAAACACATCATTAAACGGAAGGGGTTTCTCCGGCGCATGTTCCTGCCACCATTTTTTCGTTTCTGGCAGAGCAACCTCACACAACCAGTCGGTGAAAGCTGCCGTGCCCCCCGGATAATCTTTCGGGATGGCGTGAGCGCCCATATAAGTCGGCACCAGTTCCAGCGGTCCTTGCTGATCGATAAGCAGGATCGCCTCCAGCTGCCTGAACTCGGTTTCCAGGTCTAATCCGTAACCGGTTTTGGCTTCCATGGTTGTGGTTCCATAACTGAACGCCCGCTCTGCCCGTGCCTGGGACTCAGAAACCAGCGTTTCCAAATCTGCCTGGCGGGTTGCCGTCAGGGTTGCCAAAATCCCACCACCGGCAGCCATAATTTCCATGTAAGTCTTGCCTTGTAAGCGCATCTCAAATTCATTTGCCCGGTCGCCAACCCAAACCAGGTGGGTATGGGGATCAACGAACCCAGGTACAACCGCTCTGCCGGCGGCATCGATACGTTCTTCGTTGGGGTATCTGCCCAGCATCTCATCCGACCCGCCCACATCGACAATAACCTCTCCCTCCATGACAACCGCGGTATCGCGGATCAGTCCGGGTTGTGCCATTGCGCTGCCCCGGCGCGGACCTCCCGCCATGGTAAGACATTCTGAGATATTGTGCAATATTTTCATTGGTTCCTCCTCGGTGTGGCAATTCATTATTCGACCTGTTCATTATAGCAAACCCTCTGCCTGCTTCGGCAGCATTAACACATTCTTAATGGCATTGAAAAAATCAGGTTCGTGATAAACTTGCTGCGATGAACCCGAAAAGCCTGATTTTGCTTGAATTCCATAAGGTGTTGGACAAACTGCGCTCCTACGCCAGTTTTGAGCTTTCTGACCAGCTGGCAGCAAGAATGCGACCTACCAGCAGCCTTGAAAAAGCCCGGCTGCTGCAGCAGCAAACCTGCCAGGCACGCCTGCTGCTTGTCCTTACCGACGGCGTTCACTTTCGCGGGGCTGTCGACATGCAGCCATTGGCAGACCAGGCAAACCATCAGATGACGCTTGAAGCAAGCAGCTTGCTCGCCATCCGCAACAGCCTGGTTCTCTCCCGTGACGCCCGGCGGACGCTTCTTGAAAAAGCAGAAGAGGTTCCCTTGCTTGCGGAAATGAGCGAACAACTTTCGGATGGTCACGGTCTGATTGATCTGATCAACAAAACAATCAATGAGAGAGGCGAAGTGCTCGACAGCGCTTCGTCCGCTCTCGGGCAAATTCGTTCTGATCTCAAAATTACTCACGCCAGGCTGATGGATCGTATGGGTCGTTATCTCAGCGACCCAAACAGCTCCAGGATGCTGCAGGAATCGCTGATCACCCAGCGGGGCGGGCGGTATGTGCTGCCCCTGAAGGTTGAACATAAGGGTCAGATAAAATCGATCATTCACGACCAGAGCTCATCCGGTGCCACACTATTCATCGAACCGCTGGCAGTCGTGGAATGGAACAACAAACTTCGTCAGCTGGAGCTGGACGAACGGGATGAAATTATGCGCGTGTTGCAGAAACTCAGCGCTGAAGTCGCCTTGCATGCCGATGCTCTCAGTCGGGCCAGCAAGATCATGGCTGAACTCGACCTTATTTTCATGCGGGCTCGCTATGCGGAAGATTTGCGCGCCAGCGAACCTGAATTGCTGCCTTTTGAACCACGCCCCGATTCCGGACACCCGGGCAGCGTATTGCAGCTGATTCGCGCGCGCCATCCACTGATCAACCCCGACAAAGTGGTTCCAATCGATGTTGAAATGGATAAGAAGACCTTCGCGGTCGTGTTAACTGGTCCGAACACCGGCGGAAAAACGGTTACGCTTAAAACCATTGGTCTGATGGTGCTGATGGCACAAGCTGGAATGCATATCCCGGCAGCGTCTGGTTCCCGTCTTACGGTTTTTCAGGATGTTTTTGCGGATATTGGCGATGAGCAATCGATCGAGCAGTCTCTTTCAACTTTTTCGGGGCATATCACCCAGTTGGTGCGCATCCTCAAACGTGCCAACGCGCGCTCCCTGGTTTTGTTGGACGAGTTGGGCTCGGGTACTGACCCTCAGGAAGGCTCAGCTCTTGCCAGGGCTGTGCTGGATTATTTACTCAAACGAAAGATAACCTGTTTTGTCGCCACGCACTTCCCGGAGCTGAAGACTTACGCGCACGGGACCGCTGGTGTGACCAACGCCAGCCTTGAGTTTGACCCGGAAACCCTGCTGCCTACTTTCCGACTGATGATTGGTCTGCCCGGTCGTTCCAACGCCCTGGCAATCGCTCAGAGGCTGGGACTCGACCCGGAAATTTTGGATGCAGCCCGCAAAGAGATCAACCCGGAAGATTTGCAGGTGGATGATCTGCTCGAAGAAATACACCGCCAACGAAACCTGGCGAATGAGAGTTATGCCGCTGCCGAAAAATCCCGCATGGCGGCAAGCCAACAAGAAGCGGAACTGTCAGCACGCCTGGAGCGGCTGGAGGATGAACGCGAAGCTATCCTCGAACGCGCCCATGCCCAGGCAGAATCTGAACTTGAAATCCTGCGTGATCAGGTTCGGGAGCTTCAGCGTACGTTAAACCGGCTGCGCAGTGAACCGGAGCGCAAAATTGAGCTTGCCGAAGTGACCGAAAAGCTTGAAGAGCTTGAACATACTCAAACCGAAAAGAAACGCCGTCGTTACCGTCAGACTCACCTGCCAAAAAAAGCGAGTGGTCCCCTGGAAACAGGTCAAAAAGTATTTATCAAGAAACTGGGGATTGAGGGGCTTATCACGGCAATCGACGGAAAACAGTTCGAAGTCCAGGCAGGCGCCTTGCGGCTGCGGCTGGAGGAACACGAGATCTCGCGCAGGTCTGAGTTACAAGAAGTCTCTCTGTCTCCAAAATCCAAACCCAAAACAGAAAAACCCAGCCGCACGTCTTTGCCGACGGTTAATCCTCCGCCAATGGAGTTGGATTTACGCGGGAAGCGCGTGGAAGATGCGCTTGATGAGCTGGACACCTACCTTGAAAAGTGCTTTTCATCCGGGTTGCCCTTCAGCCGTATCATCCACGGCAAAGGCACTGGCGCTCTGCGCGAAACAGTCAGGGACGCCCTGCGTCGCTCGAGTTACATTACCCGCTGGGAACGGGGTGGTGAAAACGAAGGTGGGGATGGGGTAAGTGTCGCCTTCTTCCATTAAAAAAGAATCGCCACTAATATGCTCCCTCATCACTGGCGATTCTTCTGCATCGGTCCCCTACAGCCGATGCCTAAAATTCAATAAATTCTGTTGGATAGTATAGCATGATTTTCCTGGATATGCAACGAATTTCTGGGGCAGTTTTGTCGAGTTTCACCACATAGTTGAAAATTCAGGGTATACTTATACACTTGTAATTACAAGTTGGTTGAAATATCAACTATATTCAAAATCCTGACATAGCCAACCCCTTTCTTTTCCGATATGAGACAGCCCAAGCGTTCGCGTTCTTCAGCATTGGTCTGGGCACTTTAACCTGAATGGTAAGAAAGTATACTTCATCGTTAAAATTAATGGTTTCATTCACATCTTTGACGACCAAACAGCTCTGTATGTAA
Organism: Anaerolineaceae bacterium UBA5311; assembly: GCA_002411175.1. Taxonomy (GTDB): domain Bacteria; phylum Chloroflexota; class Anaerolineae; order Anaerolineales; family Anaerolineaceae; genus Mesolinea. The sequence goes on along the minus strand of DHRN01000020.1, from coordinate 6,529 downwards.
AAACTTTGTAAAAAAATAACATCCGCCTGACTTTTTCCGCTTACTCCGCGGTTGAAACAAAAATAGGCAACCTCCCCAGCCTGTCCTGGAAATCCTGTGCAAGCCCTGATTACAGGGTAAAAGCTTTGCGAGCTTCTCATTTTTTCGCCAGTTAATCCAACGCTGTAAATCAACCCGGGAAACAAAAAGCCCCTCCGTTGCCTGGAGGGGCTTGCCTATGCCGAAGGTGGGAATCGAACCCACATACCCGAGGGTACACGATTTTGAGTCGTGCGCGTCTGCCTGTTCCGCCACTTCGGCAAGTTCACAAAGTATACACGCATTCCCGCTTCGTGGTCAAGACTTACGCTGGTTTTATCCTTTCAAAATCGCGCTTCTACTCCAGTGAATAAACCGCAAAATCATCCACGCTGATAATCACGTTCGGATCTTCAAAAGACGAGACCAGGATACCGACATCGCCAGTCGTAAATGTATTATTCGGGTCACTCACCTGCGCAAACAAAGCTCCGTTGACATAAAGGCTAAGCTGATTGCCAATGCATGTGGCTTCTACAAAATTAAATGTGGGGTCAATCCATTCTTCAGCGAACTCGTTAATCAGGTTTTCCCATTCACCGTTTCGTTGCAGACCCAGGCGCAGATAGCCATCGCTTCCAAAACCAAGATAGTAAAAATTGTCATTATCCTGGAACCTGCAAACAAAACCCTGCAAGTTATCATCCGTTTCTGCATCGTTGCTAAAATATGCTTCCATGCGCACATCAGCTGCGTCTACTTGCGAAGTCACATCCCAGGTTATCCACCTTTCCGTCTTCAAGGTGTAAGTCAACCAGCCATAAATAATTTCCAGCGTAAGATCTTCATAGTCGCCAAATTCCCAGGGACCTGAATCATCTTCAAAATCATCAGAAAAAAGTAAGGTGCCATCCTCCAGATAACCCTGGGGAAGATCAACAACGATATCTACAAATTCTTTATCACCCGAATAGATGACAAAGTTGTCAAAGGCGATGGTGGTCTCGCCCCCGTCAAAAGTGCGCGCGTATAATGCCACTTCGCCGTCAGGAAGGGAACCATCCTGCACATTAGCTAACAGTGTGCCGTTAACTGATAGTGCAATCGTCGACCCGGAGCAAATACCGATCAAAAAATTATTTTCAGGGTCAATTACACCATCGGGAGCCCAATTTGAATCCAGGTTCGAGTAGACATCATTTTCATACTTTCCGACTGAATACCAACCGTCATTGCCGACAAAGAGGAAGTAAAAATTTTCAGGGTCAGAATATCTGCAGATAAAACCTTGCCCGTTTTCAACAGCCCCATTCACCAAACGGGTTTCTACAGTCATTACGACATCGCTATTCCCGGGAGCAACTGTTTCACTCCAAATGAGGTAATCCGGCTCGTAGACAGACATCTGGTATTCACCATCGACAATCTCATCCATGGCGGCATCATTTGACCAATATCCCGTATTCCATGTGCCGTCATCGTTCGAAAATTCTTCCACAAACAAAGCCAGCCGTTCATGCTCAAGCGGTTCTGTTATTTCTTCTTCCAGGCTGAGCGAAACGGTTGCAGTCGGCACAGTTATCTCCTCGGTAATTATGGGTACGTCTGTTGCGGTTGGGTCTGGCGCATCGGTAACTTTGACCAGTTTCGGCATCGAGCAAGAAACCACTACAAACATCATCAGTGCCAAGACCATGACTAACTTTTTCATGATTATGATCCTCCGGGTGTTAAAATCGCGCTGTGTTTTTCAGACCAACCCATGCACCGGGTTGTTCTGAACGCAGTATCAGGGTATGGTATCACAAATCCGGCGGCGCTCTTTTGTTGAAGTCCCTGTTTTGGAAGCATACATCGCAATTTTAGGTCGGGAATGGAAATTCTCAATGTGGAATAATATAAATTTTTCCCTCATAAAACCCAAAAATGGTTGTTTTATGTGCATACAAGCGTAGAGGACGGATGCCACGCCGTCCCGCGAATGATGGCTTCGCCGGAACGGGACAAGCACGTAGTAAATGTAATTCACAAGGGTCTTACTGTTCCAATCGACAAGATCCTTCGCAAAAGAGGCTCAGGATGACAAAACCCAGTTCCTAATCCCTATTCCCTGCTCGCGGTTGCCATGCCGTCCCGCAAGCAGCCGTAGGGCGAGATTGGAGGTGCCGGGAATTTCTATTGACAAGAGTGTATCGCGCCTCCAATCCGCCGGTGTGTATGGCAATGTTCACAGCGGATTAAGAGGGAGAAATATCGCCATTACAACAATATTACAACCCCCTCAATACACGGCTTCGGCGGAACGGGACGAGCACTTCGTTAATGTAATTCACAAGGGTCTTACCCTTCCGATTGACAAGATCCTTCGC
>DHRN01000020.1:0-4000 GCA_002411175.1 Anaerolineaceae bacterium UBA5311 | reverse complement strand
CAAAACCCAGTTCCTATTCCCTGTTCCCTGTTTACGGTTTCCACGCCGTCCCGCGAATGATGGCTTCGCCGGAACGGGACAAGCACGCAGTAAATGTAATTCACAAGGGTCTTACTGTTCCAATCGACAAGATCCTTCGCACTCGAAGAGCACTACGTAAAAGAGGCTCAGGATGACAAAACCCAGTTCCAATTTCCTATTCCCTGTTTCCTATTCCCTATTCCCTGTTTCCTGGTCCCTGCTCGCGGTTGCCACGCCGTCCCCCACGCTACGCTTTCATTCACACAAAATAAACATTTTCTCCATATTGAGAATTGTTAGGGGCGGGAAACCCAAAACAAAAAAACTAAATGAGAAGTACAATAAGACGCGCATAAAATGTAAGTCTGGAGAAAAAATGCAATTAGGAATTATTGGTCTGCCGCAGTCGGGGAAAACCACGGTCTACAACGCCCTCACTGGTGCAAACATCCCTGTCGGGATACCTTCGGGGCACATGGAGGTGCACACCTCTGTGGTTGATGTTCCTGATATGCGCATCGATCAGCTTGAGCAAATTTATAAACCAAAGAAAACCGTCCGTGCCAAGGTGACCTTTGCGGATATCGGTGGTTTGGATGGCAGCGCTGGAAAGGCTGGTTTGCCCGGTCAGATGGTGAACCAGCTGTCTGGTATGAACGGATTTTTACATATTGTGCGCCAGTTCGAAAACGCCAGCGTTCCCCATCTGGCAGGAGGAGTTGCCCCTCTGCGGGATATCCAAACCATGGATACAGATTTTATCCTCAACGACCTGGTGATGATAGAACGCCGTCTCGAGAAACTGCGGGAGGAACATCGTCGGGGCGTTTCGCGTCCGCGGGACGTGATCCAAAATGAGATTGACCTGTTTGAACGGCTCGAAGCGACCTTGCTGGAAGAAAAACCTCTTCGTCATTACGTTTTTACCTCCGAGGAAGACAAAATTGTTGCCAGTTTCGGGTTTTTGAGCAGAAAACCGCAAATTATCCTCTTCAACCAGTCTGAAGACCAGGATTTAATCGAATACACCAGCCCACACCCCTTGACCACGGTGGTCAGCCTGCCCGCCAAACTTGAGATGGACATCATGGCGCTCGACCCGGAAGACGCAGCCCTTTTCATGGATGAATTTGGAATCACAGAGCTGGGCATATCCAGCCTGATCAAGGTCTCATACGATCTGTTGAATGTGCATAGCTTTTTTACTGCCGGCGAAAAGGAAGTGCATGCCTGGACGCTGCGAAAGGGCGGCAATGCCCGCGAAGCTGCCGGGACGATTCATTCTGATATGGAAAAAGGGTTCATTCGCGCTGAAGTGATTTCGTTTGCCGATTTGATAACCTACGGCAGTACCGCAGAAGCTCGCACAAAAGGGCGCTTAAGGGTTGAGGGAAAGAATTACATCGTCGAGGATGGTGACATCCTTGAGATCCGCTTCAATATATAAAACAGACTGGTTTTTATTCTTCCAGCAGCCTGCGCAGATCGTCAAAATTTACCCTCGAGGTCAAATCCAGGCTGAGAGGCGTTACAGATACTTTTTCGTCGATCAATACTGTTCTGAGGTCGCTGTTTTTTTCGATCTTCTCTTCCTCCAGAAGCACCCGGTAAGAAAAGTGTTTTTTGCCGTTAACTGGGTCGGTTGTTGAGATCGCCTCAAAATAACGCTGCCTGGACTGCCTGGTCAGAATCCATGGAGTTTCAACGGTCGCGCTGGCGGGAACGTCCACCTTGAGCACATCCACATCAAAAGGCATCTGCTTTCGCAGCAGCTTTTCAGCGAAGAACGCGGTAAAGTGAGCCGCCACAGAAAAGTCGACCCTGTCCGAGAGACTAAAATGCTCATGAACAGCGGTTTGCAGTGAGATTGCAAGGCTGGGGTATCCGAATGAGGCTCCTTCCAGCGCGGCACCAACCGTTCCACTGATGGTTACCCCTGAGGCGACGTTTTCGCCATAATTGATCCCCGAGACAACCAGGTCGGGTTTCATATCCATCAAACTGAGGACTGCGTGGAGCACTGCCTGGGCAGGTGAACCTCCCACTGCGTAAACAGGCCAGAGCTTGCCATTAACCAGCACTTCCCGCTCTTCGACGACATGGTCAGAATCCCGGGGCAAGGCTCTGCCCATGGAAGTTTGCTGAACCCGCGGAGCTACCACGTGCACAAAACCCAGCGCGGACAACGCTTCCGCGGCAGCCCATAAACCGGGGGAATCGATGCTGTCATCATTAGTTAAAAGAATCTGAGGGCGAATGTATTCTGTCATATGAATATTCTACCCGATTAAGATACTGAAAGCCGGGCAAGTGATAGCCTTGCCCGGCTGAACAGCAAAAAACCTATAGTTGGGATGTATCCATGAACGGCAGCAAGCTTTGAAACAAAGTACTCTTGCCCGTCTCGATAGCGCGTCTGCCCAGCCTGGCTACATACTGACCGCTCATGAATGGCGCCAGAGAAACGATGTCTTCGGATATTCGCACGCCTTCGGGCAGGCTGTCCACAATTTCTTCCAAATCATCCTGGTCCAAGAAAGGAGCCAACCCACTAATTTGACCAGGGTCCTTGAGCAATTCAGGGTTTTGACGGATTATCGTAATAAGGTCCTGGCTTTTAAGAAATGGAGCCAGCCTGGACAAACCACTCAGGTCTCCAGCCAGGTTCTTTTGTTTCAGGATGATACTCACCAGGTCTTTCGACTCAAGAAAAGGTGCCAGGCTTGAAATCGAATCCAGATCTGTAAAATTCACCTGTCCGACCATTTCCATCAACCTTTCCGCAGAGACGTAGGGCGCCAGGCTGACCAGGGTAACACTTTCCAGCAACGAACCTGTGTTATTTTCGATGATCCCTTCCAACTGCGCGGGTTTTATCAGCACAGCCACTTCAGCAGCCTCTCTGAGGTTCACTTCTTCAGGATTGTCAATCATTTTTTTAACAATCCTCGATTCCTTATCAGAGTCAAGTATCTCTTCGATGGACACTGCCAGGATTTTCGAAAGCTCCACCAGGTTGCTGATATCCGGCATGCTGTTGCCGCGCTCCCAGTTGCTCACCGCCTGGTAACTGACCTGCAATTTGTCTGCTAATTCAAGTTGGGTTAAATCTTTCGCCTTGCGAAAATCTGCAATTTTTTTACCGATTTTTCTACTGTCAAACATTTTTTCCTCCGGTTTTATTTGTTAATAGTTTACATCAGCCTTTGCAGAATTCCTATCAAGCATCGCTTGAGTTAGCCCGATTCAAGCACTACTTGAGGTCTCTCTATTATAATGAATCTATGATTAAGCTCCTCCATTTTGCTGACGCGCATATTGATATGGCAAACTTTGGCGCCCACGACCCTGAGACCGGTCTTCCTGAACGGGTAATGGACTTCCTGCGCAGCCTGGATACAATCATCGGCACCGCGATCGACGAGCAGGCAGACCTGGTAATTTTCGCTGGCGATGCCTATAAAGACCGCTCACCCGCCCCCACGTTTCAAAGAGAATGGGGACGCCGGATTATGCGTCTTTCCAGAGCAGGGATCCCTACCATTCTGCTCACAGGAAACCACGATATCTCCCCTTCGCAGCGTAAAGCGCACGCCATGCAGGAGTTTGACACGCTCTCCCCTGAGCATATCATTGTCGCCAACAATCCGGAGTTACTTAAGCCGGAGCGCATGAACAATTTGCCTGTGCAGGTGCTGGCGCTGCCCTGGATAACCCGTGCAGGTGTGATGCAGGCGATTACTGGCGGAGAAACTGACGAGGATGACCCGATCAAGGTAATCGAAAGCGCCGTGCGGGACTGTATCAGCGATGCCCTGTCTAAAACCGACCCGAACCTGCCGACCATACTGACCGCACACGCATCTGTAAGCGGGGCAAAGTTTGGCAACGAGCAGGAGATCAAGATCGGCAGGGATGTCGTCCTGCCTCTCGGGTTGGTAACTGACCCGCGCTTCGATTATGTCGCCCTGGGTCATAT
>DHRN01000008.1 GCA_002411175.1 Anaerolineaceae bacterium UBA5311 | reverse complement strand
ATTCTCTATGACGGCACGACTTATACCTGGGACACCACTGGCTCTTTGCTTGGCAGCAACTGGGAAGACGATGATGGCAAGACGCTGGTGAGCGCGATTACGGCTGATGTGCTCGCTGGAGAAGTTGACCCCGATGTTGGGCTGATTCTGACTCTGAGCGACGTCTTCCATACTGAAAACGTGACCTTCAAAGCGGTGATTAATGACACTACCAATCCGGTTTTGGTAGCAGTAACGCCACCGAGAGGGGATGTATACCTGGCGGATGGCGAGAATTTTGTGCTCACTGTTGAAGCATCAGACGACAACCTGTATTCGCTGGAAGTTGACCACAGCTTTGAGGGAACCCTGCCAGAGTTTACCGTGTATGCCGATGCTGATGACCCATGGGGCGACCCGGACTCTGCGGCATGGGCAGCCAGCCTGGGCGTTGTGCTGACTTATGACGAAGATGACCAAATTTGGACAATCGACTTTGGTCCGACGATTACTGAAACCTTCATCACCGATGGCGTGACCTTCTACCTGGTATTATTTGACCAGGCAGGCAACACCTGGGGTTCCATGTACGATGTGACCCCTGAAAACACCTTTGCCTACACCCTGATTCGGGACGATGTTGACCCGGTTTTGGAAGCAGTCACACCAGAACGAGGCGTTGTTTATCTGGCTGGCGGTGAGAACTTTGTGCTGACGGTTGATGCGCTTGATTTGAACCTGTATTCACTGGAAGTTGACCACAGTTATGAAGGAACGCTGCCAGAGTTTACGGTCTATGCTGATGCCGCGAACCCCTGGGGCTCAGCCGAAGCCAAAGCCGGGTTTGACGCAGCCGGCATGACCATTAGCTATGATGAGGGCGCGCAAAAGTGGACAATCGACTTTGGCGCGGTAATCACCAATACTTACTTTATCCCCGATGGAGTTACCTTTTACCTGGTCTTGCATGACGCGGCGGGCAACCAATGGGGCACGATGTATGGCACCACCCCTGAAAACACCTTTGCCTACACCTTTGTTCGGGACGACGTTGCACCGACGCTGGTCAGCGTGACCCCGCCGCATGACTCGACTATTCTGTTGGGCATCGGCGACACCTTCAGCCTGACCATTGAGGCAGAAGACGACAACCTGTACGAACTGGAAATCGACCATTCGATGGAAACCACACTGCCTGAATTTAGTGTGTATGCCTCTGAGGCTGACCCCTATGGCGGTGATGAAGCCCTCTTTGCCGCGCAGGGTGTTTCGGTCACTTATGATGACGAGACACAAACCTGGGTAATCGACTTTGGAGCAGCAGTCTCCGGTCTGATTGCTGACAACGGCGGGATCACCTTCTACCTGGTTTTGGAAGATATGGCGGGCAACCAATGGGGTTCGATGTACGATTTGACCCCTGAAAACACCTTCAAATACACCGTTAGCCAGGACCTGGCGGCACCGACGATTGTTTCGGGTGAAGCGATTGGGGCAACAGGTTTTGACGATGTGGATATGGTCGGCACGACTTTCACCGTTCCACAGGGTTATGAGGTTGATCATATTGACTTCACAATGAGCGAAGCGGTTTCGATTGTTGCTCCTGGAATTGTCTATTTTGAAGGCAACCCCTACGGCACGATGACTGCCGCTGGCAACGTTATCACCGTGACACCGTACCCCGGGAATGAAACTGCCGGAGTCCCTGGCACATTCACGTTCACAATCGCTGCTGGCTCGGTCACCGACCTGGCTGGCAACCCCCTGGAAACGCTCACCGCGACGATGGTGGTGGAAACAAGCCCGATATTTGACATTACCGATTTTGGACCGTGGGGCATAAGCTGGCCTGGAGCTTATAACCTGGGTTGGGGATACGTACCTCTGTTTGATACGACTACAATCGAGAGCATTGAAGTGGGCATGCTTGACGCAGACCGAAAGAGCATTGTGACCTACACTGCTGAAGGCGATCAGATCGTCTGGCAGCGTGATAATGGCTACATTACAGCCGCGAAACTTTCAAGCGCGCCCTTCTATCGGGTTTACAATGGCAACCCAATCGCTGAGGGAGCCGACCTTGACTGGACGGTCATCTTTGGCGAATCGTTTGATGCCTGGAGCCCGGCGTGGGGTTATGTGGAGGTTACAGATATTTATGGAACCACGGTTTACCACGAAATAGAATATACGGGAGATTTAGGTGACCTGACGGCACCCGAAATTGATGAAGCGATTGCGATTGGATCTGACCCGTTTGATGACGTCACAGCCGTCGATCTGACCTTCACCGTCCCACAAGGCTACAGCGTCGAAAAGATCGAAATCACCATGAGCGAAGCTGTCACAGTGGTTGATGGCACAGAAGTAACCCTGGCTGGCATCCCTTATGGTTCCATTGGGGTGGACGACAGCGGACTGGTTTTGACGGTAACCCCCTACGCAGGGAACGAAGTCGCTTCCAGGATTGGAACGTTCGTCTTCAGTGTGCCGGCTGGTAAGATTTTTGATATCTCCGGCAATCCGCTGGTGACATTGGAAGCGAGCCTGATTGTTGAAAATATTGTACCGGTGGCTTTTGATGACGCTTATACGGTGGTCGAAGACCAGGTTTTGACCGTGGGTGTTGCTGACGGCGTGCTTGCCAATGACACCGACTTTGACCCCAGTGTTTTGACTGCTGTGCTCGTGGAAGCTCCTGCCAATGGTGATCTGACGCTGGACGCGGACGGATCGTTCGTTTATACCCCCGATGCCAATTATTTCGGCACAGACACCTTCAGCTACAAGGCTAACGACGGTCATGACGATTCCAACCTTGCCACGGTAACCATCACAGTGACTTACGTGAAAGACCAGGTGGTTGCAGTTGATGATCAGTATGAAACTGATGAAGATACCACTTTGACAGTTGCGGCTCCTGGCGTGTTGGAAAATGACACAGATGTGGACCTGAACCTTATGTCGGCTGCGCTGGTGACGACTGTTGAGCATGGACAGCTGACACTCAATGGCGATGGCTCCTTTGTATACATTCCGGATGCAGACTGGTATGGCGAAGACAGTTTCGTTTACCAGCTGGTTACATATCCTGCTCCTCAAAACTTGTGGACAGACGAAGCTACCGTGACGATCACTGTAAATCCGGTGAACGACGCCCCGGTCGCGCAGGATCAGTCTGTGAACACTGCTGAAGACACCGCCGTGGGGATTACCCTGGTGGCGATTGACGTTGAAGACGACGAGCTGACTTACGAGATTGTAGATCAGCCCGAACATGGCACTTTGACCTTGGTTGGAAATGTCGCGACCTATACCCCCGACCTGGATTACAACGGCGTGGACAGCTTCACCTTTACGGCGAATGATGGCACTGTTGACAGCAATATCGCTCTCGTGAGCATCACGGTCACGCCGGTGAACGATGCCCCGATCGCCCAGAACCAGTCGGTGAGCACCCCCGAAGACACCGCGATCGACATTACCCTGGTGGCAACCGATGTTGACGAGCAGCCGCTGACATACGCCATCGTTACCCAGCCTGCTCACGGAACTGTGAGCCTGATCGGCAACGTGGCGACTTACACACCCAGCCTGAATTACCACGGCACAGACAGCTTTACCTTCAAGGCAAATGACGGCATCGCTGACAGTAATGTCGCCACCGTCAGCATCACCGTGAGCGCGGTCAACGACGCCCCCGTGGCAGTTGACGATGCATACATGGTGGAAGAAAGTGGAGAACTGACCATCAACGCCCCAGGCGTATTGAAAAACGACACAGATGTGGATGGAGACAGTCTCACAGCGATTTTGGTTGATGATGTCACCAACGGCACGCTGACCCTGAACGCGAATGGTTCCTTCGTCTACACGCCGACAGCATACTTCAACGGCACAGACAGCTTCACCTACAAAGCCAGCGATGGCACTCTGCAGAGCGACCTGGCGGTTGTGACTCTTACGGTTACGCCGGTGAACGAATGGGTCATAGCCAATGACGACTATTACGAAACACTTGCTGATGAAATCTTGGTGAAAGACGCGGCAGAAGGCGTTTTGGCGAACGATGTGCTGCTGGACCCCGAGGAGATCGTATCCATACAAATCATGGAAAGCCCTGAATTTGGCACACTGACCATCAACGATGACGGCTCGTTCACCTACATACCCGATGCAGGTTTCATGGGCACGGACACCTTCAGATACCTGGTGATGTCTGTGAACCCGGTAACCTTACAGGGTGAGTGGAGTGATGACGCGTTTGTGACCATTGTGGTCAAACCGTTCCAGATGATCTACCTGCCCTTGATGTTCAAATAAGGCAGGGATGTGACCTGCGTGCTGAGATTTCGGCACGTGGGAAAAGATAAGAAAGAACCAGGCTGGCTGAAGAGTCAGCCTGGTTCTTTTGAAAAAGAAACCTGATTTCAAAGAGGAAGACGGTTTTTTTCAGCACACTAAATTGAGGAACAAAGAGGATTGGCTGATAACGCAATATTGTCGTAGGGAACGTGGCTTGTCCCGTTCCGGCGAAGCCATCTTTTCGTAGGGAACGTGGTCATGATACCGGGAGCATAGCGAAACAATCTGGAGTTTTGTCATTTTGAGCGACAGTTGCGAAGAATCTTGTCGGTCAATGGGTAAGATCCTTACGAAGTACACTGTGTGTCACTTCGTTCAGGATGACAATCATCCCTTTAGGATGACAACACACCGTTTTGCTAAAACCCATGTCCATTTTTGTGATCCTTTGGGGCGAGACGTTTGTACCGGCGATGCAATGTTGTTGTAGGGAACGTGGCTCGTCCCGTTCCGGCGAAGCGATGTTGTCGTAGGGAACGCGGCTCGTCCCGTTCCGGCGAAGCCATCTTTTCGTAGGGAACGTGGTCATGATACCAAAAGCGGGGCACAACGTACTTCTTAAACACTTCTTGTCCCGTTTTGCGAACAATAATGGGTGATTGTTCAGAGCTGAAGGAACAACGCGGTAAAGAAGACTGGAATTATTCGTTCAAAACCTGAATTATAGGTTAAAATAGTTGTATGGTCTGACATGCGCGCGATAACACCAAGCCCCTCACCTGTTTTGGCAAAACACGTTGGGAACGACGTGGTCAGGAAGGTTGCGCCCTTTTCGATCGACACTTATCCCGAGCTTATGCGCGAAGTGGCATCCCTGGCTTATCTGAATAAGGATTACCAGCTATTCTTCCGCGGGCAGGACAAGGACTATCTCAACAAAGCTGGCAGCAGCAGCTATTATCCGACAATTTATCGCAAAGACGTACTTACCGCACACGAGATACGAAGACGCTTTAATACACTTGAATCAGCGGAATTTCTGCTCGCCGAGGTATTTGACCATGCCGGGGTGGAAGGAAGGCAGGATGTTCAGCGTAAAAGTTATCTTGCCTGGGGCATATTGCAGCATTATGGTGTTTGTGACACGCCGCTGCTGGATTTCACGCTAAGTTTGCAAGCTGCAGCCAGCTTCGCGCAATATAAGAACCAGGAAGAACGCGGTGTCGTGGCTGTTTTCGCGCTGCCCTATCCGACCAACCGGATAACCTATGTTAGCGAGCACGACCTGGTAATCGTGAACCTGCTTGTAAATTGCCCGCCACTGGCGCAGCGCCCGCACTTCCAGGCAGCTTACCAGGCGTCAACGCTGGATATCACCCGTGGATATACGGACAAATCGGAGCTCGATTTCAACAATCGACTGGTTGCCAAATTTTCGATTCCGAACGACCGTTCTTTCTGGGGGAGTGACTTTGCAGGCATTCCAGGAGAATTGCTCTTCCCGCCCGATGACCCCATGGCGGAGCTCTGCGACAGGGTCAAAACCCGGGTGATGGACGATATGAAGAATGTTTTCATCACCTGACAGGCTGGGTTGCGGTAAAATCCTAACGGTATGAAAAAGAATAAGAAACTGCGCAATTCGGTTAAAGCGATCATCATCCAGGATGGCAGACTGTTGGTTTTACGCAAGAAAGACAACGGCGGAACATACACGGTTTTACCCGGGGGCGGACAAAACCACGGCGAGACTCTGCACCAGGCGCTCAAGCGCGAAGTGTTCGAAGAGATTGGCGCCAAAGTCAAAATAGGTCGGCTGCTGCATATTCGCGAGTATCTTTCAGAAAAACACGGGTTTGCCCTCGAAGATCGCAACATCCACCAGGTGGAGTTTTTGTTCAAGTGTAAATTGGCTGAAAAATACCAACCCAAAAACGGCGACATCCCCGATCCACACCAGGAAGGGGTCGCCTGGGTGGGGCTGGAGCAGCTGGATGAAGCCAATTTCTACCCGGTGAGATTAAGAGAAGTCCTCAAAGACCTGAAACACAGCAATGCTCCCGTTTATCTGGGTGAATGTAATTAGTTGTAATTGTCAGACCCTCCCATAAAGGTATAATGAGAAAATTAACGGGTCAGTTTTCACACCCCGAAAGGATACACATGCGCGAAGGCTTCCTCTCCAACGAAGAAATTTTGTTTTTGCAAAAAGAAAAACGCAGTCTGAACGATATGCATACGACCCTGAGTAAATTTAATTTGCCAGGCGAAGACCTGGAAAAACTGCGCAGCGCGATTGATCAACTGGATGAGCTCTTCCTGATCGTCGCCGCAGGTGAGTTTAACGCTGGAAAAAGCGCGCTGATCAATGCCCTGTTGGGAGATCGCGTATTGGAAGAAGGTGTTACCCCGACCACCGCGCGGGTTACGCTTTTGCGCTGGGGGGAGAGCTTCAACCAAACGGTTGTGGATGAGGGTTTTGCGATTGTGACCCATCCGTTGGCTTTGCTAAAAGAGCTGAATATCGTCGATTCGCCGGGTACCAACGCGATCAACCGGCAGCACGAGCGATTGACCAGCGATTACGTTCCCCGTTCTGACCTGGTGCTGTTTGTTACCTCCGCGGACCGCCCGATGACCCAAAGCGAACGAGTTTTTTTGGAAGGGATTCTGACCTGGGGCAAGAAGATCACGATGGTGGTCAACAAAGCCGATATTTTGGAAGGTGACGAGGCAAAAACGCAGGTCAGAGACTTTGTCAGCAGCAATGCTGAGTTGATTTTAGGTTACAAGCCGGAGGTTTTTTTGGTTTCGGCGCGCCTGGCGCAAAAAGCCCACAAGTCAGACGACCTGGCAGAGGTTGAGCGACTGCGGAATGAAAGCGGCGTTGTTGAGCTTGAAAATTACATCACCAAGACTCTGGATAATAAAACCAGGCTTGAGCTCAAGCTGCGAAATCCGATTGGTGTGGCTTTGAGCCTGCAAAAAACCGGCGCAGAGAGGATAGAAGTTCAGATCAGCGATTTGCAGCAGGATGTCAGGCTGACCGGAGAGCTGGAGGGGATGGTTGAAAACTATCGCAAAGAATTGGATGAGGAACTGCCACCGCGCCTGGCTGAGGTGGAAAACATCCTGATCAATTATGAAAACCGCGGAAACGATTTTTTCGAACGCACGATGAAATTGACCAACATCTTCAACCTCGCCAAAACAGACCAGGTTAAAGAACAATTTAAGGAAGAAGTGCAGGGGGATGTCTCGATTGCAATCGATGGCAAGGTGCGTAACATGATCGATTGGTTGGTCGACAAAGACCTGAATGTCTGGTACCAGGTGGCGGCGTCGCTGGAACGGCGCCAGGAGCAGGCTAAACGTGAGCTGCCCAGCTCTGAATCACCGCAATCGGAACGCCGGCAGGATCTGATCGAAAACGTTAGCCAGACGATCCGTTTGATCGTAAACCGCTATGACCGCAAGCAGGAAGCCGAAAAGTTGGGTGACTACGTGCAGGAATCGGTTGCTCAAACCGCCCTGTTTGGCATTGGCGCGCTGGGGGTGGGAGCGATGGTGGCGACGATTTTGACTACAAAAGCGCTGGATGTGACCGGAATCGTCACCGCAGGCACACTGGCATTTTTGGGGTTGTTTGTGATTCCCTACAAACGAAAAAAAGCCAAAGAAGATTTCGCAGTTAAAATGAAAGAAATCCGCACGAATTTAAAAGAAACCCTGGCGAAAACCTTCAACCGGGAAGCTGATACTGCTGCGAAACGGCTGGCGGTAAATATTTCTCCTTATGTCGATTATGTGCGCGAAGAGCAAGAACGCCTTGGTTCAGACCGTGAAACCCTGCAGGGAGTGCGCTCGCAACTTGATGCGCTCTCGGATGAAATCGGAAGGCTTGTTGAGTGAAATGCCGGGAAAATGATGGAATGACCGAAAACAATCAATTGCCCAAACTACTGGGCAGGCAGACTATTTATGAAAGTGAATATTTGAATTTGCATCTCGACCGCGTGCGGCAGCCGAATGGTTTTGTGATTGAACGCTTTCATTTTGTTGAGTATCCCCGCCCGGCAGTGGGGGTGGTGGTTGAGGATGAGCAGGGGCGAGTGGTGATGGTGCGCGTGCCTCGTTATACGATCAATACCTGCACATGGAGTATCCCGGCGGGGGGAGTGGACGAGGGTGAAGAAGTTTTCGTTTCAGCTCACCGTGAAGTAAGAGAAGAAACTGGTTTTGAGTCGCGCGAACATCGGTTGGCATATTCTTATTACCCGCAGGACGGGAGCAGCAATAAACTTTTCCATATCGTTTTTTGCAAGGCTGGAGAGCAGACAGGTGCCTATGACCCGAACGAAATTAGCGAAGTAAGTTGGTTTTCGCTTAGTGAGATTGAGGGGATGATAGATCGGCATGAGATTGAGGATGGGTTGGGTTTGACCGCGCTGTTACTATGGCTGCGGAAGGGGTAGGAGCGGGGAGCGGGGAGCGGAAAAGAGTTAAGATCCTTCGCTTCGCTCAGGATGACAGGTTTTAGGCTCAGGATGACAGGTTTTCGGCTCGGGATGACAAATTAAGGTTCACGGTGACAGGTTAAAGCTCTGGATGACAGATTAAGGTTGACGGTGACAGGCATAAGTTCAGGCTGACAAGGTAAAATCAAAGTATGTCTGTTCAGGAGAAAACACCCGCCAAACCCAAAACCTCCCGAATGCTCTTCTGGGTCGGAATGGTGGTTTATCTGCTGACCCGGTTCGTTGCGCTTGATAAATTCCCAATCTATTTTTTTTCTGACGAAGCCATCCAGACAATGTCGGCTTTCGACCTGATCAACCGCGGTTTTCGGGATATCAACGGCAACCCCTTCCCGGTCTATTTCGAAAACGGACCGCAATTCAACCTCTCGTTGTCAGTTTGGCTGCAGGTTTTGATTGCCTGGCTGCCGCGCTCGGTTTGGCTTACACGCGGCTTGCCGACACTGATCAGCGCGGTATTCCCTTTATCGGTCTCTTTATGGGCGCGCGATTTCGCGAAACGTAAATATTGGTGGCTGGCACCTCTGATCATCAGCGCCTTGCCTGCCTGGTTTTTGCATTCCCGCACGGCTTTCGAGACTTCTCTGGGGGTAAGCTTTTATAGTCTCTTCCTGTTCTTCTACCTCAGATACCGGCTGCAAAGTCGAAAAAACTTACCGCTTGCACTGATTTTTGGCGCTTGTGCCTTCTACGCCTACGCACCGCTGCAACTGGTGGTGGTTGCGACCGGGCTGGCGCTGCTATTTATTGACTGGCGCTATCATTTTCAAGAGAACAAAAGCATTTTGATTGGGCTGCTAATACTGGTTGTCATATCTGCTCCCTATTTTATATTCCAAATGAATCACCAACAGGCTCTGGAGACACAGCTGCACCTGCTGAGATCATACTGGCTCAGCAATATACCCCTGCTGAACAAATTGGGCATTTTCCTGGGCAAATGGCTGCAGGGGCTCAACCCGTTTTACTGGTTCCTGCCCAACGAGACCGACCTGGTTCGACATCAAATGAAGAGGCTTGGTCATTTGCCCTGGTTTTTCCTGCCATTCTTTTTGATTGGTTTGTGGCAATGCCTCAAAAAAAGGAAAGAGCCCGCATACCGACTGGCGCTGATTGCCTTATTGACTGGACCGTTAGGGGCGGCAATTGCTGAGATCGCCATAACCCGCGTTTTAGTGATGACGGTGCCTTTCAGCGCAATGATCCTGATAGGGTTGAACCAGGCTATCGAATATATCTCCAGCAAACTGGCACTCAAAAAAATCCCCTTATTTGTTTCGGTGGTTGGCATCTGTGTTTTTTCGGTTTGGATGAGCTGGTATGCCGTCGTTAAGGGTCCGCTTTGGTATCCGGATTACGGACTCTATGGCATGCAGTGGGGCGGGGAACAACTCAGCCAGAAAATCGCCATATATAAGCGGGAAAATCCAAACGCGCAGCTTATGCTCAGCCCAACCTGGGCGAACAACACTGATATCATCATGCGCTTTTTCATGGGAGATCCCCTGCCGGTCGAATTTGGCACGCTCGAAAAATTCGACCTGTATTACCAGGAGATTGACCCCGACCAGGTGTTTATCAGCACTCCGGATGAATACAACTGGCTGATAACAAACCCGAAGTTTGATCAAGTTGAGATTGTCGACACGTTGGCATGGCCTGATGGGCGCACAGGTTTCTATTTTTTGAACCTGGCATATTCGTCAGGGGCTGAAGAAATTTTTGAAGCTGAGCTGAAGGAACGAAGGCAGCCTGAGGTTAGCGAGTTTGACCTTTTTGGTCAGCGTGTGACCATCAGCTATTCACGCCTGGACCTGGGCACGATCGCGCATATATTCGACGGGAATAATGCCACACCGATGAGAACCCTTGAGGCTAATCCGCTCGAGATTAGCATTGATTTCCCGGAACCGGTGGAATTGAGCAAAGTGACCGCCATGATCGGAGCCCCGGCAACACGGTTTTCTGTTACCGTTGGGCAGACCGGGAGTGAACAAGAATTCATCTTCACGCAGACAGCTTCTTCTTCTGACCATATCCGACCAATTTCGGTGGAATTTGGTGCGGTATACAAGGTGAGTCGTCTGACATTGTGGATAGAGAGTATTAATGAGCCCGAACCTACGCATGTGCACATATGGGAATTGATTTTAGAGTAGTCTGCAAGCTGTGATTGCGAGCCAACAGCATACGCCCGGCTGTTCCGTAACCCGTATTGGCAGGTTGGAGCACAGGTGCTCGTTACAGAAACATCCCCGGTCCAGGTTATTACACGACTATGCCAACCGATCGACCAGCCTGTCGAAAACCCGATTTTTCCCTCTTGCAGTCTCAAAATTCGTGTTATACTACACACCGCTCTGGAGAAATCCGGAGACACTATTACACACGCCTTGGGTCAGAAGTTCCCGCGTGCCCGCAGGGGTTCGGAGCTTCGTAAAACCAGGCGGAGGCATAACGCAAAGGAGTTATCATGCCAAATGTATCAATGAAAGCTCTGCTCGAGAGCGGTGTCCACTTCGGGCACAGAACCAACAAATGGAACCCGAAAATGCGTCCCTATATTTTCACAGAACGCAACGGTATCCATATTATCGACCTGCAGCAAACGGTCAAATTGCTGGATGAAGCATACAAGGTAGTTCGCGACACAGTTGCCGATGGCGGTCATGTCCTTTTTGTGGGCACCAAACGCCAGGCACAGGAAACTATCCAGGTGGAAGCAGAACGCTGCGGCATGCCCTACGTCAACCAGCGCTGGCTCGGGGGCACCCTGACCAACTGGGTGACCATTCAGCAGCGTATTGTTGCCCTGACCCGCATGGAAAAAATGTTTGAAACCGGCGACGTTAATCGTCTGACCAAAAAAGAAGGGCTGTTGCTGGAGCGCGAGATCAATCGTCTCACCACCCGTTTGAGCGGTATTCGCAACATGAAAACCCTGCCCGACCTGCTTTTTATTGTTGATGTTGAGCGTGAAGATACCGCCGTTCGTGAAGCGGTGTCGAAGAATATTCCCATAATCGCCATGGTGGATACCAACTGTAACCCCTCTGACATCGATTATGTGATTCCCTCCAACGACGATGCTATCCGCGCGATCAAGCTGCTTATCGGTCACATGGCTGATGCAGTCATCGAAGGCAGGATGATGCGCAAGGACGAAGAAGAGGAAGAAGAAATCATCCCCACCCGTTCTGTCATCTCACGCAAGATCGAGGATGAGGAAGAGCTGGATGACGAAGACCTGCTCGGCGAGAGCACACGCGCAAAGATTGTATTTGAAAAACAGCAAAATGAGGCTGATGAAGAAGCCGAAGATGCTGAAACCGAAGAATAATTGCTACGATTTTTTGAAAAGGACGAGATATGGAAGTTACTATTGAAATGATCAAAGAGCTGCGCGAGAAAACCGGCTGTGGAATTATGGATTGCCGCACCGCGCTGCAGAATTCTAAAGGCGATATGGACGCCGCTATTGAAGAATTGCGTGAAAAAGGCTTACAAAAGGCAGAAAAGCGAGCCAACCGGGAAGCTTCAGAGGGTCGCCTGGAAGTTTATATCCATAGTGAAGGACGCCTTGTGGTTTTGGTGGAAGTGAACTCAGAGACAGATTTTGTCTCCAAGACGGACATGTTCAAGGAACTGGCGCACGAAATTGCCCTGCAAATTGCCGCGGCTTCTCCCAGCTATGTGTCTGAAGCAGATGTTCCCGCTGATGTAATTGAAGAAGAAAAAGCGATCATCACCGCCCGTGTGCGTGAAGAAGGCAAACCCGAAGCGATCATCCCCAAGATCGTCGAAGGCTTTATGAAAAAGTACATGGATGAACACGTATTGCTCAATCAGAAGTACATTCGTGATGAGAGCAAGACCGTTGCTGACCTGATCAACGACAAAATTGCTTCTTTGGGCGAACGCATCGTGGTGCGGCGCTTTGTGCGCTGGGCACTGGGTGAAACCACCCAGCCAACAGAAGAAGAAGCTGATTAAGCAATCCAGAGCCAACCAGGGGTTGGCTCTTTTTTTACAACCATACAGAAAAATCGGAGGTCACATGAGCGAAAAGGTGCAGGCGAATAAATACAATCGGATCATGTTGAAATTGTCGGGTGAGGCACTGGCTGAACCAGGTGGATTTGGAATCGCGCCGGCGCAAGCCAACCACATCGCACAGCTGGTCCGGAATGTTCACGAAACCGGCGTGGATGTGGCGATTGTGATCGGGGCTGGCAATATCTGGCGCGGTGCCACCGGTGAAAACGTGGGGATGGATCGTGCCACAGCGGACTATATGGGCATGCTGGCAACTGTGATCAACGCCCTGGCACTGATGGACGCGCTTGAGCAAATCGATGTCGTTACCCGGGTGATGTCTGCAATTGAGATGCGCACGGTCGCAGAGCCTTATATTCGCCGCAGGGCGATCCGACACCTTGAAAAGGGTCGCGTGGTAATATTTGGCGGCGGCACAGGAAACCCCTATTTCTCCACCGATACAGCAGCTGCCTTACGGGCAACCGAAATTGGCGCGGATGTGGTCATCAAGGCTACCAAGGTGGATGGCGTTTATGACCGGGATCCGAAAGTGCATGAAGATGCGGTTCGTTTCGATCGTTTGAGCCACATAGATGCGATCAGTCAACGGCTCAATGTGATGGACAGCACGGCTATTTCGTTGTGTATGGATAACAACATGCCGATTCTGGTGCTCAACCTCTGGGAGCCTGGCGCGTTGATGGCTGCGATTCATGGTGAAACGGTGGGGACCTTGGTGACAACAGAAAAGTAAACAGCTGACCGATTATGAACAGAATAAATGGAAGCGGAAAGCCCGCTTTCATTTTTTTGTAGGGAATGCGGCTTCTCCCGTTCCGGCGAAGCCCCTTTCCGAAATGAACGCGGTCATGACCCTCTTCCGTTTCACGCTATGTTGGTTGTGAATATTCCGGAAGGAACGTTACAACATATCCGGAGTGATTATGAGCGGAGTCTGAGGTGGCTCTCCCCTATGCGAGGTTTGCTACGGTATAATTTGCCCAGTACAAGCTGAGGAAAAAATATGACTGTAAAACGAATTACCCCTGAATTGTTTGAGAAACTGGTTGGCTTGGCAGCCTTGGAACTGACTGACGAAGAAAGCTCCTACCTTTTTGAAGAGATGAACCACCAGCTCGCCTCGGTGGAAAGCTTGAGCCAGGTCCCCATCCCGGAGGACGTGCAACCCTCATTGCACGGCGTTGAACCTGAGGGCACTGCACCGAGGGCTGACCGCTGGGTGCCTTTCCCTCGTCCTGAACGGATCATCGCGCTTGCCCCGGAGAGCGAGAATGGCATGATCGCGGTACCGGATGTGAAGGGAGCGAGATGAAGCTGGTTTCAATAAGTGCTTTTGAAATAGCCCAAAAAGTAAGGGGCGGAGAACTGAAAGCCAGCCAGGTTACACAAGAAGCGTTGGCTCAAATCCGGAAGGTTGATGGGATCCCCGGGAGTTTGCTTCCATACCAGGTCTCAGCGGAAGAAGAACGAAAAGTGCACGCTTTTATCCAGGTGACCGAAGAGATGGCTTTAGCTCAAGCCAAAAAGGTGGATGAAGCGGTTGCCAATGGGGAAGATCCGGGAATGTTGGCAGGAGTGCCCATCTCGATCAAGGATATTTTCTGCGTGGAAGGGACCACCACAACCGCTGCCTCCAGGTTTTTGGAGAACTTCGAAGCGCCATATACAGCCACCTCAGTCCAAAAACTTATCGACGCGGGCGGGGTGATTTTGGGAAAGGTCAACCTGGACGAGTTTACCTTCGGTTCGTCGACCGAATCAAGCGCATATCAGCCGTCGACAAACAATCCCTGGAATACTGAACATGTGCCCGGAGGTTCTTCCGGCGGGTCGGCTGCCAGCGTTGCCGCTGAGGAAACCGCGCTGTCGTTAGGTACAGATACGGGCGGTTCGATCCGCCAGCCAGCTGCTTTTTGCGGCGTGGTCGGTTTGAAGCCGACCTACGGGCGCATTTCCAGGTTGGGGCTGATCGCGTTTTCGTCCTCACTGGATTGTCCGGGTCCGATTTCGAGAGATGTACGCGACGCCGCCTTGATGCTGCAGGCGATGGCAGGGCAGGACCCGAAAGACAGCACATCTTCAGTTCGACCGGTCGGAAACTATCTGCAAGCCCTGGAACAGGATGTCAGGGGACTGCGCATCGGGCTTTCGCCGGATTATGAAGCAGTTTATTACCCCGACCTGGAGACCGGTGAGATTCACCGTGAACCGATTCAGAAAGAAGTGCACGATGCCGTGCTGCGAGCTGCCGAAGTGCTTGCAAAAGCCGGTGCGGAAATCGTCGAAAACGTTCCCATGCCCAACACGCGCTATGGCATCCCGGTATATTTTGTTGTTTCCCGGATTGAGGCAGCTTCGAACCTGCATCGCTTTGACGGGGTTAAATATGGATATCGTACGAAAAGCGAAGTGCGGAATTTGGAAGAACTTTACCGGCGAACTCGCGCGGAGGGGTTTGGACCCGAACCAAAACTGCGCATTTTGATGGGCATGTATTTATCCGCAGCGGGATATTCGTCCGACTATTATCAGCACGCGTTGAAGGTCAGGGCGATGATTCGGAGGGATTTCGACCGGGTTTTTGACCCAATTGGTGAGTTCAGTCTGGACGCGATGCTGACCCCAACCACTGCCGCCACGGCATTTAAACGCAAAGACGTTTTTGGTGACTCGCTGCTGATGCAGTATTCCGATCAGATGACTGTCGCGAGCAACCATGCCGGTGTGCCGGCAGTCACCATCCCGGCAGGTTTGGATGATGGCGGGCTGCCAATTGGTATCCAGCTGATCGGCAATGATTTTTGCGAAGATATGATTTTGCGAATTGGACGAGCCTTCGAGCAAAAAACCCAGGATGACGCCTGGCGAAAGGTGAGACCCCAGGCACTGGGTGGAGAGGTGCAGGCATGAAAGATTATGAAGTAATTATCGGGTTGGAAACTCATATCCAGCTGAATACAGTAACCAAGATTTTTTGCTCGTGTAAGGCGGACTCATGGGAGGACGAGCCCAATACCAACATCTGCCCGGTATGCAGCGGGCTGCCCGGTGTGCTGCCGGTTTTGAATGAGGAAGCGGTGCGAAAGGGGGCTGCGTTGGCGGCAGCAATGCATGCCGAGATCAACCCGGAGAGCAGATTTGATCGCAAAAATTACTTTTACCCGGACCTTCCCAAGGGGTATCAGATCACCCAGTTTGACCAGCCGATTGGCAAAGGCGGCTGCCTTGACCTGAAGATGCCCGATGGGCAAACCAGGCACGTCAGAATCCATAAATTACATCTCGAAGAAGATGCCGGCAAGACAAAAATCGAGCACGGCACACGGTTGGTCGACTTTAACCGCTGCGGTGTACCATTGGTCGAGATGGTAACCGAGCCAGACCTGCGCTCGGGGGATGAGGCAGCTCAATATTTGATCCAGCTGCGCCAATTGCTGCGTTGGATCGGTGTTTCTGAAGCTGATATGGAGCGCGGACACCTGCGCTGTGATGCCAATGTTTCCATTCGGAAGCGGGGCAGCGAGGTTTTGAACACCAAAACTGAGATAAAGAACGTTAATTCCATTGATGCTGTCAGGCAGGCGATTGGTGAAGAGGCGAAACGGCAAGTTGAACTGGTTGAATCGGGCGGAACAGTGAAATCATACACGCTGGATTGGGATGCCGACCGTGGGAAGCTGACCATGATGCGCTCGAAGGAAAGCGAGGCAGATTATCGGTACTTCCGGGAGCCAGACCTGCTGCCTGTGGTATTGAGCGAAGAGAAAATTGAAGCGATACGGGCTGGTTTGCCCGAGCTGCCCATGGTGAGACGTGAGCGCTTTGAACGGGAGTATGGGCTCTCTGCCTATGACGCGGAGATATTGACCGGGGAGCGGAGCCTTTCGGAATATTTCGAAGCAGCTGTGAAGTGCTTTGGTGGTGGAGAAAAAAGCATCTCAAATTGGATGATTAATGACCTTACGCGTTTGATGAACGACCTTGATAAGACCGCGGCTGAGCTGATATTAACCCCTGCCTTTCTCGCAGAGATTATCCGTTTGGTAGAAGAAGGGAAGATTAACGCCGCCACAGGAAAGAACCTGCTGCGTAAGGTTGAGGAGAGCGGGCGCGACCCGGTTGAGATCGTGGAAGCAGAAGGTTTGGCGGTGATTGCCGATAGCGGTGCCCTGCGAACCCAGATTGAAGCTATCTTGGCAGGCGCGCCTGACGAGGTGGCTAATTTTAAGGCTGGGAAAGAGAGCCTGTTGGGGTGGTTTGTGGGGCAGGTGATGCGTGCCACTGGCGGCAAAGCCGACCCAAAACTGACGCGGGAAATTTTGCTGGAGCTGCTAAAAAACTGAGTTTTAGTGATACAATCGTTTTATAACTCGGGCAACAGGAGGAATAATGAAAACAAAAGCTCGATTTCTTGTCGTTATGCTATTTTTGGCATCTATAACAGCATGTGTACCCATTCAATTCCCTGAGCAACCTGTCCAATCGCCGCAAAAGCAGCCAACTGAAGAAATTCTGGTTAAGGAAACAGAAGAAATTATCGTGCCGACCCCTGCTGTAGAAGTTGAGGAGACTGAGGCTCTTGAGTCGGGGGGTGTTGAGGTTGTTGAACCAGAGGAGGTTGATGAAGCTGAACCAACAACGATTGAGATTCCGTTTGAACCGACTGCGTCCACGCCCGACCCGGACAACCTGGTGAAAAATGGCTATTTTCTGGATGGATATGAATATTGGGAAAGAGAGCTCGTAGACGAAGGCGGCAGTAGTAAGATGAGCATCCGCGAATCGAACAACAGCGACTTTGACCGTGAGCTTTGGATGAACCAGGAGGGACTCGGGAACCTGGCAATGCGGCAAATGGTACCGATTCCTACCACGCGGGTTACTTTTTCTGCGACGTTTGAGATGACCAACACATCGGGTCCCATGTGGATTTTTAACGGGTCCGGATATGCGATCATCGTCTTGGGTTATTATGACGCAAACCAGGAATTTCTTGGTTTTACCCGAATTCTCAATGTCGATGAGAGCTTCTTCACAGGCACGGCTTTTTACGGTGCCCCTGAAGGCGTAAGCGATACGAACACTCAACATAACATCCAGATAAATTCCGATCAAGTGTACAAGAATTACACAATAGATGTTCATGAGGAACTCAATGAGAACTTATTGGCTATTAATCCTTCAGACGTGGCGTATATTCAGATATCTCTTGGTGTTGCGACACCGGATAGTGGGTCAAGTGGGACGCTGATGATATCAGATATAGTAATCAAGTAGCATCGATTTGGCTTTAAGTAAGAGATAAATCGATATAGTTGAGACTCTAGTTGCTTGCATTTATTGACGGTCAAATATATTTGACAGCCTGCACTCAAATCGACTAAAATAGAGCCCACGCGGGCGTCGCCAAGTGGTAA
>DHRN01000099.1 GCA_002411175.1 Anaerolineaceae bacterium UBA5311 | reverse complement strand
AACATCGCCGTAGGGAACGCGGTCATGATGCTGCGAGCGCAGCGAGCAGTACTTGTCCCGTTCCCTCTCGGTGTTGTTGTAGGGAACGCGGCTTGTCCCGTTCCGGCGAAGCCATCTTTTCGTAGGGCGAGACATCTGTACCGGCGAAGCCGTGTATTGAGGTGGTTGTGACATTGGTGTGCCGGCGATGTTCTTCCCCCTCAATCCGCCGATCACAACGACCACACACAACGGCGGAATGGAGGCGCGATACACTCTCGATAATGGAATAGTCCGGCACCTCCAATACCTACTTCGCCGGTACAAACGTCTCGCCCTACGGTTGTTCGCGGGACGGCATGACAACCCGCCCTTACGCGCATCCGCAGTGGAGACCTGCCACGGTCTCCCGCACTCTGAAAACACAAAAGGCTGGGGAAAGACCCAGCCTTTTATGTTTACGAATATTTTCGCTTAGTCCAGGCTTACTGCGCCGGAGATGATGTCAGCTTTCAGCTGTTCGATTTCCGCGGTGAGTTCAGCAGGAACCAGGCTCTCAAGCTCGTGGTAAGGTGCGATTGCGACACCGCCGTTGGCGAGTGTACCAATTACATCGCCACCAACAAAAGTACCATCGATGACAGATTCAATAACCTGCAGGGTGGTGGCGTCCATCAGTTTCATCACGGAAGTGAGGATGATGTCTGCATAATCGGGGCTTGTTAGCGCCCAGTCAGAGTCAACACCAATCAGGTAAGCATTACCGCGTTCTTTGATTGCGGCAGCAGCGCCCAAACCAACAGGACCGGCTACGGGCATGATGATGTCGGCGCCTTCGTCCATCAGGCTCTTGGCAAGCTCGTTGCCTTTTTGCTGATCGTCAAAAGAGTTGCTGAACAGACCAGTTTGAGTTTCAACATCCCAACCCAACACTTTTACTTCAGTGCCTTTTGCCTGGTTGTAGAGTTCTACGCCCTTAACAAAGCCATCCATAAAGATGGTCACGGTTGGAATCGGCAAACCACCAAAGGTGCCGACGATGCCGGTTTTGGTAACGCCTGCAGCCAGGTAACCCGCCAGGGCACCAGCTTCGTCGGTGTCAAAAATCTGACCGACCACGTTGGCGATGGCAGGATCGTAGTTATAGTCAACGATCGAATATTTGGCATCCGGGTTCGCTTCTGCAGCAGCCTTGGTGGCGTCACCAATCAGGAAGCCCACAGTCACAATCAGGTCACAATCTTCTTCAAGGAAAGCATTGAGGAATTTCTCGTAGTCGGCAACCTCTTCAGATTCAAGAAATTTGCCTTCAACACCATGTAACTCCACAGCGTCCTGAATGCCTTTCCAGGCGGTGGCGTTGAAGGATTTGTCGTCAATACCACCGGTATCGGTGATCTGGCAGACCTTGATGCCATCCTCAGCTGGCGGCTGTTCGCCGACAGGTGGGGTGGTTGTCTGGCAGGCAGCCAAAGCGATGGATGCGACCAGTAACAAGGAAACGATTAACACTAACTTTTTGCGCATGAATTTCTCCTCTTCATTACATAATCTCCGCACTATGCAGGTCGGTTCGATGGTTAAGTATAGTTTAACGCACCTGATTCTGCAAGCATTTATAATTGTCAACCTTGTGCTTCAACTGACCCTTCGGGGGTTGCTTCCCCGGAGTGCATGCCCAAAACCATGACAAGCGCGGCTGCCATGAAGATCGGACCGATTACAAAGATGGACGAATAATTGTTGCCTGTAAGCTTCACAATCCAACCGTTAATATTCGGTCCGGCGATGGCTGCCAGGGTGGAAAAGAGGTAATACAACCCGGTGAATGTCCCGATATGTGCACGATCGGTGAGATCCACGACTACAGGCAAAGAGTTGATGTTGATTAAAGACCAGCCAATTCCAGCCGCGAGCAGCAGGATGGTCAGGTTCATGAAACTTCCCAGTAAGGGCAGCGAGCCATAAGACTGGAGCAGGGTTTCTTTCGGGATGAAATAGACACTCAAAAGCACTGCTATCATGATAATCAATCCGATGGAGATGGTTTTCTTGCGCCCCAGTTTAGCTCCGATAAAGCCAGCTGGAATGGCGAAAATCAGGAACGAAGCGCCTACGCTGGTGATCAGCCTTCCCGCGCCGGAATCGTCCAGCCCCAGGTGATTGACACCATACAAGGAGAGGAAAGCTTCGATTGCGTTATAGGCGATGAACCAGAAAAAGATCGCCAGGAAAATACGGATGGCATCTCCGTGCCTGCTGGTGACGAGCTCTTTTATGCTCTTCAATAAGTCCGGTTTCTCCGTTTCGACATTGTCATCATAAACTTTGGGTTCACGCACAAAAATAAGCACCAATGCTGCCGCGACTAAAACCAACAGCGACCCAAACCAGAAGGGAAATGCCGCGTTTCTCTGGACAAGGATCGCGCCGACGGATGTGCCTAAAACCAGACCGAGTCCGCCCATAAAGTTGATAATACCATTTGCTTGCGAGCGTAGATGTGAAGGGGTAACATCGGGCATCAGCGCGACCACCGGGGTTCGCCAGAACGCCATCGCCAGGATGGTTGTCACGGTGCAGGCGACGAACAGGGGCAGCGAGTTTGCCAGCGGAATAAGCCCAAAAGCGACTGCCGCAACCGGCGCGCCAACAGCGATGAATGGTAAACGCCTGCCAAGTTTCGTGCGCACCCGGTCTGACCACGCTCCGACCGGTGGCTGGATGAAGAGCGCCGCGATATTATCCAGGGACATGAAAAAGCCTATCGCGGCTGCGTCCAGAAAAAATTTTCTCTCGAGCAGGATGGGAACATAGGTGTTGTAAAGACTCCACAACACGCTCACGCCAAAAAAACCAAAACCGATCAGGAATAACTTGCCATAATTGAACTTCTGTTCTTCGATCATAACGCCTCCTATAAGCTGATTAGGTGAATGATAACTTATGTTCGCCCGTTTTCGGGTGACTTTTTGCCCTTGTGGGGATTATCAAGGCATGAATCCAGTGATTTTACCCGTGGAACTGCCGGTTGTCATTCCCTCTTGTCGGGATTAGATTCTTCCAGGTGTTTCTTTAAAAATTCGCGATCCATGTCGCCCAATTTTGCTTTCTCCAGCAAATCCCGGCGCCATTTCAGCGTGCGCAGCAGTGACTGCTGCCGTTTCCACTTGAGCTGCTCGCCCAGATTCCCCTGCTGCATCACATCGGGCACGCTCCAGCCGCGGAACACTGCCGGCTTGGTCCACTGCGGATATTCCAGCAAGCCATCCTGCGCGAACGAATCGTCATCCGTCGCTTCCCGGTCGCCCAGCACGCCCTGCTGCAGCCTTGCGACAGCATCCATCACGATCAACGCCGGAAGCTCTCCGCCGGTCAACACATAATCGCCGATACTGATTACCCGCGTCGCCAGGTGCTCACGGATGCGCTCGTCAAAACCCTCATAGCGCCCACAAAGCAGCGCCAGGTGATCGTATCCCGCCAACTCCCGCGCGATCGATTGGTTAAAAAGCTCACCTTGAGGCGAAAGCATAATTACCGGGCAGCTCGGCGGAGCCCCTAAAACGCTCTCCACCGCGGCAAAGACCGGCTCGGGCTTCATTACCATCCCACCACCACCGCCATAAGGGGTGTCATCCGTAGTGTGATGCTTATCAGTCGCCCAGTCGCGGATATTGTGCGTCTGCACTTCGATCAGTCCATTCAAAATCGCTCGCTTTAGGATGCTGATCTCGAGATAAGGTTGAAACACCTCGGGAAAAAGGCTGAAAACGTCAAACCGCATAAGCAAATTTTAGACGATTCCCGGCGATAGAGCAAGGATAACGGGGTTCAAAGCCCCGCTGCTGTTAAGCCCATACAGAAAAATTATGCGTGCGGGTAACAGCTGCCACGCCATCCCGAATATGGTGTAGGGGACGGCTGCCACGCCATCCCGATTGCATGTAGGGGACGATTGCCATGCCGTCCAGAATGTGTGTAGGGGACGGCTGCCACGCCGTCCCGCGAATGGCCATATGGCGAGACGTCTGTACCGGCGAAGCCATCTTCTCGTAGGGAACGCGGCTCGTCCCATTCCGGCGAAGCCATCTTTTCGTAGGGAACGCGGCTTGTCCCGTTCCGGCGAAGCCATCTTTCCGTAGGGAACGCGGCTTGTCCCGTTCCGGCGA
>DHRN01000045.1 GCA_002411175.1 Anaerolineaceae bacterium UBA5311 | reverse complement strand
GCTCCCCCTTTAAATCTAAACACATTCACATTCTGATTTGCAAGTCAATACCTGTTTCCGGCTCACATTCTCAAATCTTTTGGTATAATCGCATTTCACGCCAACGTAGCTCAGTCGGTAGAGCAGACGCTTCGTAAGCGCCCGGTCGGGGGTTCGATTCCCTTCGTTGGCTTTTTCTACTTTTCTCTCGTTAAAAGTGGTTGGTTGCACCACGCTCCTCATGAATAATCCGGATTTTACCTAATATGTCAACTTAATCGTCAGAGGGAGCTGCAATCGTGAGTGCTCAATCACATTTTCATGGTCAAACCTCTCCAGGTCAAAAACTTTATCGTTGCGGAGTCAGATCAAGCGTGCTTTCAATATTTATGAATAAAATATTTCCAGCTTTAGAAGTAGTGGTGACTTCCATCAACATCCCATATTTGTGAAATTAGTGTTATAAATGACACAAATTCATCACAAATTCACCCAAGGGAGGTACCTGTGAAATCTCGTTTTACCCGCATCTTTGTATATCTGCTTGTTTTATCGATAAGTTTTCAATTTTTAACCGTGCCCGCGCTGGGCAGAAGTGACCCAGCCCAACAACAGCCGAAGGCTCCTTTTCAAGAAATATACAATCAAGATTCGCAATTGATTCATCCGGATGAAATCGAGGAGGTTGACCATTCTCATAGAAATCTACCAGATGAACTTGCTTCAGAGTATGATCAATCCTTTTACCCAGGTATGCCCTTACCTGAAGGTATGCAACCATTGTTAGCAGAACGTTACCATCTGAGAGAGGAAAGGCAGGCTCAGCAGCAATCAGACCCGCCAGTCGTGGAAGATCTTGCCCTCACCCAACAGCAAGTACAGTCTTTCAATTGCGCAGCGGTTACCGATGTGCCACAGGTCGAATGTGAAGCCTTGGTTGCTTTGTATAGCAGCACTGTTGGCGCGGGTTGGACAAGAAACACCAACTGGCTCAATTCAACAACTGTCGGAAACTGGTTTGGTGTTGTTTCCAGTGATGGGCATGTTATTAATGTAAATCTCTTTCAAAACAATCTTAGCGGCAGCGTCCCGCCCGAACTGGGCAACCTTGCCAACCTGGAGAGGCTCTGCCTGTATAACAACCGACTCAGCGGCGGCATCCCACCTCAACTGGGCACCCTTGCCAACCTGGAGACGCTCCAGCTTAATTCCAACCAGCTCACCGGCAGCATCCCGCCAGAACTGGGCAACCTTGCCAACCTGGAGACGTTCCAGCTTAATTCCAACCAGCTCACCGGCAGCATCCCGACCGAACTGGGTAATCTTGCCTACCTGGAGACGCTTACGCTTGACTCCAACCAGCTCAGCGGTAGCATCCCACCCCAACTGGGCAATCTTGCTAACCTGGAATATCTCTACTTGGGCAGAAATCAGCTTACCGGCAGCATCCCGCCTGAAATAGGTAACCTTGTTAACCTTCAAGATCTCGGGCTCGGGACCAACCAGCTCACCGGCAGCATCCCACCCGAGCTGGGCAACCTCGCCAACGTATATGCGCTTAGTCTGTCAAGAAATCAACTCAGTGGCAGCATCCCACCTGAGCTGGGTAAACTTGCCAGCCTTCAAGATCTCTGGCTCGGGTACAACCAGCTCACCGGCAGCATCCCGACCGAATTGGGTAACCTTGTCGGTCTGTATTGGCTCTATCTGGAATCCAACCAGCTCACCGGCAGCATCCCGACCGAATTGGGCAATCTTGTTAATCTTGAAGACCTCTTCTTGGATTCCAACCAGCTTACCGGCAGCATCCCGAACGAGTTGGGCAATCTTGCTGACCTGATGAGGCTTCGGCTGCATTCCAACCAGCTCACCGGCAGCATCCCATCCGAACTGGGTAATCTCACCAACATGAATTTCCTTGAACTGTCTGGAAACCAACTCAGCGGGAGCATCCCGCCCGAACTGGGTAACCTGGCTAGCCTGAAATATCTCTTCTTGGGTTCCAATCAGCTCAGCGGCAGCATCCCGTCAGAAATGGGCAACCTGACTTCACTGTATGCTCTATATTTGAGCGATAACGAACTAACAGGGAATGTACCCTCCAGCTTCACCAAGCTGGTCAATCTGTGTGAATTAGACAATTTCGAACCTCCTTGCTATGGGGTTTACCAACTCGATCTTGGCTACAACCGGCTTAACGTCCCTGCGCCGGAGCCGCCAGCGGGCTTTTTGGCAATCAAAGACCCCGATTGGCACCTGACCCAGGCAGTAGAGGCGGATATCACAGGAGCAACTGGAGGAACAATCCTCTCAAATGACGGTAACACAGAAATCGAAATCCCCAGCGGGGCATTTACCGGTACACTTACTTTCCTCTTTGCCCCTCAGCCTGACCCAGGTCACATAACTGGGACAAAAGTCTCGGTTGGAAACAATTTTGAACTGACAGCAATGCGGGGTGAAACCCCGGTGACCATTTTTTCAAAACCACTCACTCTGACCTTTCACTATACCAATGAGCAAGTCGTTCAAATCCCGGAAGATACACTGACGCTTTATTATTGGAATAATGACCTGAAGACGTGGGTGGACGCGGTAAACACCTGTCCGGGCGGTGTGTATACCCGTAACCTTGCGGAAAACTGGTTGAGCCTGCCACTCTGCCATCTGAGTGAATTTGCTTTGATGGGAGAACTGTCCCCAATCAGCATTTATCTGCCGCTGATTTACAGGTAAGTAACGTTGTAACTGGCAAACAGCTCTTGCTCATACGGAATGCGTTTTCTCAACGCATTCCGTTATTAAAAATATCATCAGTGATTCTTTGCTACCTGGATTTCTCATTTTCCAAAAAAAACCTGATTTCAATGAGGAAGAGCGCATTTTTCAGGACAATAAATGAGGAAATCAGGGGATTGGCTCATTTCGGATGCTTATCAAAGGAAAGGTGCACCGCGCGTTCCGGCGAAGCTATTGCAGGGAACGTGGCTTGTCCCGTTCCAGCGAAGCCATCTTTACGATAACAACGAGGTCATGAACCCATTCCTTTTTCCGGTAGTTTGATGGTCAAATTTACAGAAATGGCATCGCGCCTTCTCTATGGATTTTCAAGCCCAGGAAGTAGTGGCTCAACCATAAACTTTGTAACAATCCATTCTGGTTTGGAGAAAAATACAGGACAATAATGTAAGAAACTCAGGTGCTCATACATCTTTACTTATTGTCTGCTAACAAATCGAGCAGGTCTACATCAATCAACGATTTAATAATGAGTGAATAAAAAGAGCTGTTCGTCAAAAATGAACAGCTCTTTTTTTCGAAAAACAGCCCTTATGCCAAAATCATCCTGCTGTCAATCGCCAATACGCCATCCCCTTGCGGATATACGATCAAAGGGTTAATTTCAATTTCATGAATTTCCGGGTTCTCCAACGCCAGGTGGCTCAACTGGGCAATCACACCATAAAGGGCTTTAAAATCAGCAATCGGAGCACCCCGATAGCCGTTCAGCAATTTTCCTGCCATGGTTTCTGCCACCATGCTCTCGATATCTGCATTTGAAAGCGGTGCCACTCGAAACTGAATATCCTTCATCAATTCGACCATTGTGCCGCCCATGCCAAACATCATCAACGGTCCAAAGGTCGCATCCCGCCGCATACCAACAATCACTTCCACTCCACTGACTGCCATCTTCTCAACCATTGCACCAACAATTTCAGCTGATGGCTCGTTGGTTTCAATTCTGCGAATCAATTTTTCAAAAGCTACGCGCAGTTTCTCCTGATTTTGGATATTTAGTACGATTCCGCCAGCATCAGACTTGTGGAGCACGCCCTCAGCCACGATCTTTAAAACAACCGGATAGCCGATTTCCTCCGCCAACGCCAGCGCCTCGTCGACGCTCTTTGCCAATCCACCTGGAACACTTGGAATTCCATAAGCATCCAGCAGCAGTCTGGATTCATATTCTCCGATCACCTTGCGTTCACCAACAGCCTCCTTTGCTTTGTCAAGCGCTGATTGATTAACAGCCTGGCTTTCTGCTTCTGTAAAAACTTCTCTTTCCAATACTTCTTTATATTCCCACATACCCTTCAAAACCGGTCCAGCCTGGTCGGGAAACTTGAAAACCGGCACTTTGTTCAGGTTTAACATTTGCTCCGATTCGCAGGTGCTGCGTTCGCCCATCAAACAAGTCAATATTGTTTTTTCTGTCTTTTTTCCAATTTCAACCCATGAATTGGCAACACCAGGTGTGTTTACCAGCGCCTGGGGCACCAGAATTGGCATCAAAACATCCACACCTTCATCGTCATCCAGGTTCTCGAGACTCCAAAGGTAATCTTCGGGGCTGACTGACCCGAGCATGTCGACCGGGTTCGAAACCTGGGCGCTTGGGTTTAATTTCTCGCGTAGCCGTGTTTGAATTTCGGGGGCAATTTCTGCCAGCATAAATCCATTGAAATCGAAACTATCCGCTGCCAGCGCAGCCGCTCCGCCGGCGTTGGTTGTCATTGCCACGCGTTTCCCCTTCGGCAGCGGCTGACTGCCGAGTGCCCATGCCAGACTGAAAAGTTCATTAATGGTTTGAACCTCGATAACCCCAGCTTGTCTCATGGCTGCCTGGTATGCCGCGTAAGACCCCGCCAATGAACCGGTGTGTGAGCTAACCGCCTTCGCTCCGGCATCATTCTTTCCGGCTTTTAAGAAGACGATTGGTTTTTTCTTTGAGACCTCCCGGGCAACAT
This sequence comes from Anaerolineaceae bacterium UBA5311, assembly GCA_002411175.1. GTDB lineage: Bacteria > Chloroflexota > Anaerolineae > Anaerolineales > Anaerolineaceae > Mesolinea. The sequence goes on along the minus strand of DHRN01000045.1, from coordinate 15,646 downwards.
TCATAAACTTGCGCCCATCAGCGATACCTTCGGAATAAATTGCGATCACCTGCACATCTTCATCCTGGGCAAAATATTCGAGCATGTCGGTTTCGTTAACATCCATCATATTTCCAAGGCTTGCCATGTGTGAAAAACCGATTTTTGAGTTGATAATCAGGTCGATCACGCCGCCACAAATTGCTCCGGATTGCGAAATAAAGGCGATAGGACCTGCCTGGGGTACTCCCTTGATAAAGGTGTTATTCAATCCTGTGCGCACATCCATGGTGCCAACGCAATTTGGACCAACTACCCGCATTCCGTAATCCCTGGCAAGTTTTTTGACCGATTTTTCAATTTCTGCGCCTTCTGGTCCCAGCTCTTTGAAACCGCCGGTGATAATGACAACCGTCTTGATCCCGCGTTCCCCAATTGCCCTCATAGTCTCCATGATGATGGTAACAGGCAGTACAACCACAGCCAGCTCAACCGGATCGGGCACGTCGGCAATCGTAGGATAGGCTTTCTTTCCCAGGATTTCCACCGCATTAGGATTAACAGGGAAGACTTCACCCTTGTATCCATTGATCAAAAGATTTTCAAGAATTCCATAGCTGAGCTTTTTAGGGTTGGTAGACGCTCCAAGTACTGCGACGCCTTTGGCATTGAAGAATGGTGCAAGTGATGATGGCATTAATTTTCTCCTTGTTTGTATTCAAAAAGATTATACCAACTCCCTGTCCTAAATCGGCGGATTGTTTGCCGCTATCCTGAACCTGGACGAAAATAACCAGGTGACAGATGAATTCACCTCTTTCATCGATTCCGATTGTTTCATTGCGAGCCAAGCGAAACAATCCTCCCGGTCTCCGGTATAATTTCGCTATATATGGAACCAATATTCATCGCCGATCCTAACCAGGAAGCAATAGCTGATTTTGAGCAAAATAACTCGGTCTTCCTGAAGGGTCCTGCATCCACAGGGAAAACCACTGCTGCTATCCGACGTTTGAGCAATATAATCTCGTCCAATCCGGGCGGCATCTCTGAGCCAACACTGGTTTTAGTTCCCCAGCGCAGTCTCGCTGCACCCTATCTGAATTTCCTGAATCAACTAAGAACTGGTGCGACCGACCAGGTCAGTGTGCAGACGATGAGCAGCCTGGTCAGGCGCATGGTCGACCTCTTCTGGCCCTTAATGGTGAATGCGTCCATTTTTAAACATCCTTTTGAGAAACCACGTTTTCTGACGCTTGAAACCAGCCAGTATTACATGGCTCAGATTGTCAGCCCGATGCTCGACCAGGGCAAGTTCAACACAGTTAGCCTGCCCCTCTATCGTTTATGCAGTCAGCTTCTTGATAACCTTAACAAGTCTTCGCTCGTGGGTTTCCCGTATACAGAAATCGGTTCCCGTCTCTCCTCCGCCTGGATTGGCGACCCTGTCCGTCAAAATGTCTTCTTTGATGTGCAGGAGGCTGTCGCTAAGTTTCGGCAGCTGTGCCTCGATGGAAGCCTCGTCGACTATTCTCTCCAGGTTGAGCTGTTCACGAAGGTCTTATGGACCAATCCAACTTTCCAAAAATACTTCCAAAACCAGTACAGGCATTTAATTTACGATAACAGTGAAGAAGACCCACCTTACGTGCACGACTGCCTGCTCGACTGGCTGCCAGGTTTTGAGAGCAGCCTGGTAATTATGGATGAAAAAGCCGGCTTTCGCAGCTTTTTAGGCGCAGACCCGACCTCCGCGTTGCGTTTCGCCGACAGTTCCGCTAAGCAATTTGAATTCCATGATTCGTATGTGAGCTCTGCAGCCCTGATAGCGCTGCGCGAATGTCTCTTCAACCTCCAATATTGTGAGCCGGATCCTGATGTTATCAGGGAAACATTGGTTTTTCCAACTGATAGAATCCGCTTCTTCCCCGACTTGCTGGAAGCGCTGATAGCGAGTGTTGACAAGCTGGTGGGCAAGAGGGGAGTTGATCCATCGCGCATAGTGGTTGTGTCTCCGTTTATTTCGGACAGTCTGCAATTTTCATTGGAGAATGGGCTTGCAGAAAGAGGAATTAAAATTTCAATCCAAAACCCTTCTGTTCCCCTGGCTCAAAACGCGGTTTCAAAAACCCTGATCACTTTCGCCAAACTGGCACACCCATCCTGGCAGCTGACCTGCGATTTCCACTCTGTGGCAAGTTCACTCAGCCTGGCGATAAAGGACCTTGATCTCATCAGAGCTCATGTTATCCTCGGTGGTTTTGAAAAGGAGAGAATCAGGATTACGACACTGGGTGATATTGCCGAACCGAACGAACGCATCCCTGCCAATCTGGCAGGGCAATATTTCCAACTTAAACATTGGCTCGAAGATATCGACGAAGATGAACCGCTTGACAACTTCTTTAGCCGCCTTTTTGGCGAACTGCTTTCCCAACCTGGTTACGGCTTCCACTCTGACACGCAGGCTGGCACAAGCACGGCAATCCTCATGGAATCTTATCGAAAGTTCCACCAGGCTCTCCGTCCAAGCCAGTTTTCTTCCCAAAGTGAGCTCGGCAGAGCTTTCGTCGACGCCCTTGAATCCGGGCTCATTCCGGGCATGTACCTGTCGGAATGGCAGCCTCGCGATCCGGATGCCGTCTTGCTTGCGCCGGTTACCAGTTTCTTAATGAGAAACGAGCCGGTCGACTACCAATTCTGGTTGAATATCGGCAGTAAAGGTTGGTATGAACGCCTCGAGCAGCCTCTCACACACCCGATCGTACTGAGCAGAAACTGGAGCATTGGCAGGCAGTGGTCTGCCGAGGAGGAACAAGATTACAACCTGTCGAACATTGAGAAAGTTGTCAGTGGATTGATCGCCCGTTGTCGCGAACAGATATTTGTGTTTTCTTCTGTATATAACGAATCGGGGATCGAAGAGCGCGGAGAATTGCTTACCCTCTTCCAGAACCTTCTTCGAAAATCCAGGCAGGTAAACCATGGCAGCTGATTACAGCCTGCGTCCTTCCCAGAAAAAGGTTCTCGAGTATCAAAAGGGGCTGATGGGCATCTCCGCTGTGCCCGGGAGTGGAAAAACTTTCACACTCTCGCACCTGGCGGTCAAGCTCATTCTTTCCGCTTCCATGGAGCCTGAACAGGAAATCCTTGTGGTCACATTTTCAAATTCGGCGGCAGACAACTTTTCAACCAGGATCGGTGAAAAGCTGCATGCAAGTGGCTTGCTTGAAGGATTTGGTTATCGTGTGCGCACGCTGCATGGACTTGCCAACGACATCATCAGGGAAAGGCCAGAATTGGTTGGTTTGTCAAGGGATTTTAACATCATCGACGAAGCTGAAACCAACGATATCCTCAAAGATCTTGTCGCGGTAGCGATGGAGGCGCATTACGATTACCTCTTTAACCTGATCAGTGAAGATTTCAATGAGAAGAAACAAGCTGATATCTATCGTAAAGAAATGCCCGGTCTTCTGCAAAACCTTGCTACCAACTGGATTAAAACCGTCAAAGACGAGCAGATCAGCCTCGTTCAATTGCAGGACTGGCTGTCCGACTCACATTCAAATCCACTACTTAACATCTGCCTGGAGATTTACAAGGGTTACCAGGCTGCTCTCAATTATCGTGGCGCGATTGACTTTGACGATTTGATTCGCTACGCGAATGAATGCCTTGATTCAGATGTTAACCTCTGCAACCAATTACAGCGCCGTTGGCTCTATGTTCTCGAAGATGAAGCCCAGGATTCCAGTAAACTTCAGCAGTCCATTCTCGAGAAGATCGTCGGCAAAAATGGAAACTGGGTTCGTGTCGGCGACCCAAACCAGGCGATCTATGAAAGTTTTACCACGGCTGATCCAAACCTGCTGAAACAGTTTATCGCTCGAGAGCATGTCCGTTCTATCGACCTGCCAGTAAGCGGGCGCTCGGCGCGCTCGATCATCAATTTGGCAAACTCCATGATCGAATGGGTGGAATCCGAACATCCCAATTTCTCTGTTCGTGATGCGTTGAGTCAACCGTTCATCCAACCCACAAGTCCGCATGATCCGCAAGCGAATCCTCCCAGCCTGCCTGGCAACATTGAAATTGCTGCAGAAGCAATGACAGCTGAACAGGAGCTGATTTTCATCACTAAACGGGTCAAGGAATGGCTTGAGCTCAATCCTGAAAGCACAATCGCAGTACTGACTTTTGTGAACAAACGGGCATCTGAGATTATCAATCACCTCAAAGCCCACAAAGTGCCGGTGAGTGATGCCCTCATGAAGGTGCCTGAAGAAACTCGCAATTCGGCTGGAGCGATTTCGTTGATTTTGAAATCAGTCCTCGACCCAACCCACGCCGGTCACCTGGGAACGAGCTTTGAAGTCTTTTACCGCCATCTGACCGAATCTGACCACGACCCCGTGCGGAAAGGATTTACCACTTCTGATCCTGGTGCTAAAGAAGTAATCAAAGCAACCAGCTCACTGATCAAGGCATTGAAATTCACCGAAGTGTACCTTTATCCTCCGGATTATGAATGGAAACAGGCATTCAATGGTGAAGAATTAAGTGACACTCAGCTTGAATTACTGCATACCTACCGCCAGGCGGTTGTTCGTTGGCACCGTGCTGCCATCCTGCCTCTTGACCAGCTGATCCTGGTAATTGCCCAGGACCTCGTCCTGCAAAGCTCGGAAATTGCTCTAATACACAAATTATCCGGCTTAATCAACACGCTCAGTCAAAATAACCCACACTGGTCTGTGTTGGATCTCCTGCAGCAGCTTATTGATATTTCGAAAAACGACCGCGCCTTCGGTACTTTCAGCCCGAAAAACGATGGATTTAATCCGGAATTGTACAAGGGTCAGGTTGTTATCGCCACTATGCATAAATCCAAGGGGTTGGAATGGGATAAGGTCTTTCTGACTTCTGCCAACAACTACGATTATCCATCCGGTGATGCGGGAGATGTTTATACCGGTGAAAAATGGTTTATCGAAGGGAAGCGTAACCTTGAAGCAGAATTGCTATACGATCTGGATGCCCTGAAGACCGAAAAAAATGGAGGTATGATGCTCCGCCAATATGACAAGCAAACCGCTCGTGACGATATTGTCCGTGATCGTCTTCGCCTGTTTTACGTCGGTCTGACACGGGCTCGTAAATCGCTGACGATCAGCTGGAACACAGGCAGGATGAAAAACCTCAAGGCTGCCCTGCCGGTGCAAATTTTGAATAAAAGGATGATCGGGGATGAGCGAAGTACCTGAAAATTTTCTCTTTAGTCAAAGCAACCTGCAAACCTTCGCTTATTGCCGACGTAGGTTTTACCTACGCTTCGTGAAGCGTCTTGTTTGGCCTGCGAAACTCCATTCCCCTGAACACGAGCAGGATTTACGCGCCGGCACCTTTTTTCACCAGCTCATCCACCAACATTTTCTCGGATTTGACCAGGACTCTCTGGTCCGGCAGGCTTCACAGGATAACGACCCCCGAATTCTCCAATGGCTCAGTGCTTTCCTTCAAAGTTGTTTTTCCCGTCTTGAAGGCGAAATTTTTCCGGAGACATCGTTCACCATCAGGTCAGGCAGCCATCTTCTGACCGCCCAAATCGACTTGCTGCAAATCAAAACTGACCAGCACATAATTATTTATGACTGGAAAACATCCCGCAAGCTGCCTTCAGTTGAAACAATAAAGAGTCAGTTTCAAAGCCAGGTCTACCCGGTTGTCATCGCATTCCGGCTGCCTCTTAACAAATATCTGCCGATATCCATGGTTTATTGGGAAGCCAACTATCCGGACCAACCGATTAAGCTTAGCTTCAGGGAATCGGATCTACAGCAAGCCAAAACAGCATTGGTCCAACAAATGGACGAAATCTGTTCACTCCAGGCAGATGAGTTCTACAGAACTGCTGAGATCCGCAGATGTGACTGGTGTGAATATCGCTCCTATTGTGATCGCGGCACCCGCCCGGAAACAGATCTTTCGACAGACAACATTCATGACTATGAACAAATAATCCCCGAGGGCGGTACTGAACCTTGGGGATAAAACCAAAATATATTAAAATGGGCAGAACAGGGCTCGAACCTGCGACCTCATCTGTGTAAAAGATGCGCTCTGACCAACTGAGCTATCCGCCCGCAGAAATGGTATTATACGATAAAAAATGAAAATCGTACGATTTAAAGATAACAATAACGAAATTAATTATGGTTGGATCCACCAGGAAAAAATTGGGTTAATCCAGGGAGACCCCTTTGGAGAGTTTCGCCGTTTTGAAGCGACTCTTTTGCTCGATGACATCACCCTGCTGCTGCCCTGTCTGCCGGGCAAAATAATCGCTGTGGGTCGCAACTATCGCGATCATGCCCGCGAAATGGATTCCGAAGTGCCGGCTTATCCGCTTATTTTCCTGAAACCGCCTTCCTCCTTGATTACTAATGGCGAACCAATCGTTCTCCCCCGACAGTCCAAACACGTGGAGCATGAGGCAGAACTTGCGATTGTGATTGGAAAACGCACCAGGGATTTGAATCCGGGTCAAGTTAATGAAGCGATTTTCGGTTATACCATCGCAAATGACATTACTGCCCGCGATTTACAGAGACAGGATCAACAATGGACGCGGGCTAAAGGTTTTGACAGTTTTTGCCCGCTCGGTCCCTGGATCGAAACCGATTTTGACCCCAGCGACGCCCTGATTAGCTGCCATGTCAATAACGCGCTGCGCCAGATGGGCTCAACCAAGGACATGGTTTTCAAGCCTGAACAGCTGGTCATTTTCATCAGCTCGATCATGACCCTCGAACCCGGCGATGTAATTCTGACCGGTACCCCCTCCGGGGTTGGTCCCCTGAAGCCCGGGGATATTGTCAACGTACACATTGACGGGTTGGGAACGCTGGTCAACCCAGTGGTGCAGGCTGATTAAGATGCCCTATACGTTTTGCAACCTGAAGATAAAAATTGATTGTTCTGACAGCCTAAAACAGAAACGATCGATCAAATCCCGCTTACTCGCCCGCCTGAAGAAGTATAATCTCTCGGTGATCGAAGCTGGTCTGCACAACTCGCACACACTCCTCCACCTGCAGGTGACGATGGTGCGGGCAACTGAAAGCTTGCTCAACCAGGAACTTGAAAACATCAGAAAGCTCATCGAAGGTGAGTTTCCTGATCTGGATATATATGAGTTTGATAAAGAAATTTATTTTTGAGGTTACAACATGACAGGTTCCAGAAGAGACCTGATTGAAAAAATACTATATCACGTAGAAAAGCCAGGCAGATATGTTGGCGGTGAGCATAATCAGATCGTCAAAGATTGGGGATCGGTCGATACAAAATGGTGTCTGATCTTCCCTGATATTTACGATATCGGTCAGACAAACCTTGGGCTGGCGATGCTCTATCAAATTTTGAATGCCGAAAAAAATATCCTGGCAGAGCGCAGTTTTGCCCCCTGGGTTGATATGGAGGAAGAGCTTCGCAAGCACAGGATTCCCTTGTTTTCACTCGAATCAAAGAAACCATTGTCCGGCTTTGACATACTTGGTTTCACCCTGCCTTACGAATCGATCTATACCAATGTCTTGAACATCCTCGACCTGGCTGAGATCCCCATGTTCACCAGTGAACGAACAGCGGAAGATCCGTTGGTAATTGCAGGTGGGCAAGCCTGTTTCAATCCCGAACCGGTCAGCGATTTCTTCGATGCCTTTGTGATTGGAGAAGGTGAGGAAGTAATCCTTGACATCTCCCGGGTTTACGGCTCATGGAGACAGGCGAAACTGCCCAGATTGGATCTCCATTTAGCTTTGGCAAAGCTTGAAGGGGTTTATGTACCCTCCTTTTATTCGGTTAGTTATCATCCCGAGGGGCTCATTAGTGAAATAAAAACGAACCAACCTGGCGTTCCCCAAAAGATCACCAAACGGATCGTCCCCGTTTTGCCACCTCACCCGACCAAATTCCTGGTACCCAACGTCGAAATTGTGCACGATCGAATGTCTGTCGAAATTATGCGCGGCTGCACCAGGGGCTGCCGTTTTTGCCATGCTGGCATGGTTAACCGTCCGGTCCGACAGCGGGATGCAAGCGTTATTATCCCCACAATTCAGGAGGCAGTCAATGCGACCGGATACGAAGAAGTCGGGCTGCTCTCCCTTTCGTCTTCAGACCACACCGAGATTTTAGACCTCACTCGCCAGGTTTATGACTGTTTTCACGAGCAAAAGCTTGCTTTCAGTCTGCCTTCGCTGCGCATCGAGTCGTTTTCACTCGATTTGATGGACGAATTGAAGGAACTCAAGCCGGGAGGAGGTTTTACTCTTGCTCCCGAAGCGGCAACCGAGCGCATGCGGGCTGTCATCAACAAACCTCTGGATGATCATGATTTCTACCAAACGGTCACAAAAATCTTTGAAAAAGGCTGGCGGTCCTTGAAGCTTTATTACATGATCGGTCTGCCAACTGAAACCATGGAAGATGTTGATGCGATTCTCCAGGCTGGCATTAAGGTGCAGCAAATTGGACGTAAACTGATCGGAAAGAGTGTCAAAATTCACCTTGGTATCGCCTCATTGATTCCCAAGCCACACACCCCTAGTCAATGGCTGCCCGTGCATAACCCCGACTCGATCCAGGAAAAATTGGATTATCTTAAGGCTGGAACCCGCAAAGCAGGCATTAAAATGTCTTACAACATTCCGGATTCCACCTTGCTTGAATCCTGGCTTTCCCGAGGTGACAGGCGTTTAAACCAGGTAGTTTTCAATGCATGGCAAAGGGGCGCAAAGTTTGACGCCTGGGGAGAACGCGATAACCTGCACATCTGGCGAAACGCTTTCGCGGAAGCAGAGATTGACCCGGATTTTTATGCGTATCGGGAGCGCGACCTGGAAGAAACCCTTCCCTGGGATCACATCAACATTGGCGTAAGCAAGAATTTCCTTAAACGTGATTATCAATGGAGCCAGCAGGGGCGCACCAGGGCTGATTGCCGGGAGTCCTGCTTCATGTGCGGCATATTGGATGCCTTTGGTGAAGATCGCCCTGCAGATGGTTTTGGTTATTGGGGCTGCCCATGAACGATACACCAGTTCGCTATAGAATGAAGTATTCCAAGACTGGCAATTTGCGTTTTATCGGGCATCTCGACACCCAGGTCATGTTCGAGCGAGCTCTGCGCCGTGCCAATTTCCCCTTACGCTACACGCAAGGTTTCAATAAACGCATCAGGCTGAATCTTGCCAGCGCTTTACCTCTCGGTTTCATTAGCAGTGCAGAAATGCTCGATTTTTGGCTTAACCTTGAATTGGACGTGGAAGATATCAGGCAAAAACTACAGAACGCGCTTCCTGCCGAGATCCGCATCCTCGAGCTAAGGCAGGCAGACAATTCTCTACCATCACTGCAAGCTTCGCTTGTCTCCAGCGAATACAGGATAACTCTGCCTGCACTTGAGTCACCAAAAGAGTTTAAAGCAGAGCTGGACAAGTTACTCACTCAGACCGAAATCCCGGTTACAAGGAGGGATAAAACGATCAATTACAGACCTTTGATCCTGGAACACGAATTGCAGAGTAATCCGCATGATTGTTTTGTAGTAAAACTCACGCTCTCTTCTGCTCCTGGCGCCAACGCCAGACCTGATGATATCCTGGAGCTTTTAGGAATTGATCCGGCAGATTGTGTAATTGAGCGGGTTCGATTAAATTTTTCGGAGGATTAACAATGGAAACCTGTATTTTTTGTGCCATAGCTGAAAAACAGCTGCCTGCGGCGTTTGTGCTTGAGAGTGATTCCAGCCTTGCATTTTTGGATAACAACCCAATCTCTGCATACCACACCATTGTGATCCCGAAAGCTCACCATGTGAACATCCTTGATGTTCCCGTTTCGGTATTTCAAGACGTGACAGAACTGATGCACCAGGTTTGTCAGCTTTACCAGCAAAAACTCGGGATAGATAGCTTTCAGATCTTCAATAACGCCGGACCGCACAGCGCTCAAACCGTCTGGCACCTGCATTTTCACGTTCTGCCTCGCTTTCATGGTGACCCTATTAAATTTACAGCCCAGCGAATGCCTGAATTGGTCAAACAATATCCCGAAATGCTTGCGAAATTAAACGAATAACTCCGTCATTACAAGCGCAGCGAAGAAATCCAAAGTCTTGTCATTTTGAGCCTCAGTTGCGAAGAATCTGATCGGTCGATGAGAATTATCATTCTTAGCCATGGCTGTATTGTAAATTTTACGGAAGGAACAAGCCACTTCCGAACTGATAACCGATAACGTAAATTTTCTGTATGGAACGTGCACCGCGCGTTCCGGCGAAGCCAACTTTCGTACTTGACGATAACGATCTCCATGCAGGGAACGCGTTCTCCATGTCGGAAGTACTTCGTTCAATACTATTTTTCACAAGTAAATTACTCGGAAACATTCGAATTGAATTTGTCAAAATACCAATATCGTAGACCGGTGAATGCCAACAATACAAGCGAAACACTGGTCAAAAATATCTTGTTTACCAATAAGGCGTCCATTGGCGCGAGGTTTTTATAAATAATCCATTCAAGAAATGGATGAAAGCGCGAGGTCAGCAATCCGAATACATACCGAAAGAGAACAACCGTCAAACTCCACAGAAATAAACCAACAAGCAATCCAGCTGTAGCCGAAGCTGTAAGAGCGCTAATTAACGAGACCAGGGAGGTCATCAATAACGAGGGAACCAAAAGTGTGATTGCCAGAATCGGTGGAAACAAACCCGGGAAAAGAAGATTGATCAAAGCAACGATGATTACCAGGAAGAGCGCTACTGAAACGAAGAGCAACCCTGTTCGCCGGAGCCAAATCGTAAATATTCTTTGTCGGGTATACGGAAAAAAATATGTGTCCGCGGAAAATTCCCGCAAAACGACCGTGTTACCCAAAACGCTCACTGCCAGCGGCAACAGCAAACATAAAACAATCGAAACCAATTCTCGTTTCTGGGGATAATCATAGCCGACAAAAGCAATTCCTATCCCCATAAGCGAAAAAGCCAAAAGAATCAAAGGCAATTCCGGACTTAGCTTGAAGAATTCGAGGTAAAACCATGTCAATCCAGGTTGTATTTTAGTTTTCACACTCACCTCCAAATTGATCCAGATTTTTTCCGCTAACCTCCAGGACCAAAGCGTTCAATTCATCTTTTGTGAAGTAACCGGGGGCATAACGCTCTTTAGCCATTTTCAAAAGGTCCCAAAAATATTCTTCCTCACCGCAGCTGTCAAGATCTGCCAGACCAACAAAGATATCTCTGCCTTGAGCTTCCATCTGGAATGGGAGAAAAAGCATTTGGTATGCCGCAGTTCCGGGATCAGAATCTTGAATATTCCTATATTCTTCAACAATTTGAACAAATTGAATTTCATTTGTGTTTCCCTCGTTCGCAATCTTCAAACTGGCATAGTAAAGTAAAGGTACAAGGGCTGTTTGCTCATAAACGGCATCGTCTTTACTTATTTCCATATATGTTCCATTATGAATAGAGCCGCGAGCAAAACCAGGGCAGGCGTAGCCTTCACACCACCATGACTGGACCACATCACGCAAAATTGCCGCCTCCTTATCTTCGCGGTTTGCCGCCGGTCCGGACTCGGGGATGAATAAATGAGTAGAGTCGTTTTGAATGGCGTGGCTCAACAATGGCGTAACATAAACCTTCTGTTTATCTGCAGGTTTACCCGTCAGGGCGTTTTGAAGCCGTGCGACCATTTTTGAATATATTTCTGTATTTTCAAGTAAACCTGGGCTGCTATGTTTTGGAATTAGTGCATAACTATGCTCAATCTTTTCTTCCTGATAATCACCTCCGCTGAGGAAGAGGACATCAGGCATTAAGCCTTCCCACTTAAAATTAACCGCTTCGTTTTCTTCAGTTATTTGTGCCGTGCTGGAATAGTAGATTTCCTTTAGCTCAGTTATCTGGACTTCAATTTTGTCAGGATTACAGTTGGAAAGAGGATGCCATTCACCATTCCGCAATAGCATCACCATTTCCTTATCAAACATCGCTCCGGTGGCAAAGCCCAGTTCTTCAATTTCCCGGGGATAAGCAATACCGGCATAGGAATACACGGGAACAACAAAAGTGCCGTTATAGTCAATCGTGTAGATTCCAGCTTCTTTCTCTCGAAGGAGCAACCTGTCATTGATCAATCCGGCGTTCAAACTCATACTTTGGCTCAAATCCAGACCAGCAGGCGCATGAATAGTTACTTGTCCATGCACAAAGCTGTTCTTATTGTTTACTTGCAAAACAACCTGGTAGCTATCGAGTGCTTTACAAATTAGTGCTTGTTGTTCCCTTGCCTCGAAATTAGGGGTCACAGTAACGAGTTTCCCAATCTCATTGAGTTTTATGCCCATATAAATCGTAAAGCCAACAATAGCAGCAAAACCCAGCCCAAAGAGTATGGTTGCAATCGGCTTCAATCTGTTTGGGTTACGAGGCAACCTAACCCTGGCAAACAACATGCCAAGTAACAAAAAGATGATGGTAACTCCCAGAATAAAAGCACGATTTGCTAAAAATGGCAGGCGGTGAGGACCGATACCTATGATTTGGGAAGAATAAACAAAACCAGGCATTGCAGAAAGATGGTCAAGGTAAAGAGGTCTTCTCGTGGTCAAATAGCCCACAACCAGGATGAGAACAGCCATGGCTGGCAGGGGGTTTCTGATTAAGATTGCCATCAAAGAGGATAAAGTTATCACAAACAGGTAGCTTGAAAGCAGAATTAATAAAACAATTCCGAGGCTTGGTAATATTTGAGCTGCGCCATGATAATAAGCTATTCCGCTTATCAGTACTAATAAAGTTGGAGATGACAATGTTATAAAACCGATAATGCCCACTGCCAGCTTGGTTAACAAAAAAGTATTCCCAAAGTCGTCCCTCGACCAAAGGTAAGCATATTTTTTGCCTGTCTCCTTTAGAAAATAACGGATAAAAAAGACTACATAAAAAATAGGAGAGGAAAGCACAAGAAAAAGAGCTGCTTGTTTTGCGACAGTTACAGGAGATGCCGTTTTAATTTGTGAAAAGCTATTATCCAGTAGAAAGATGAGCAAAAAAGCTACCGCGAACAACCAATTAATCTTGTCTTTAATAAATAACTTATATTGAGCTTTGAGCCCATTAACAAAAGTCTTCATCATTCCTCTTTTCGGTTTTCCTGATGAATCATCAGCATATAAGCATCTTCGAGTGTTGGTATGATGGCATGACTTCCTTCAGGTGGATTCCGTTTTCCAGGAACGAAACGTACTTCGATATCATTGCTTTCAGGAAGAATCATGAAGGAGATAATCAGGTTTTCTCGTTTGAATACTTCCCAATCCTGATTCTTCACCACGCTTGTCCAAATTTTGCCCTCAGCATTGCGAACGAAATCTTGTACTTGTCCTGAAAAAACCAGGCTGCCATGGTTGAGCACGAAGAGATTTCTGGTTGAAGAGGTAATGTCTTCGGTGATATGTGTGGAAAGCAAAACCGTTTTTTCCAAGCCGATTTCTGAAAAAAGATTCCTGAACCGCACTCTTTCTTCCGGATCCAGACCCGCAGTGGGTTCGTCTGCCAGGATAACCTTGGGGTCGTGGACCAAAGCCTGGGCAACAACCAGTCGCTGCTTCATTCCCCCTGAAAATGAGCCAATTTTTTGCTTCTTGACTGAGCTTAGATTCACTCTTTCCAACATTTCATCAATCCGCTTTTTGTCCGGATCTTTGCCCGAGAGCAAGAGCATATATTCTAAAAATTCGGTTGGGTTCAGACGATTATAAAGGTTATATTCCTGGGGGATCACTCCGATGAGCTTGCGTACTTCGGATGGATCTTTTACCGTATCGTGCTTGTCTACCCGGGCTGTCCCTGAAGTGGGTTTAAGCAAACAAGACAAAATTTTCATGAGAGTCGACTTCCCGGCTCCGTTGGGACCGAGCAACCCGAAAACTCCCCGCCCCATTGTGAAACTAACTTCCCTGAGTGCGGTTTTTTTACCATAGTTTTTTGTTAGCATATTGGTTTCTATTATCATTTTTCCGACTTTTCTCTTTTTGGATTTACATCATTCATATTCTTTTAACGAATCAGAAATCGATATGTTACATTTTGCCTGAAGTGATATTGAGAATTCAAAAAACCTGCCTTGGCAGGTTTTCTATGTAGAAAGCTCAGGAAAAAGACTAATTGTTCTTAATGCCCTGAGCAACCTTCAGGACTTCGTCTTTGGGCAGGTTGGCGTTGACAATAAAAGTGCGGTTTCCTTCAGTCCAAATCAGATTGCTTTCGCCATCGTTCAGGCTGAATACCGCCACCTTGTCGTTCACGTATTCAATTGAATTTGCCTTCATTTCCTGTTCGAAAGCAATCAAATCGACAGAATCATAAATTTCTAAAGCCAGAATCTTCCCTGAGGTATCCTCGAAGCGGTAAGTTGAAACCGGATAGTTGTTTTCGATTCGCACCAAGCAAAAGCCTTCGGGCAGATAGGAAAGCTGGTAAGAATCTGAAGCGAAGGCTACTTCTAAATAAGTGTTATAAACCGTGAGAGCTTCGTTTTGAACTGGGAGTTGGGTGATGCCAATCAATTGTGGATCGTAAGGATAGTTTGTCTGGGACAAAACAAGTTGAGCGTAACCCGGGTTATTTTTTATTAGATTATTCGAGAGCATATTTTGAACAACACGGGGAAAGAAAAGATAAATAAGAAAAACAGCGATTAGCACCCCTCCGGCAAAACGGTTATAGCCAGCATATAGTTTTTGAAAGCTCAGTTTCCAATTTCTTTTTTCAGTTTTAATCCCAATCATTCTTTTTATTTTGCGATTGAACTTTTTAGAAGGAAAAAACGCGGGGTTCAGAGCTTCCTGCTCAAGTTTTTCGCTCTCTATTTTGGCAACTTCGAGCATAGCTGCTCTAAATAGTTGCTCCATTCTTTCGTTTTCGAATTTATCTTTCATCTTGATGCTCATTTTTATAAATTGCTAATGCTTTTTGTTTTGCGCGATGGAGGCGGACGCGTAAGGCGTTTTCTTTTATACCCAGCATGCCGGCTATGTCTTTGTTGCTCCATTCCAAAAAATACTTTGCCTTAAGAATATTCTGATCACTTTCTGGCAAATTCAATATAGCCTGAACAAATTGCCTGATATTTACCATCTCCCAGTCTTCGTCCTCAAGGCTTATTGGGTTTACAAAGCTTTCATCAAAATTGTCCATAAGTTCAGAGAAATTGACACTGGGCTTTCGGCGGTTTTTTCTCACCTGGTCAATTGCAACACTCTTAACTACATTAACGATGTAGCCGGGCAATATGTTACGCTCCAGGCTTCGCAACTTCGGTAAATATTTCATCAACTTAAGGTAACTTTGCTGAACCACGTCGTCAATTTCGGCTTGGTCAATGAAATATCGGCAGGCGTGCTTATAGATTAGCAGATTAAATTCCTGGTAGATTCTTTCCATAAACTGTTGATCGTCTTCCCCATCAACAGAAAGGGGCATTAATCGTGTTATAGACAATGTGTCGCCTCCTGGTTCATATCTGCTATTGTCAATTATACAGCAAGGGAAAAACATAAATCGCATTGACTCACAATTAAA
>DHRN01000021.1:17251-43817 GCA_002411175.1 Anaerolineaceae bacterium UBA5311 | reverse complement strand
TACAGACGTCACGCCCTACGGCTATTCGCGGGACGGCGTGGCAACCATCCCCACACCACATTTGGGACTTTCCCCAGATGCATGCTTCGACATTTTTGCTTCCGGACGTGTTAAAATAGCCTGATGCATAACACTATTTACTTCGGAGACAACCTGAAACTGCTGGAAGCACTGCCTGCTGCCAGCGTGGACTTGATCTATATCGACCCTCCCTTCAACACTGGCAAGGTCCAGGCACGTAAAAGCCTGCGGACTGTCCGTACCGAGGACAGTGAAGGCGATCGAAAGGGATTCGGCGGAAACTCGTATCAGACCGAGGTGCTTGGATCAGGAGATTACCAGGATTCATTCTCTGATTTTGCCGCTTTTATCCAACCACGAATGGAACATGCCTGGAGGGTTCTCAAAGACGATGGCAGTTTTTACTTCCACATTGATTACCGCGAAGCTCATTATTGCAAGGTGCTGCTCGACCAAATCTTTGGACGTCAAAACTTTTTGAACGAGATTATCTGGGCATACGATTTTGGCGGGAGAGCAAAAAACCGTTGGCCTGCCAAGCATGACAACATCTTTTATTACGTCAAAGATAACAATAAGTACACCTTCAACCTGGATAATATCGATCGTATACCCTATATGGCACCCGGTTTGGTGGGTCCGGAAAAAGCAGCTAAAGGCAAATTGCCGACAGACACCTGGTGGCATACGATTGTGGGTACCAACAGCAAAGAAAAAACCGGTTATCCAACACAGAAACCCCTGGGTATCCTGGAAAGAATTGTGCGCGCATCGTCCGACCCAGGTGACCTGGTGCTGGACTTCTTTGCCGGCAGCGGCACAACCGGGCAAGCCTGCCTGAATCTCGGAAGAGATTTTATCCTCTGTGACAGCAACCCGCAGGCGATTGAGGCGATGAAAACCCGTTTTGCAGCCTGTAACGATATTGAATGGAAGTGTTTATGAACCAGGATGAACTGACCGGATTCTACCCAATCCTGAACTTTGACCCTGATCCTGACGCGATCATCAACCCTCCTGTTTCTGATGTGCTGCCTAAAAAAGTGGTTATTTGCTTCTTCAAGGATGTTGTCGAGAAAGTTGCTTCGGAATATAAATCGGAGGTGATTTACACTTTTCGTTCAGAATCTGGTCTTTCTCCCGTCTTTGAGCTTGAGTATAAGGGTGAAAGGGTTGCCTTCATGCAGCCAGGTGTTGGAGCGGCACTCGGGGCAGGCAACATGGAGGAGTCGATTAGTGCCGGCGCGCGCTTTTTGATCGCTTGCGGAGGCTGCGGCGTTTTGGACAGAGAAGTTGCCGTTGGGCATGTCTTGTTACCAACGGAGGCATATCGCGAAGAAGGGACCTCTTACCATTATCTTCCCCCCTCGGCAACAGTTGAAATTGACCCACAGGTTGTCGCACTGATGGAAGCGGTGTTGAATGACCATGGTATTGAATACTTAAAAACCAAGAGCTGGACCACGGATGGTTTTTATCGTGAAACGTTGAAGAAAGCAGCTTATTACAAGGCTAAGGGCTGCCTTGCCGTGGAAATGGAGCTTTCCGCCCTGGCTGCGGTAGCGAAATTCAGGAAGGTAAGATTTGGACAATACCTGTATGCCGGAGATACGGTTGTTCCCGAAGGTTGGGACAAACGCGGCTGGGTAAGCCGGGTGGATGTTCGCGAAACCTTATTCTGGCTGTCTGTTGAAACCTGCCTGAGGATGGAAAAGGAGTTGTGATGCCGATATTTGACCAGGAAGTGCTGCAGCATTTGGGGAGTGGTCCGTTTGAAGACTCTGCCGGAGGCAATGAACTGATTTTGCCCAACTATGACGGCTTTGGGCTGGTAAATCTGACCCCTACAATTGCCAAATGGCTGGGGGCAGGTGCGCTGCCGGCTCCGGTTTTTAACCATGCAATCCTCGACCAGTTTGAAGACCGTTATCAAAACGTCGTTGTGATCCTCGTGGATGCTTTGGGCTACAACCAGCTAATCCGTTTGATGGAAATTGGAAAAGCTCCGCTTTGGAAAGCGCGGCTTGAGCGCGGAAAGCTCTTCCCTATGACCAGCATTTCCCCCAGCACGACTGCTTCCGCACTGACCACCATCTGGACAGGCGCCGCCCCAAACCAGCATGGCGTAATCGGTTATGAAATGTGGTACAAAAGCCTGGGGCTGATTATGAACAATATTCTGCACACCCCGATCACCTTCCGCGGTGATGTCGGTGGGTTGTCCCGGGCGGGCTTTGAACCAACCAATTTCATGAACCAGTTACCCCTCGGGCAGCGGTTTTCGCACTATGGTGTGGAGAGCCATGCTTTCCTGCCTGCCGGGATTGCCAACTCAGGTCTTTCGCAAATGCATTTGCCAGGCAGTCACCTGCACCCATTTTCTGCTGAGAGTGACCTGTTCCTCAATATGCGCGACCTGCTCAACACGCCAGGTAATAAACCGCGCTTTTTGTATGCCTATTGGAGTGATGTTGACAGTCTGATGCACCGTTATGGCACCTATGACCTGCGCACGACTGAACAGTTTTTTGATTTTAGCAATGCCCTGTTCCGATTGTTATTGGATGGGTTGGATGAGTGTGTGAAAAATGAAACCCTGATACTGCTCACTGCGGATCACGGATCGCTGGAAACGCCGGTGGATGCCCATTATGACCTGGCGAATCATCCCGGTTTGACCAGTTTGCTGACCATGGCGCCAACCAATGAAGGGCGAATGCCCTTCCTGTATGTCAAACCCGGACAAATGGATAATGTGATTGAATACTTTGAACATGCCTGGTCTGGCGAATTTATTTTGCTGAACCGCCAGCAAGTGCTCGACTTGCAGTTGTTGGGCAACGGGACTGATCACCCTGACCTGGAGAACCGAATCGGAGATTTGGTTGCCATCCCTCTTGGAAGCAAGTATCTTTGGTGGCCAGAACGATCTAACACGATGAAGGGCAGGCACGGAGGTTTGCACCGGGATGAGATGTTGGTGCCGTTGTTTGCAATGTGAACCCGCCTGTAGCTTGAGAGACTAACTTTTCCGCAACTCCAAAGATTTCGTCTGCTCTGACGCTTACAGCGTTATTTCGCGGTAGCCGTAAGTATTAATTACCCGCGTGGATTTGTAGAGCGTTTCCCTGGGGATCAGGGGGTTGTAAACATGAACATGACCGTGCAGGTGCAAGCGGGGTTTGAAGGTGTCGATAACCCAGCGGAAGGCGTCCACCCCTTGATGGGCATGATCGTCCTCGTCATGAATTCCAGTCGCCGCCGCATGGGTCACAAAAACATCCAGATAGCGTCCATAGCGGAGCTTGTTGAGCAGTAATCGTGGCACCAGCCTGTAGACCATATTCCACATGCGCTGCTGCGTATATTGATAAGGTCCGAAATTGTAGCGCAGACTACCTTCGATACCTGCCAGGATCAGGTCATTTTCACGGTCGTAAACCACGTTTCTGTGTAAATTGACACCTCCGTCGGGTGCGGATCTAATTTCTCCATCTGGCATCTCGACAGGATAGACATGATTACCCTGGACAAAGTAAAGCGGGATATCAAGCATACTGATAACGTACTCCAAATAACCTGCCGCCAGGTCGCCGCAGGAAATTACCAGGTCGATCTGACTGAAGCGCTCTTTGATGTTGGGGCTGTAAACCACCGCCTCTTCAAGGTCGCTGAGCCCCAGGATTATCATGCCCGCTCTCCAATGGCAACCGCGACAGCTGCTGCCAAACCGCCATCATGGGTAATTGAGACACTCCACTGTGTGAGCCCCTTATGCTCTGCCACCTGCTTGGCGAAGCCGTGCAGATAAACCAGCGGCTCACCGGTTTTTTCGTTCAAAATTTCGATATCCTGCCAGGCGACCCTGCCGATGCCGGTTCCCAAGGCTTTCGAAACGGCTTCTTTGGCAGCGAAAATTCCGCTAAGGGTTTCATTATCGTCCCCAGCCTGGGTTTGTTCTGCCTGGGTGAAGACGCGTTGGATAAAGCGCGTGCGGATTGCCGGGTTGACTTCTGCTAAGCGGTGAGTCTGGACCAGGTCGATACCAGATTTGATCACAGGCTCCTCCCGGCGGACGCAATCACCAACTTATCCAGGTCCCAATAACGGCGGGAACATTCCAGGATGTCTTCAGCGGTGATTCCCGCTAATAAATCCGGCAGTTTCCGCAGGTAGTCCAGGCTGAGATGATAGCGCTGAAGGCTGAGCAGCAGCTGGACGATGCCGGCGTTGGTTTCGAGCGAGAGGGGCAACTGCCCCAGCGCCTGACTCTTGACATCATCCAACTCAGTTGCTTTGACTGGTTCGTCCAGGTAACGGGCGAGTTCGTCTTTAATTTTCTGGATCGTTTTCTCCAGGTTTACGGGGTTGACCCCGGCGGCTACCTTCCAGCAGGTGGGTCCCAGCCCGGCTTCGAGCGAACTGCCGGCGAAATATGCCAGACCTGATTGCTCCCGCACGGCTTCACCGATGCGACCCATCATCCCGAATTGCCCGAGGATGTTATTGCCCAGCGAACAAACCTGGTAATCCTGGCTCATGGTGACGGGGGCATTGGTTCCAATCAGAAGATCGGTTTGGCTTTTGCCATTTATCGTAACATGTTCGCGCATCGCTTGCGATGGAGGTTGGAAAGCGGGTAAGTTAGCTTGGGTTACCTGATTTTTTGGGTGCCATGTGGAGAAAATCTGGTCGAAAAGCTCGCTTGCCTGTTCGGGTTCGATTCCACCGGATATGGCGAAGACCATCCCGTTTGGTCCGAAGTAAGTCTCGTGGAAAGCCTGCAAATCTTCAGGTGTGATCGCGGTAATGGTATGCGCATAGCCCACGCTCGGTAGGGAATAGGGGTGGTCGCGGTAGTACAGGCGGTCGAACACCTGGCTGCTCATCTCCTGAGTGTTTTGAGAGAGGATTTTGATCATCGTGAGCAGCTGGCTCTTCACCCGTAAAAAGTGATCTGGTGGAAACGCCGGTTCTGAAAGCATTTCAAGCAGCAGTCTCAGGATTAGTGGCAAATCTTCTTTGAGGCAATTGCCATGGAACACTGTTGACAAGCTGCCCGAACTGATCGAAACAGAGGCACCACAGCTTTCAATTGCAAGATGCAGGTGGCGGAAATCGTGCTGCCTGGTGCCTGTTGACAACATTGCCGCGGCAAAGTTGGACAAACCGGTCTTTCCGACAGGGTCAGAGAGGCTGCCAACTGGCAGGTATCCCCTGAAATAGACAGCCGGACTGGTGGGGTTGGGATAGGTGAGCAGAGTGCTGCCATTGGCAAATTTACGTCTGAATATCGAGTCTTTCCCCGGTAGTTTGGTCAGATCGATCGGCTGCTCAAACATTTTGCCCCCGGTAGAAACCAATAACGCGATTATGGATGGAAAGATATTGTTGGGATACGCGCAATATATCTTCGGCTGTTACCTGGCGTAGTCGTTCCACGTATTCAACAAACCAGCTATAGTCCGAAAAACTATTGGCATAGCCCATCCAAAAAGCCTGGTTGGTAACGTTATCACTGCTGTAGGCAAAATTTGCCCGGGCTTGTTTGAGCGCGACTTCAAGCGTTTCAGTCTGGATTTTCGTTGACAACAAACCATCAATGACCGTGTCTACTGCCCTGATAACTTCCTCTGGAGTGTGGTCCGGGCGACAGGTAATATAGAGTGTGTAAGTAGCCGGATCGATTGTGGCAGTTAATGATCCGTAAACAGAGGCAGCCAGGCTATTTTCAACCAGGTTTTGATAAAGCCGGCTGGTGCGGTTGCCAGTTCCACCTGAGCCAAACATATTTAACGTGCTCGGACCGGTGAGGATGCTTTCAATCAGCGTGAAGGCAAAAAAGTCCGGATCAGCAGCGCTCGGGCTGCGCCAGGCAACCTGGATAAAATTCGCCTCCTCTGTTCCGGTCAACTCAACGGTTTGCCCGTGTGTTAAAGCAAACTCAGGTTCAGGGACATGCCTTTTTACAATGCCTGGCGATATACTTCCAAAGGAGTTTTGGACAAGAGCAAGCACCTGCTCCGGGTCGAAAGACCCGGCGACGCACAACGCTGCGTTTGCCGGTTGGTAATAGTTGCAATAGTGAGAATAGAGGTCCTCCCTGGTCAACCTCTGCAGATCTTCGGTTTCCCCAATCACCTCATTTCGGTATGGGTGATGTTGATAAGCAGCTTTTTGCACCAATTCACCCAGGAGAAATTGGGGGTTGTTCTCGCTGCCCTCTCGCTCCGAAAGGATTACCGTCCGCTCGGTTTCGACTTCAGAGGGATCAAAAAGGCTGTTTACCATTCGATCAGCCTCGATCTCGAGCACCATAGGCAGGGCGTGGGAAGGTATTGTATGGAAGTAAGCCGTCCAGTCCGGGCTTGTGAAGGCATTGGTATAGCCACCAACGCGCGCGATGGCGGTTTCGACTTCTTTTCCATCGTGTTTGGGTGTACCTTTGAACTGCATGTGTTCGACCCAATGGCTCAACCCGGTTTTGCCGGGCAGCTCATTACGGGAACCAACCTGGTACCACAACCACGAGCTGACCACAGGTGCGTTGTTGATTGGTTTCAGAAAAACCCGCAGACCATTAGGCAGCAGGAGGTCGATTGGTAGGGAAAAACGGGGTGATTCCACCAGTTTACTCAGTTGTCGCAGTGAGTGATTTGTCTTCGGGGATTTTGAATCGAACCATCATGATCAGTCCAGCACAAATGACGATCATACCGATGATGACGCCACGGCTTTGCAGCGTGCCCAACAATACTTCGGGAGGGGGGTTTGTGCCAAAGCCAAATGCATCCGCCAGGGCGGTGAAGAAACAAATCACATAGCCAGTGGCAACCATGCGCGAGCCGATATCGACCAGGAGGGGTTTCTCATCGCAACCCCAGAAAGCTTTTAACATATTGCTGGCTCCCAACGTCATGAGACCAATACCGAACAATATCAACAAGATCTGGTAAAACCCGATATAAAGACCGCGATCGAGCCCGAAAATGTCAGGTCGCAGCCCGATGACAAGGGCAATCAGCCCAACCAGCAGGACGGTAAGCCAGGATCGGATTAGATTTTTTGAAAGACCGGTTGGTTTGTTAACTCCGTTGCAGGGGTCGATAAGGACTGGTCGGTCTGGAAATTTCATTGATTACTCCGGTAAGACATATTCTAACACTTTAAGGAAATTGCCGACAAAAAGCCGATCAAGGTCTTCACGATTGTACCCAAGTTCACTGAGATATGGGCTGATTTTGTGCAAATCGGCGATTGAATCAAGCTCGCGCGGCACGTGTTCCAGCCCAACGCCGCCATCAAAATCGGTGCCAATGCCGACATGGCGGGAAGAGCCTGCGAGCTGGCAGATATAATCGATTTGTTCGGCAAGCAGGCGCAGCGAAATCGCCTTCCTGCCGCCATCCGCCTTCCAGTCCCAATTTAAAAAAGCGTTCAGAGGCACAACGCCTATCACTCCACCGCGGGAAATCAATTCGCGAAGCACCTGGTCGGAAAGAAGCCGGTTGGTGAAATAACCCTTAACCAGTGAGGCAGCGTTGGAATGGCTGGCGATAATTTGCCCGGGATAGGTTTCGATGCATTCGAGTGCGGCTGGCTCATCCATGTGTGAGATATCGAGAATAAAGCCTACTGCAGCCATTTCCCTGAGCAAACTTCTGCCCAGATCCGTGAGCGCACCGGGTTCTCGTGTTCCTCCGCAAAATTGGTTTCCAGCCCAGGCGAGACCGATTGAGCGCAAGCCCTGCAGCCACCAAAGCGGCAATTCGTTGAAATCGGTGATGCCTTCAGCGCCTTCCATAGTCGGAATGATGCCCACAGGCAGGAATTCTTCAGGCTGGGGGTCGGCAGGTTGCTTATTCCATTCTTCGAGGTGAGCTTTCAGGTCGGATTTGGTCAGGATGAGGCGAAACGCGTGGGGTTTCTCTTCAATCAACTGGTGATAAAACCTCAATTGGCTCCAATAAACCTGGTTTGCCTCTTCAGGAGAATGGTAGGTTTGCAGGTTGGGATGGAGCACTTTTTCTGCACGTGCCGGAGCTGCAAAGAGGGTCGAAAACACCAGGGCGACTTTGCCAAGGTTGTATTCAGGCCAGCCTAACAGGGATTGGTGGTTGAGACCGGGGATTACCTTTTCAGCTTCGTGTTGACGTGTATGCTGGACAGAGCGGCTGTAATCCCTCCCGAAAGAGAGCATGTTATAGGCAAGGTCCTGGTGGGCATCAAAAATCAGGTTCATTTTAATAAAAAAGCGTCGGAGTAATTATTTTCTCCGACGCAATTGTTTGAGAAAGATTACTCAGCAGATTCCGTCTCGTCTTCAATTGTTTCGTCAACAATTTCTTCAACTGTTTCCGCAATGGTTTCCTCAACGGTTTCGATTGCTTCTTCCATATCTTCAATGTTTTCATTGATAAGTTCAGCGGCAGTTTCTTCGACTGGTTCAACCAGGGTCTCTTCAACCTCTGCTTCCACTTCGGGGTTTGCAGGTATTACGTCTTCAATCGCGGCTTCGGACTCATCGGGGGTTGTGTCCTCAAGGTCTTCAAGCGGTTCATCGGGTGTTTCTTCGCCAATAATCTCGCCAATAGTTTCGCCTTCGGTTGTCGCACCGAGATTGTAGCTTTCGACCAGGGTTTTCCAGTCCATATCCGCATAAGCGGGAGAGTCGACACGTCGCAGGCTCAGACCGATACGCTGGTCTTCCTCTTCGATTTTGAGAATACGCAGTGTGACCATTTCGCCGGGTTTGATGACTTCTTTGGGATGGTCGATGCGGTTTTCGCTTAGCTCCGAAATATGGATTAGCCCTTCCAGGTCACCGGGCAGGTTTAGCTTGGCAAATGCGCCAAAACTGGTTAGCCGGGTTATTTCACCTTCAACCAGCTGTCCAACTTTGAGATCCTTGACGCGCTGGTTCCAGGGATTTTCCTGCATGGCACGACGGGACAAACCGATGCGACGGCGGTCGCGGTCGATGGAAATTACCTTGACTTCGATTTCGTCGCCGATTTTAAGGATTTCGCTGGGATGTTCCAGCCTGTCCCAGGACATTTCGCTGAGATGGATGAGACCATCCACACCACCAATGTTAACGAAAGCGCCAAAATCAGCCAGACTGGTTACGCGACCTTTGCGAACATCGCCGATATTTAGTTCTTCCAAAACTTTATCGCGGATCATATCGCGGGTTTCGTTGCTGGCGGCACGTTCGCTCAAGATCAAGCGTTGTCGCTGACGATCGACCTCGATAACACAGACTTCAATGGTTTCGCCAACGAAATCTTTGAACTTTTCTTCCGGGGTTCCACCGCTGATGTTTAAGCGGCGGCTCAAGCCGAGTTGTGAAGCAGGGATAAAACCACGGACGGTGGAAAGCGGAACAATAAGACCGCCCTTGTTATACCCTGCCACCTGGGATTCAAAGCTTTCTCCGGAAGCAAGCAGTTCTTCTGCTTCCTTCCAGCTTTGTTCCTCTACGGCGCGGACGAACGAAAGAATCAGATTGCCTTCATGGTCTTCTGGTGTGATTACGAACACCGGTATGGCAGTACCTTCTTCAAAGGTCGACAGAATGTCTTTTGGGATTGCATCAAACTCTTTTCCGGCTATGATTCCTTCAGATTTAGCGCCAATACTGACCAAAATCTGGTTATCCGATAGACTGGCGATAATACCATCCCGGATTTCTCCTGCTGTGGGGATATCGATAATGCCTTCTGCATCAAGCAATTCCCCCATCAGACTTTCCATCGTTACTTCTTCTTCTTGTTCCTGAACATTCTCCTGCAAATTAGCGGCGTCGTTTTCTGACATTGATAAAAGCTCCAAAAAATTAGATTTGGCACTATTATAGACCCAAGGTGGAAATCGCGCAAACAAATACAGCTAAAACGGATAGCTTTATTTGGGAAAACTTCCCCCAATCGATCTACGGTATGTGCATTAATATCATTCTACCATTAAATATATTTTTACTGGAATTGCATAATCTTAGCCAGCAATTCTCAGTATGAATGTGTTTAGATCTTAAATGCAAAATGCAGGAGTAATCGGACTCCGTAGCGTGAGAGGAGGGTTCAGGACGTGTGCAGGGAACAGGGAACATGGACCAGGAACTGGGTTTTGTCATTCTGAACGAAGTGACACACAGTGTACTTCGTAAGAATCTGAACCTTTACCAACAAGAACCTGATAATGTTTTCCGTGCATTGCTGCGCTCAGGATGACAATACACCTTTTGAGCTAAAACTCGTGACTGTTTTCGCAGTCCTACAGCTACTCGCGGGACGGCGTGGCAACCGTCCCCTACAACATAAAAATAAACATATTTTTCCATATTGAGAATTATTGATCTTAGCCAGCAATTCTCAATATGGAGCAATACGCAGGGCAATCGGAGGGGTGGGTGCGGGACGTAAGCAGGGAGCAGAGAATAGGAACTGGGTATTGTCATTCTGAACGAAGTGACACACAGTGTACTTCGTAAGAATCTGAACCTTTGCCAACAAGAACCTTACAATCTACTTTTCGCATCGTTCCGCTCAGGATGGCAACATGTTGAGGATGAAAGAAGGGTTCAATCCTCATTTAATGGCGGATAATCCCCCCAATCCAGGACTTCTCTCGTGCCGGTTTGCGGGTTGGGCGGTCCGACAATGCCATCTTCTTCCAATTTTTCAATCAAACGGGAAGAGCGCGTGTAGCCGATGCGCATTTTCCGCTGCAACATCGAGACAGATGCCCGCCCTTCTTTTCGGATGATCTTGATGGCTTCATCTTCAATTGGGTCCGCGTTGGGGTCTTTTTCCAGCTCTTTCCAAAGCGGTTCCTGTGTCATCGGCAAATGGCTGCGCGTAGGTATAACGGCTTTATCCGGTCTTTCGGGAGCGCCTTCAATCGCATTCTGACTGCGCCAAAATTCCGTCAACGACGAAATTTCATTATCGGATACATAGACGCCTTGCAACCGCACTGGTGATGGTGCGTCGGGCGCCTGGAAGAGCATATCACCGCGCCCCAGCAAGCGTTCTGCGCCGGGTTGGTCGAGAATGACGCGGCTGTCGGTGTTGGATGCCACTGCGAAAGCGATGCGGGCTGGGAAGTTCGCCTTGATCAGACCGGTGATGATGTCGGTTGATGGTCGTTGGGTGGCAATGATCAGGTGAATGCCGGTCGCGCGGGCAAGCTGTGCCAGGCGGGTGAGTGAGCGCTCAGTCTCATCTGGCGCGAGCATCATCAGGTCTGCCAGCTCGTCGATAACAACGACGATATAAGGCAGGGTTTTCTCCCCGGCTTTGGTCTTATGATAGTTGTATTCGTCGATATTCCTGGCTGCATCGGCTTCAAACATGCGGTAGCGCAGGTCCATTTCGCGCAGCATCCACTGTAACGCCCCAACCACTTTTTCAGCATCGACGATCACATCTGCCAACAGATGCGGGATACCGTTATAACCGGTCAGTTCAACCCTTTTGGGGTCCACCAGCAGCAGGCGAAGCTGATCGGGCGTGAGATTGAGCAAAAAACCGGACAGGATCGCGTTGACGCAAACAGATTTACCCGAGTTGGTTGAACCGGCGATTAAGAGATGTGGCATGGATGCCAGGTCGGCGGTAAAGGGCTTTCCAGTGACATCTTTACCGAGGGCGAATTTTAGCGGCGAGGGGTTTCCGCGAAACTGGGGGCTTTCCACAACTTCCAGCAAGGAAACCAACGCGCTCTTCGTGTTTGGCACCTCAACACCGATGTAACCCTTTCCGGGCACAGGCGCCTGCATGCGGATGCGGGAGGCTTTTAATGCCATGGCGAGGTCATCTGCCAGGCGGGTGATATTGCTGACCCTCACCTTGGTTTTCCCGGTGCGCGATTCGAGGTAATCTGGTTCGACACCGAACATTGTGATCGTGGGACCGCGACGGATCTCGACCACATTGGCGGGGGCATTGAAGGACCGTAAGGTTGCTTCGATCACGCGGGCTCGATCTTCGTCAGATTCCTCATCGATCGGGGCAGCCTGGATCGGGTCGAGTACCTCGGAGAGGGGAGGCAGGATCCACTCAGGCTCGGTTGACCCGGTCAACGGGGAGTTTGCTTCAGGCACGGGGGCTGCAGTTTGCCTTACAGAAGCGGGTTGGATTTTCGGCTCTGGTTCAATTAATGCCAGCTCTGCCTGTGCTCTTTCGAAAGCCCGGTGCTCCCTTTTTGTGCGGATGTCTGTGTCCACCTTACCTTTAAAACGTTGGAGCTGTTTTGTCACCCAGGCAGCAAGATCTGCCATCGAGAGGTCAACCAGCAACACCAAGGCGATCAACAGCCAGGCAATCAGCACGATAGCTGTGCCGGCTTTGCCGAGCATCGATTCAAAGACCCGGTAAATATTTCCTCCAACCCAACCGCCACCGCTGGGGGAACCAGCCGGGGGGAAAGACTGGTCGATCAATTCAAACCACACCAGCAAATTGAGGAAAAACACCACGACACCGATTATTCGTTCGAGATTGACACGGGGCAGGTGTTCCACCCGTGAAAGCAGGAACCACGCTCCCAGGACCAGGAGAAGCAGTGGGAGCGCGTAGGCGCCCCAACCAATCCCCGTTTGAAGCAGGTTTGTCCACCAACGGGTGAGTTGACCTGATTGGGTTGTCAGGGCACTGAGCAAGGTGAGCAGACCAACAACGATCAGTACGATGCCGCTAATGTCGGCTTTGCGTTCAGCTGAAAGCGGAACGCGGGCAGGCGCGGTTACCTTTGGCTGGGCTTTTGTTGAATGTGGGGTTTGTTTCTGCGCGGGTTTGCTGGTTTTCTGCCGGGCAGTTGAAGCGCGTTTTGCGGTTGTAGTCGTTTTCCGGGTTGAAGCGGAGCGCGGCTTCGATGCAGTTTTGGATTTGCTGGAACGTGTCGGGCTGGTTTTACGTGTCGGGGTTTTTTTCGCAGGTGTCTTCTTACTTGTGGATCGGGTAGCCATAAATTCTCCGCATGATTATCTGTGTTGATTATACTCTGGCACAATTTCTGTTGAATACTTAATCATCAGATCACTTTCCGCGACAATTTTGTCATTATCACTGATCATTGAAAAAAACAATGTATAATCTGAGCCGGTTTATCGCATGAAGAAGAATATTATTACCACCCCGACGATAATTTGTAACTCATCAATTACTGGAAGTACCTTGAGGGATGAATACTTTCAGAATTAAATTCGAGCAATTCAAAGAATATAACTAAGGAGTATGTAAATGCAAAAGATATTTTTACGTTTGGTTAGTCTTGTGCTGGTCGCAGGTATGTTATTCAGCCCTGCCATCGCACAGACACCTGATGCCGGTATGGAAACTTTCCAGTTTCAGCCGGTGGAAAAGTATGCACTGACCGAGGCTGAATTAGCCTGGGTTGCAGAAGTTCAGCGGGTTGATGGTTTCATCATTCAACTTGATGAACCTTCGTTGGTTACCTATAAAGGTGGAAACAGCCTGTTCGCAGCGCCTGAACGCAGCAGTTCGGGAAAAATTGATGTAGCCTCGGCTGCCTCCACTGCCTACCTTGCGCGCCTGAATCAACAGCTGGATGCTGCCATCCAATCATCAGAAGGCATGATTGGTCGTGAACTGGATGTTTATGCGCGTTACGATGTGATCCTGAACGGTTTTGCTGCCAAAATGAGCCCCACTGAAGCCGCCGCGCTGCGCCAGATGGAAGGCGTACGTGAAGTTTACCCCGACCTGCTCTGGCAACCTGACACAGACGTCAGCCCCGAATTTTTGGGCGTGGACGGAATCTGGGATGGAAGCAATGTCGCTGGTGGTGAGGGCGCGAAAGGTGAAGGCGTATTAGTAGGTATTCTGGACACAGGGATCAACATGGATCATCCCTCCTTCGCTGAAGTCGGTCCTGTTGATGGTTATGTCCACACCAATCCGTTTGGCGCGGATGTCTATAAAGGCTTGTGTTCGACAATTCCGGACAACTACGTCTGTAACGACAAGCTGGTTGGCGTTTATGCTTATGTTGACGAACCAATTGTTGGTGAAGATGCCAGCGACCACGGTTCTCACACCGCTGCTACTACCGCCGGAAACATTGTCTCATTCGATTTTTCCGGAGCAATGGTGACTATCTCTGGTATGGCTCCCCACGCCAATATCATTGCTTATGATGTCTGCCACGATGACGGCTGCCCTAACGCGGCAACTGTTTCAGCTGTTGAGCAGGCTGTTGTAAATGGCGTTGACGTTCTAAACTACTCGATCGGTCCAAGCAGTGGTCCCGGTCAGAGCCCCTATGTCAGCGCATCCGAAGTGGCTTTCCTTGAAGCGATTGAGGCTGGAATTATCACCTCCACTTCGGCTGGTAATGCTGGTCCTGATGTTTCCACTGCTTATAAAGCAGCCCCCTGGACGCTGATTGTTGGCAACACCAACCATGGTCGTATTTTTGGCAACCCTGTAATCGTTAACCCCGGCGACGAATCAGAATATTCTGCCGTTGGTTTGCCGCATGCCGGTCCGGCACTGCCTGAAGACCTGGTGGAAGTGCCTTTTACCTGGGGTGGGATGGAAGGGGCCGCCTTTGATTTAGGCTGTGATCCTTTCCCGGCTGATTATTTTGAAGATTCTGTTGCCCTGATGATCCGCGGTACTTGCTCTTTTGATATCAAGATCACCAACGCTCAAAATGCCGGCGCTTTGGCAGTGGTCATGCGCAACAACGCTCCCGGCGCTCCTATTGTGATGGGTTTGAGTGATCCGACGGAAGTGATTATCCCGGCTGTCATGGTCTCGAAAGAAGATGGCGATGCGATGGTTGCCATGGCAGAAGCTGGCATGACGGTCACAATGCTGGCAGATTACAGCTCCCAGAACGAAGCGGAATGGGGGGATGTCTTGAACCAGGGAAGCTCCCGCGGTCCATTCACACTCGCTGATGTTATGGTTCCCGAGATCGTTGCTCCCGGTACGAACGTACTGGCAGCCTATGACTCTGTCGAACCCGAAACAGAATACGGTTTGATGTCCGGCACTTCCATGTCCAGCCCGCACGCCGCGGGTTCCCTCGCGCTTCTGACCGAGTTGTTCCCTGAGTGGTCACCTGCAGAGCGAAAATCTGCCCTGATGTTGACCGCCCTTGCTGGTACAACCAAAGACTTTGATTTCAGCGAAGTCGACGCCTTCGATTATGGCAATGGTCGCCTGGATATGAGCAAAGCCGCTCTGACTGGTTTGGTCATGGAAGAAACCTATGAAGGTTTTGTTGCTGCCGACCCAGCTGAAGGCGGTGATGTCAGAGGGTTGAACATCCCCTCTTACCAAAGCACCTATTGTGTTGGTGTCTGCAGTTTCGAGCGTACTTTTACCAGTGTGGCTGATGCCGCCGTAACCTACACGCTTGACCTGACTGCTGATGAAACCCTTGCGATCGACGTGCAGCCAACCGAATTCACCATTGAACCAGGAGAAACTCAAACCATTACTGTTGATATCGATTCCAATGAAGCGGTATCTGAAGTCTGGGTCTTTGGACGGATCGGTTATACCACCAACGCTGCCTGGGAAACCGGTGAGGATGTCAGCGATGTTGCCATTCCCTTCGCTGTACGCCCCTTCCCCAGCAGCATGCCCACTTTTGTTGAAGAGGAAACCCAACGCGACCAGGGTGCCACTGTTGTGACAAATGTCCAATCAAAAGCAATTACAGAGTTTACAACTGTGAAATCCGGTCTGGTGCCTGGAACTGATGAAATTTTTACCCTCCTGCCTGATGCAACCAACAGTGATCCATTCGATGACCTTTCCCAGGTTTGGTGGAAGACCTTTACCTTGGCTGAAGATGCTGACCGCCTGGTGATGGAAATTTTAGATACCACCGCGGGAGATCTTGATATGTTCTTTGGTATTGGTGAAGTGCCTGATGAAGACAAGGTTGTTGCCATGTCGGCTACAGCTACAGCACTGGAATACCTTTCAATTACTGAAATCCCTGCCGGTCTGCCGTTGTGGGTACTGATCCAAAACTGGTCGGGCGACTCCACCGGAGACATGATTAAATATACTGAAGCGATCATCTATCCGGAAGATGCCGAAAATTGGGAAGTAACCGGTCCCGATGCTGTTGAAGCACTGGACCCCTATGATGTCACCATAAGCTGGAACCTTCCTGATATGCCCAGCCCGTCAGCCTGGTATGGTATGTTCAGCATATTAGCTTCTCCGGAAGCCACCGATCCGATTTCCACAACCGAATTCAACCTCTATCGTACTGGGGACGATGTCACAAAGACGGTCAGTCATAGCTCAGCTCGCAAGGGCGATGTGGTAACCTACGAAATTCTGCTCAACCCCAACTATGGTGAAACAAATCTGACCTACGAGATTGAGGATGTATTACCTGTGGAAGTTGACTATGTCGAGGACAGCCTGGAAGTAATTGGTTCCAGCACGACTGCGACGTATAACCCTGAAACCCGAACGATTTTGTGGGAGGGCATTGTTCCTCCTGTGATGAACAACTACCTGATCTCTGACAGTTTGACAGACCCCTACTGTAAGGTGCCACTTGGTGATGGTGGATACGTCAACCTGAAGGACTTTGGGATCAGTGCTGACCCCGGCATCTCAGGGGATGGCGCAGCCTGGCAATACGCAAGTGTTGGCTTAAACACGTCCTGGTTTGGCGGACGAACATCAGTACCGCCTATCTTTGTGGACGATGGTCATGCCTACATGAATGGCAGCTTCAACGGCGACAATTACTGGATGTGGGAAACACAGGAATTCCCCAATCCGTTGGCTCCCAATGACGTCATGGCTGCCTTTATGACCGATATTGACTTTGTCTATAATGCCGCTCTCAATCACGGTGTTTCCGCTGCCACACTGACCGGTGGGATCGCATGGGTTGTTGAATATGACGATGTTTACCCCTTGGGGGACCCGACTACTACGATGGACTTTGAATTCTTCGCCTGGACCGATGCTGATCCGGCTCCGAGTGGGGCGGACATCATGTTCGCCTTTGATAACGTTGTTGGCGATTGGTCGGGCTACAACACCATTGGTGTCGAGAATTCTGATGGCACGGTTGGAGCTACCTACCAATATGACGGTCCTACCCCGACCAACGATCTGGTGGTTTGTTTCGATTATGCGCCGAGCGGCGTAGAGCCGATTGTCATCCGTTTTGATGCGGTTGTTGTGACAGATTTGGTCGATGTGGATGTGGTCAACACCGCCTCGCATGATAACGACGCACTCAACACCGGGTTCGAAGAGACGAACGAAGCGGTTTTCCATATCGGTACCGTTGCTGTGGATGATTTCTACGCTACAGCTTTTGAGACTGATCTGATCGTGGCTGCACCTGGCATGCTCGCAAACGACATGCCTGGAAATCCGGCTGATAATATATCTGCCGATATCAAAACACAGCCCCAGCATGGAACCCTCACCCTGAACCAGGATGGCTCGTTCACTTATATTCCGGATGACGGTTTCTATGGAACCGATACCTTCGAATATTACCTGCTGAGCCTGCCTGGAGTTATGGGCAGTTATGTGGACTGGGCTACGGTAACGATTGAGGTTGGAAGTCTCGCAGACCTCTACCTGCCGATCATCTTGAAATAGAACAACAAAGATGCCGGGGCGGGTTTCGAATCTGCCCCGGCGATATCCACCAAAAGAAAAAATTAAAAAGTGCGAAAAACGGAAAATTCAACCACGATTTTCGGCTGCTTGTGTTATGATTTAGATTTAATGGGAAAAACGGTCTTATTCAGAACGCGATCGACAATGTTACCCTGTGGAAGTGACTTCCACATTTATCATCGAGTGTCAGTGATGCTCAACAATCCGATATTTCCAAAGGAGATTAAAGTATGCAGAAAGTATTAACCAAGATTGTTTCTTTTCTTGTGCTCGCCGCATTGGTGGTGAGCCCGGTGGCGGCTGCCGCACCCGAGCGCGTGGCGCCTCCCACCGATGAACCGGTCGTTTCAGTAGAAGATCAGGAATGGCTGGATTTGGCTGGGGCAGCAGACACCTTTATTGTCCAATTAACAGAGCCTTCGCTGGCTGCTTATGAAGGCGATAATGCGATTTTTGCGGCTATCCCGGGTTCAGAGTCGGGTAAGCTGGATGTTAATTCCCCACAAGCGGTTGCCT
Organism: Anaerolineaceae bacterium UBA5311; assembly: GCA_002411175.1. GTDB lineage: Bacteria > Chloroflexota > Anaerolineae > Anaerolineales > Anaerolineaceae > Mesolinea. Next base: position 25,632 of record DHRN01000021.1, on the reverse strand, counting down.
ACCTGGCACACATCAACGCTGGTTTGGATGCCTTCATTTCTACAGCTGAAGACGTATTAGGGCGCGACCTTGAAGTGCTCTATCGCTATGATTATGTGCTCAATGGCTTTGCCGCTCGCATGAGTGTTGAAGATGCAGCCCTGCTGCGCCAGCTTCCTGAGGTTTATGAAATCTATGTTGATGAGATTTATCAGCTCGATACCGACGTGAGCCCTGAGTTCATCGGCGTTGACCAGGTTTGGAGCGGTGACGCGACACCTGATGGTGAAGGCGCGAAGGGTGCTGGTACGATCGTTGGTGTCCTCGATACCGGTATCAACCTGAGCCATCCCAGTTTTGCCCAGACCACCCCTCTGGATCCTTATGTTTATACCAATCCTTATGGAAACGGTGTTTACAAGGGTCTCTGTGCTTCTGACCCCTCTGGACATGTTTGTAATAACAAGTTGATCGGTGTATATGACATGACCGGCAGCAACAACGGGCACGACCAGGAAGATCACGGTTCTCACACCGCCAGTACGGCTGCTGGTAACCGCATCCAGGTAAATTATGGCGGCGCATCGGTGGTCATTTCAGGTATGGCGCCCAACGCCAATATTATTGCCTACAAAGTTTGTGTGCCCGGCGCAGGTTGCGCAACCAGCGCTTCAACGGCAGCTGTCAACCAGGCAATTGCTGATGGCGCAGACTCACTAAACTTCTCGATTGGTCCACAGAGTGGTCCTGCCCGCAGTCCATGGCAAGACAGCACCGAAGTAGCCTTCCTTGAAGCCTTCAAAGTTGGCATTTCGACTGCCACCTCTGCTGGCAACTCTGGTCCCAATCCCTCAACCATCTACAAACTCCCCCCGTGGGCGCTCGTGGTTGGTAACACCCAGCACGGACGTATTTTTGGTTATCCTGTAACAATTAACCCTGAGACGGATGAGCTCGACTCCATCGCCATTCTCGCCAGCGCTGACCTCGCTCCGGCACTCTCAGTTGACCTGGTTGGCAAGGACCTGGTTTGGGGCGGAACCTACGATAATTTACTGGGTTGTAATGCCTGGCCTGCCAATTCATTAACCGGCAAAGTTGGTATTGTCCAGCGCGGTGAATGTGCTTTCACGCTCAAACTCCAAAATATGCAGGATGCAGGCGCTGTACTTGGCTTGGTTTACAACAACGCTCCCGGTGCCCCGATCATCATGGGTACCGACACTGGTTCAGTCACGATTCCTGGCGCGATGATCTCAATGGAAGCCGGTCTGGAGATGGAAGATGTTGCCGACGACCCGATGACCGTCGATATCATGAAAACCCTTTCTTCCGGCACACGTCCCTCCTGGGGAGATATTGTGGCTGATGGCAGCTCTCGCGGTCCGATCACAACCTACGAAATGCTCGAGCCTGACCTGGTTGCCCCTGGCACCAACATTTTGGCTGCTTACGACGGACCTGGTGAAATTGACCTGATGTCCGGCACCTCGATGGCTGGACCGCACGTTGCTGGTTCTACGGCTGTGATGAAATCTTTGTTCCCAACCTGGACCCCGGCTGCGATTCGCTCGGCGATCATCATGACCGCCCTGGCTGGCACCTCAGTTGACCACGACCTCAGCCCGGTGACACCGTTTATTTATGGCAACGGTCGTATTGACATGAGCCAAGCTGCCCTGGCTGGTTTGGTGATGGAAGAAACCTACGCCAACTACAAGGCAGCCAACCCGGCAGCTGGCGGCGATATTCGCACGCTGAACATCCCTTCCTATCAAAACAGCAATTGTTTGGGCGGCTGCAGCTTCACCCGCACTGTTAAGAACGTCGCTGGCGTGGAAACAGAATACACAATCGTGATCGACGCAAACGATGGTGTAGATGTAACCACAACCCCCGCCAATGGTTTCACCATTCCGGCTGGCGGTACGCAAGTGATCAACGTTGAAGTGAAACCAAACTTCGCTTCCGGCGGTGAATGGCAATTCGCACGCATCGCCTTCGAAACTGAAGACACCTTCGAAACTGACAAACCAATCAGCACCACAGCCTTTAGCCTGGCAGCGAAAGCGGATGTGTCTGGTTCGACTCTGCCCGATCATCTGCACCTCGATATTGAGGAAGCTACAGGTGAGTATGTGTTTGAAGATCAACACAACGCTGAAGCAATCACTGCTCTCTCGAATGTTCGCTACGGTTTGACGCCCGCGACGATTGCTGAATTCGAACTGGCGCAGGACCCCACCAATGACAATCCCTATGACAACCTCAGTAATGTCTGGGTGAAAAATACTACCTGCCCAACAGGTTCGCAGCGCATGGTTGTTGAAATCCTCGAAACCACCGCATCTGATCTGGATGTGTATGTTGGGATTGGCAACACACCACACCCCGGACTGCAAAAAGCCTACTCGGCTGATCCCGGTCCGATGGAATACCTGAATCTCTTCCAACCCAGTTTCTCCGGAACCTGCTGGATCCTGGTTCAAAACTGGGAAAGCTCTGAACCTGGAGCAGTAGACCCAGTCAAACTGGCTTATGGTTTCGTTCCGAAATCTGGTGGCGCAAACTACAGCATCACCGGACCCGCGTCAGTGCCCGCAGTAAGTCCATTTGACCTGACGGTCGGCTGGAACCTGGGCGCATCGTTTGATACCGACCAGATTTGGTACGGTTGGTTTAGCATTGGCACTTCTGCAACCAGGAAGGATGATGTTGGCAAGCTCGATTTCAACCTTTACAAAGTTGGTGCCACAGACCCAATCCTGGATCAAATTCAATATCTGCCGCTGATCAACAGACCATAACCATCGCTTTAGTTCAATAAAACAGAGAGTCGAAAGACTCTCTGTTTTTGCTAAAACCTATACAGGCGGGATTTTGCTTGCGTCCAACGAGAAAACTGATATAATACATGTGAATTCACGAACCAAGAAAACTTCAATTCTACATTCGGGGAACCCCTGATTATTCAGAACTTTTTATTATGGATTTAAATCACACATTTTAGGTTGCTAAGGACCTGTCGGTAAACAATTCTCTCGCCGGCTGCCTCCCAGAAAATAAGAGAAAGAGTATGACCATGGAAATAATCGAACTCGAGAAAAAAACTACCATAGAACTTCAAAAAATCGCAAGAGAGCTTAACATCGAAAATATTAAGAGACTCAAACGAGACGGTCTGGTAGTCAAAATTGCCCAGTCTTTGGCAGAAGCTGAAGGGCTGGAGATGAGCGGCGGCGTCCTGGAGATTATGAACGAGGGCATCGGATTCTTGCGCAGCAATTACCGCATTGGACCGGAGGATGTCTACGTATCACAGGCTCAACTACGCCGCTATGAATTACGATCCGGAGACCTGGTGATCGGGCATGTTCGCCCCCCACGCGAATCTGAGCGGCACCAGGGTTTGCTAAAAGTTGAGTCCGTTAACGGTCTGACCCCTGACGAAGCGCGGCAACGTCCGAGGTTCGAAGCCCTGACACCAATTTTTCCAAACCAGATCCTCAATCTGGAACACGATCCGTTGAATCTTTCCACCCGAATGATTAACCTGGTCGCTCCTATTGGCGCTGGTCAACGCGCGATGATCGTCTCACCGCCCAAAGCCGGTAAGACCAACATGCTCAAAGACATTGCCAACGCGATTAGCATCAATCATCCTGAAGTTCGCCAGATCATGTCCCTGATCGGTGAACGACCGGAAGAAGTGACGGACATGGATCGTTCGGTTGATGCCGAAGTAATCGCCAGTACCTTCGATGAACCGGTTCAGGCACACGTGCGCATGGCAGAGGTTTCCCTCGACCGGGCTAAAAGGTTGGTTGAAAACGGTCTGGATGTAGTCATTTTGATGGATTCACTCACCCGACTCGCCCGCGCTTATAACATGGTTGTAAACCCCTCTGGCAGGACGTTAAGCGGTGGTATGGACCCCTCAGCGCTTTATCCTCCCAAGCGATTTTTTGGTGCAGCCCGAAACCTGGAAGATGGTGGCAGCCTGACGATTGTCGCTACCGCCCTGGTGGATACAGGCTCACGCCTGGATGATGTGGTCTATGAAGAATTTAAGGGTACCGGCAACATGGAAATGATCCTTTCCCGCAGACTGCAGGAACGCCGCATATTTCCCGCAATTGACATCGAAAAATCTTCAACACGCCGTGATGACCTTTTGCTCAGCCCTGAAATTTTGCAAAGGGTCTGGTTGATGCGCAGAATGTACCTGCAGATGGTTTCAAGCCCTCCCCAGGGAGCCGGAATGGACACTGCAGTGGCTACAGAAGCGATCTTGCAGCGCATGGAAAAAACTAAAACAAACCGGGAATTTCTGGAAAATTTGGCAGATATGTAGTATACCCAGTGATTGAGGTATCTTATGTCTGAACACTCAATAGACGAAAAACACTCAAATCGTGAGATTGTCGTAACCGTTGCCTCATGGGTTGCGGCGATAATGCTTTGCTTCGCGCTGCTGACCATGCTATTCTGGCAACCACGCATCGCGCAGTCAATGCAAAGCCAGCCCGACCCAGCAGCGCTGGCGAATGCGCCAGATTACCAACAGGTCGCAGCTGAAGCGGATTTGCCCGCATTTCAACCTGAAATGCCGTCGGGTGAACTGAATCGTGACCAGTCACTCTATACGGAAGGCGACCAGAATTTTCGCACTGAAGCGATTCAGCATACTGTGGTCAGCGGAGATTCGATCTGGGGGCTTTCAGATAAATATAATGTCAGCATCGAATCCATTCTGTATGCCAACTACGATCTCCTCCAGGACAAAATGGACAACCTGCTGATTGGTCAGGTTATCACTATTCCCCCGGTGGATGGTATTTACCACACCTGGCGCAGTCGTGACTCTCTCAGTTCGGTAGCTTCGCGTTATGGGGCTACAATTAATGACATCCTCCTCTTTATTGGTAACAATCTTGACCTCTCAAACCCGGTCATCGAACCCGGCACGCAGGTGATGGTTCCTGGTGGAAACCGGGAGCTTGTGCCAATCAGTTACGCTGCCGTGATACGCGATGAAAGCGGCAGGTATGTCAGCGGATGGGATGGACCGGGGGCATGTGCGCTTACCGGAGGCGGGCTTATGGGTAACGGCTTCTTTATTTGGCCTTCAGCGGTTCATTATCTGACCGGTAATAACTATGGACCTGGTCATAATGGTATTGATATCGGGGCTGGTCTGGGCTCAGCTTTATTCGCTGCTGACTCAGGGACTGTCGTTTACGCGGGATGGATGAATGGTGGTTATGGAAACTTTGTGGTTATTGATCACGGAAACGGCTTCACTACCTTGTATGAACATCTCGACCAGATCAGTGTAAATTGTGGTGATAATGTTTTCCAGGGAAGTGTGATTGGGACTTCCGGTACCACGGGCAACTCTACCGGTCCGCATCTTCACTTTGAAATTCGTTACGCCAATGGACCGGTAAATCCATGGGAATATCTGCCATAGAAATGGTATAATCGCGAGACGCGCCCCAGTGGCTCAATGGATAGAGCAAAGCACTCCTAACGCTTAGATTGGGGGTTCGATTCCCTCCTGGGGTACAAAAAACCACCTTGACGGTGGTTTTTGCGTTTATTTGGATGGATAAGTATTGAAAGAGGGACTAAAACGGGAGGTCGCCGTCCTCATCAAAATCTTCGAGAGGCTCCTCTTCCGAAAAGGAAAGGTCCTGGCGCACCCACAAGAGCAGCATATCACCTTCTTCAACTGAGATTGCCCGTGCTGCTACGATAGGGGCTTCCTGCCGCAGCCCGATGCGATCCTTATACTCCAGGTACATGGTCTGTTTAGCAGCCCAGGCATCCTGGCAGCGTTCGATTAATTTTTGCGAGTCAAAAGTGCGCAGGTTGGTAAAGGCGGTGTCGTAGAGGAACGGTCCTTCCAAAACACTGCCCACCCAGTTGAGTGAACCGTCAAGCGCGCTGTTGCCTGTGACCACCTGGAATTCAGGGGTTGGTCCTTCAATGATCGTTATTTTGTTATTCATAGCACCGAATAATACCATAGTATCGCAGATCAAGTATGATAAAAGACCCATCATGAATAATGGGTCTTTTAGGCTGCTTAGGTAAATTATTGGTTTGCCGTATTGTTCCAGAACCAGTTATAGGCGTGCCAACCGCCGGTTTTGGCATCCATACGAATGGATATTCGCCCCAAACCAGCCAGTTCGGCGGGGATATCAAAGGTTGCTTCCAAGCTCCCTCCCGTGCCACTGTTAAAAGTTGCCACCTCGATTCCGTTGATACCCTGGGTCCACATCTTGCCCATTCGTACGACAAATTCGGTGTCTGCAGGATAGTTATACCCCTCGATTGTAACTGTCTCATTCTTCAGGACAGCCTTTATGTTGAAGTACGGATACTTAACAACCGGAGGTTGGGTTGGAGCTGGGGTGGGTTCTTCGGTTGGTTGGGTTGCGCTGGTGTTATTCCAGAACCAGTTATAAGCATACCAACCGCCTGTCTTGGCTTCGAGGCGGATAGCGATGCGCTGCTCATTGACGAGTTCAGCAGGGATGTCAAAGGTTGCTTCAAAGGCATTATCGCTGGAAGTGATCTCGCCTGAGACGATTCCGTTGATACCCTGGGTCCACATTTTACCCATCTTAGCGACAAACACCACTTCTTTGGGGAAATTCTTAGCTGAGATGGTTACCGTTTCCCCTTTTACGACTGCTTTAATCGAGAAACTTGGGTAAACCTTGACAGGAGGTTGGGTTGGAGCAGGAGTCTGGGTGGTCGGAGGCGTTGTGGGGGTCGCACCCGGAGGCCAGGTGCCGCCATCTTGTTTGTTCCAGAACCAGTTGTAGTAATAATAACCACCTGTAAGGCTTTCTATGCGGATGGAAATCATCGCGCGACCCTTTAAGGCATCCGGGATGTTGATGGTTACCTGGAAGGAGCCACTCTCGCCGCTATTGAATTGAGCGGCTTCGATACCACCCACTCCCCTGGTATTGTATTCGCCCATCAAAACCTTGAAGTCCAGGTTTTTGGGCATATCTTTGGTTGAAATTGTCACGGTTTCGTCAGTCTTAACATTGGAAATCGTGAAGCTTGGGTAACTGGCTTGAGCTTTGCTGACACCAAAAATCGCTGGCACGAGCAAAATTACCGCCAAAAGGATTGTAAGTATTCGTTTGTTTTTCATTGCCGCTCCTTTACAATTTGCTTGGTTATCATTGCTTACTAATAATAGACGTTTCAGAACCCAAAATAGTTCCGTTTGCTTCAAAATGTTTGACCTGTGAGCTTTTATTCATGTATTATATGACTTTTCCCTCGTAAATGCTACATTTATGAGAGACTTGCTTAACAGCCTTCGCAAAGTTACGGATATCCAGGTTGCGCGTATAATCTTACGAATGAAACACAAGCGTAACCTGATAATTCTTTTGTCCTTGATTCTATTCCTTGGTGCTGTTGCCTTTAGTTTGGTTTTTGGGGAAAAAATCCTGGCATATATCCGTACCTGGACCGAAGGACGAAACAAGGCAGTTCTTGATTACATTCGCAGCCCTGAAAAACACCGCGATTGGGAGCTCGAAGCGCTGTCGGGATGTGGCGATGCTCCTTTCGTTTTTCCCACACAGGGTTTTATTGGCTACCTGTATAATGATTCGTTTTCCCTGCTAAAACTGCATACCGGTCTGGACATTTTTGGAGGAAAAAAGGTTGGGCAAACCCTGGTTTACGCTCCATATGATGGCTACCTGACCCGCGAGGTTGGTTGGAAATCCAGCCTGATCATCCGCGTTGAACAGGACCCACTGGACTCATCCCACCAAATCTGGATCTATATGACACACCTGGCTGACGCTGAGGGAAATTCTTTAATTGAGCCCAGCTTTCCAGCGGGAACCAAAGAGCGACCCGTAAAACAAGGCGATTTGCTGGGGTACCAGGGCAATTATTCGGGCTATCCAGGCTCGCCCACCGGCATTCACCTGCACATATCGATTGTCAAAGATGATGGCAATGGAAATTACCTGAATGAATTGGATATCAACAACACGATTGATCCATCCCCCTATTTTGGTATGCCTTTGAATGCTGACAGTGCGCCAAAGGGCAGCCCGACGTGCAAACCAGGAGTTAACTGACATATCAACACCCAAGATATTGGCGTTATCGCCCTCCTTTAGCTATAATTCCCCCGACTGGAGGTGACTATGCAAGAAATCGCAACCAACATATTTACAGAACATAATTCGCTTGGTCTGACCGCCGGGATTATCCAGAATTCTCACGGAACAGTGCTGATCGATTCCCCCATCAGGCAGGAAGATACGGGCTCCTGGAAGGGCACGACCGCCAGGTTGGTGACAGGAAAAGACAGGTATATGGTCGTCCTTGATACAAATTACGACCGA
>DHRN01000021.1:0-17096 GCA_002411175.1 Anaerolineaceae bacterium UBA5311 | reverse complement strand
ATTCCACCAATTCGCTCGCGATTTTCCCCTGCCAGGGTAAATGAGGAAGGCATGCCGTTTGAAAGCTCTGAACCGGGCAGCGGCTCAACCCGCATTCATCCTCCGGAAATCATCTTTGAAGACAAAATGAGCCTTCATCTTGGTGAGCTTTCCATCGAACTTGAGCATCATCCTGGTTCCAACCAGGCAGGAATTTGGGCGATTATTCCTGAACGCAAAGTCGTATTTGTTGGTGATAGCGTCATTGTCGACCAACCCCCCTTTCTGGCATATGCCAACCTCGAGGTGTGGGAACAGGATTTGAAAGAACTGACCTCACGAAAATTTAAGGATTACCAGGTGGTTTCTGCGCGCAGCGGGGTGGTTGATGGAAATCACATTAAAACTATGGAAAAGAATATCGCTTTCATAAGCAAAATGTTCGCGAAGCTTACCGAATCGAACGCTCCACTTGAGGAATGGCGGGCAAAGATTCCGGCGATCTCCAGCCGCATGAGTGAGCTTGATCTATTCAACAGCGAGCTGTTTTACAACCGTCTTCATTGGGGGATTACGACATATTACGAGCTGCATCACCGGGAGAGAGGATAAACATGGATGTTTGCGCAGGATACGAACCCCTGGTCGAGGCGACCCGGGGAGGAATTGTTGAAAGTTTACATTTGGGGGCACTCGCCGCAGTTGATTCGGAAGGGAACTTGTTAGCTTCCTATGGCGACCCCGATCTGGTCACCTTTCCGCGCAGCTCGATGAAACCATTCCAGGTGTTGCCGTTCGTTGAACGGGACGGTGTTGAGCATTTTGGGCTCAACGATGAAGAATTGGCAATCATGTGCGCTTCTCACAGCGGGACAGATGAACATGTTCGGGTTCTCAAGAGTCTCCACGAAAAAGTGGGGATCGGTCCTGGCGATCTGCAATGCGGTGTGCATTGGCCCACCGATCGGGAAACCGCCCTGGACATGCGCACGCGCGGCGAAGAGCCAACTTCCTACCGGCATAATTGTTCCGGCAAACACAGCGGTATGCTCGCTCATGCACGGCTGCGTGGGTTGAGCCTGGAAAATTATCTTGCTCCGGTACACCCGGTACAGCAAAGCATTCGCGAGACAGTGGCAGAGATGTGTGGTCTGCATCCTGACGATATGATTTTTGGCATTGACGGGTGCAGCGCTCCGGTTTACGCGATGCCTCTGAGCAGTTTTGCCTGGGCAACCGCTCGCTTGATGGATCCGGTTGATTTGGATACAACAACCCAACTGGCAAGCCAAAAAGTTATCCGCGCGATGAACGCCTATCCCACAATGGTGGCTGGTCCGGGACAGGTCGACACAGTTTTAATGCAGGTTATGCAGGGGAAGGTGATTTCCAAGGGGGGCGCCGAAGGATTTCAGCTGCTGGGTATCAAGCCTGGAGCTCTTGCTACGGGGTCCAAAGGGATCGGAATCTGCTTTAAGATCGCTGACGGAGATACAAACCGGCGGGCTACACACCTGATACTGGCAGAATTTCTGAAGGCTTTGGGGTTCGGAGCTGAAATGGATTCTCAAGCTTATGCCCCTTTCAACCGACCTGTCATTAAAAACTTCCGCGGTATCGAAGTTGGACGGCTGCGGCTTGCCAGACCAATCAGTTTTTTCGAGTAGGACAATGTCACTGACTGCAGAAGACCGATTGCGTTCCGAAAAACTGGCAAAAGTGCATACGCGCCTGATGGCTGCTTTTGGGGAACCTGATTGGCACGAGCTGATGCCTGCTGTGGATGAACTGGTTTGCACGATTCTTTCTCAAAACACCAATGACATCAATCGCGATAAAGCCTTTCGAGCGCTCAAAGAGCGCTATCCGACATGGGAAGAAGTGCGTGATGCCGACCCGGCGGAATTGCAGTATGTGATCCGCATCGCCGGATTGGCACTGCAAAAAGGACCAAATATCCAGGCGGCATTGAAGGCGATCACGGCTGAACAAGGCACTATATCCCTGGAATGGCTCAAGGAATTGAACGTTGAAGAAGCCCGGGACTGGCTGACCCAATTAAAGGGGGTAGGACCGAAAACCGCTGCGATTGTGATGGTTTTTTCGCTGGGGATGCCGGCGTTTCCAGTAGACACGCATGTTTTCCGTGTGACTGGCAGAATCGGACTGCGACCTGCCAAAATGAATGTTGAGAAGACGCATGCTTATTTGGAGATGATCGGCGACCCGGCTGTTTTTGGACCGCTGCATCTCAATTTGATTACCCTTGGTCGGGAATATTGCCTGGCGCGAAAGCCAAAATGCAGTGGCTGCCCTGTGGTGGACCTTTGCGATTATCCGGATAAGGATTTTGAAACATAAATGAGAGCGCTGCTGCCTGGTTAATGCACAAACTGCAGACTACCGCGCCTCCTCCGCCAAAAAAATACAGATTCGCTTGATACGACAAGAGCGGCTCGAAGTGTCGCGCCGCAGGATAGCGGGGGGATTGCTCGCTTACTCCCTACCCCAACAGTTCACCCTGTAATGACCATGGACCAGTCCAGGTGATGCGCACATCGCGCAATTCGCCAACCAGATCCTGTTCGTTTTCGACGAAGACAAGGCGGTTGGTGGGTGTGCGCCCACGCCACTTGTTTTTCGCCCGGCTTTCAAACAAAACTGGTTGGATTTGCCCCAGGAATTGCTCGTTGATCTTTCCAACAACCACTTTCTGGAGGTCCTCCAGTGCCCGAAAACGGCGCATTTTTTCTTCCGCCGAAACGTTATCTGGCAGCAGTTTTGCCGAATAAGTATTGGGACGGGGTGAATAACGCGCCAGGTGGGCAACGTCGATTTTCAGGTCTTCAAGAAGCCGATAGGTTTGCTCAAAGGCAGCTTCAGTTTCACCAGAAAAACCAACGATAATATCAGTACCGATCGAAGCGCCAGGCACGCGGTCGCGGATGCGGGACACAAGGTCGCGGTATTGCTGGTTGGTATAACCACGGCGCATCGCTCTGAGCACTTCGTCATCTCCTGCCTGGACGGGCACTTCGATGTGGGGCATTACTTTGGGCAGTTCAGCGACAGCATCAATCAACTCGTCGGTCATCCAGTTGGGATGTGATGTGAGAAAGCGAATGCGTTCCAGCCCGCCAATTTCGGAGATCTCTCGCAGCAGCTGCGGAAGGCGCATCTCCCCCGGCAGATCCAGCCCGTAACGGTCTACAATCTGACCCAGGAGCACCAACTCTTTCGCCCCGTGTTCAACCATCACCCGGGCTTCTGCCAGGATTTTGTGCGATTCGCGGCTGCGTTCTCTTCCCCTGCGATTGGGGATGACGCAGTAGGTGCAATTGTGTGAACAGCCTAACACGATCGGTAAATTTTCAGATACGGTGTGTTGAGCCTCGGTTGTGATGCCAAATTCGGCATCGAGCACTTCGTCAGCCTGCCTGCGCCACACTTCAGAATCTGAGTGAGTGAGCCTGTCCCCCAAAAAGCGTAAAAACGGTTCGGGATCGGAAGGACCCGCGAAGATATCTACCCAGGGGTAGCGTTTTTCCATCGCCTGGTTCCCTTTGATACCGACCAGGCAGCCCATGAGCCCAATGATCAGATCAGGATTGGCGTGTTTCAACGGCTTGAGCGAGTTGAGGCGCCCCAGGGCGCGGTCTTCAGCGCTTTGGCGTACGACACAAGTGTTTAAGATGATTAGTCCTGCCTCAGCCGGGTCGTCTGTTGCCTGGAAATCCAGGCTCCCGAGCGCCCGCGAGAGGCGGTCACTGTCTGCCACGTTCATCTGGCAGCCTGTGGTCCAAATGTGATATTTCATAAGGGGCAATTATACCGCAGCAATTCTGTTCAATAAAAAAGGCTGAATATTTGAACACATAAGAATAGTTGACTTCAACGGGGGAATGTTGAATAATTGTTTCGGAAAGTCTATGGAACCTGATATAATCGAGATACTAAAACAGGAGAGAAACAAAGATGGATTTTACAATTACTGATTACAAACGTTGCAGTGTCATCAAAGGTGTTGGTCGGATCGATAGTGCGACTGCGCCTGATCTCGAAAAAGCTCTCATGGATCTGGTCGATGAAAGGAAAACAATTGTCCTCGATATGAGCGAAATTAGTTTTGTCTCAAGCTCGGGATGGTGGGCAATTATACGGGCGCTCAAAGAGATTAAGAAGGTACCCAATGGTCAGCTGGTTTTGGCTGAATTGAATGATAACGTGCGGGACTCGATGGAGTTGATTGGCATTCTCAGTTACTTTTCGATTTACGATAGTCTCGTCGAGGCAATCGCCAGTATATAGTTTTAAACACGATAAAAAGCGGACATTCATTGACCGCTTTTTGTATTTAAATTCCCGGGCGTACTCGTGTCGTAGGGAACTTCGTTTATCCCGTTCCGGCGGAGCGATGTTGTTGTAGGGAACGCGTATTCCCCCCCGGGACGGCATGGCATCCGCGAACAGGGACTGGGTTTTGTCATTCTGAACGAAGTGACACACAGTGTACTTCGTAAGAATCTGAACCTTTCCCAACAAGAAGCTGCTCACGGGACAGCGTGGCAGCCGTCCCCTAAAAAACATTCGGGACGGTGTCGCAGCCGTCCCCTGCAACTTGCCTTAAAATATCTCGAAACGTGCGCTGGAGGTTATTTTATTTCCAGGATATAGGTTGCCTTCTCCCTGGTTATCAAGGTTGCGCCGGAAATTACCACAATCACGCTCTCAACATCCTCGCCAATTTCTGATTCCAAAACCAGGTCTTCCCCTGCGTCAACATAGTAATGTTCTACGGTAATCGGGTTGCTGTTGCGGATAACACTCACCGCAAAAGTCTGCGGAAGGCGATTCTGCACTCTGGCGAAACCTTCAGCCTCCCACCCGCCAGCATCATTTTCCAGATCCGTGAAGTATCCAATGGCATTGATGGCGATTTCGTCGATTGCCATACCTTTGCCGTTAACAGCCGCATCGGTGACATAGTCAAATTGCAAAGTCACCTTTTGCCCGGCAAACTGGCTTAAATTCACAGATTCATCGATCCAACGGTTTGTCTGACCGTTCCATCCGCAGCCATAGCTGTTACCCGACGGATTTTCGGATGTGCAATTCTTTGAGGGCAAAATTTCCCAGTTCACCCCATCAGTCGTGGCTGAAATATAAACATAATCATAGTCTTCCTCGATGTCATACCAGGTTTTGAAGGTCAGTTCGATCGGTCCGACGACCCCGGAAAAGTCGAATTCCTGGCTTAGGCGCATATTCGATTCATCGCCGAGATTTGACCAGAAGTAATACTCTCCCGAACCCGGAGCCGCGAACGGCAGCAGGCTTACGGCTTCGCTGCCACTAAAGGTCAGCTTGTACGAACCGGTACACTTCAGCTCGATGTAATCCACACCAAACTGGTACACGTCGCCGCTGATCGTCGTCGGACAGCTGTAATGTGTCTCTGTGGCACTCATCGGGTAGGGTGAGTAACTCTGATAGCCATAGCGATCGTCCTCGATACCCGTGTTTTGCAGCCAGTTCGCAACAGCCCAATCGGCGAAGACTTCTTTGCCGGTATAGGGCAAACTGGTGGTGGGATTGACGATGTTCAATTCACTCATTACCGCATCGATACTGGTGAAACCATTTTCATCATGGCTGACCAATGCCTTGGTAGCCTCTTCGCCGAAACGATCGAGAAAATAGACCATAAAAAGATAACTCGCGCCGTAGTTGGCAGCGTTTGAGCCGACATCCCCACCCCAGTCATTCAGCTGCAAATCGGGGTTGCGCATGTAATCCCAGTCAAAACCACCTGCATCCAGTCCGTTGATATGTTCGGCGAGCATCGAGAAGCCTTCATTGACCCAGGTCTCTTCGTTTTTGTCCTGATACCAGTGGATCATATGCTGGAATTCGTGGGCGAGCGTTCCGTAAGTGTAATCTTCATAGAGCTTGACTGTATCCGCGTTGAGCAGAAACATTTCGTGGGCGTTTGAATACGGATGCGCGTCAGGATGAAGTTGGTCTGCGGATGAATAGTATCCAGCCAGGTTGCGACCCAACCCCTTTGCGTAAAGCACATAAAAACGGGGATCGCCATCCACACCCGGGTTCCATTCAATCCCAAAAAACTCCCGGTTAGTGGGTACAATTTCCTGGTCGAAGGTGCTGGCAAGGTTATTCAGATCTCCGACGTTGAAGTTGACCCCGTCCTGGATCCAGAAATAAAGGTTTTCGCCAACATATTCTAAGGTTGCCGAAATTCTGCGGGTTTCGTTGGTATCGACATTGGTGACCCAAAAATCTTTTTGGGCGCCTGCATCATAAGGAGCATCCTCGTCGATTAATTGAGTTGGTACGCCCACTCTGCCAGCCAGTCGTCCTGCCAGGTCGATTGGGTCATTGATGGGAACGATAACATCTTCAAGGACCTCCATCGTCTCTTTGGCATCATCCATTTCTTCTACATCCAGGTCGATATTTTGGGGGTTTGGAGTGACCAAAGGCGTTGGGGTGACTTCGACAATCCCGGTGATGGGAACATTTATGTCGATGCTTTCGCCGGATCGCATAAGCGTAAGCATGCCCAAAGCTGCGATACAGCAACAAAGGAGGAGGACACAAAGAACCATTAATACAATCACGGAGATCAGGATAGGTCCAGTTTTCGAATTTTTCATGAAGATGCTCGCTTTCTTGTCTGTATTATTATACAACCTGAAAATTTTTAGGTTGGTTTGGCAGAAGCAATTCCCCGGGCAGATGCCAATGTCCAATTTAATTGAGGTAAAATCCAGTAAGTTATACTATGAAACAAAAATCGCCGAGCTTCCTCCGCTGGTTTGGTATCACGGTCGTTTTTCTTGGGTTTGCCCTGATGATTAGTGCCGCAAATATCCCGGGGGAGCGATCGTTGGAATCGATCGGGACTCTCACCCGCTGGAATGAGTTTGATTTTGTTACCTGGGAGGTCAAATCGCTGTTTGAACGCTTTTCCGCAGCAACAATCTCTATCGAGCGCTACCTCTCAGATGAACAACAGGCAGAAGCCGTATTGCGTTACCTCGACCAGGTTGGTTACGTTGAACAGCTGGAAGCAGAACTGGAAAGCACAAGTTTTGATCCAAACGCGCGGAGCAGCATGGAAGAGCGACAACGCACCCAGGAAGTTTTGAATGACGAAACCGAACGAATGCACAGATATGGTCAACTGGCAGAATCGATCATCCAGAATCAGACTGAACGCAGTTTGATTGAGCTCGGGTTTGGCGTTGGTGGTCAGATATTCCCGCCGGTGTTGTTCAAAGTCAGCGATTTACCGCTCAACCTGATTATCTCGCCACGAGATGAAATTACGACGATCAAAACCATCAGCCTTAACCCTGGTATGGATGCGGTTGAGAAGGACACGCTCGAAAATAAGATCTACCACCAGTTTGACCTTTCTGCCCTGGTCGAGCCAGTTGGTGGGCTGGGAGCCTACCCGGCGATGATCATGCGCAGCCGCAGCCTCACCTGGCTGACTGAGGTGGTTGCCCATGAATGGCTCCACAACTATCTCACCTTCCATCCACTGGGCATCCGCTATTTCCAGAGCAGCGACCTGCGTTCGATGAATGAGACCCTGGCAAACCTGGCGGGGAAAGAGATCGGTCGCTGGACAATGATAAATTATTACCCTGAGCTGGTGAGTATGGTTCAATTTACTGGAAGAGAGGCAAGCACAGTATTGGCTGATTTTTCCGGTCCGCCTTTCGACTATCAGCTTGAAATGAGAGAGACCCGATATGTTGTCGATTTTTTGTTGGCTGAAGGGCAGGTCGATCGGGCTGAAGCGTACATGGAATCGCGGCGCCAATATTTTTGGGAAAACGGTTATCGTCTGCGCAAGATCAACCAGGCATACTTTGCTTTTCATGGCGCTTACAACGACACGCCTGGAGGGGGAGCGGCTGGCACTGATCCAATCGGACCTGCCGTACAAACTTTGCGCGCAAACAGCAGTGACCTGAAGCAATTTATCGACAGAATGAAATCGCTTACCTCCTTTGAAGATCTCCTGGCTGTGCTTGAATAACTTCAAGCCTGAGCATTCCGTGCAGATCGCATTTTTTACTTTATAATCAACCTGACAGTGCGCAAGGATACACCTGGAGGATTTGAAGATGCAATTTGGCGAGATGCCCACCAACCCGCTGCTAATCGTTATTTCCGGACCTTCCGGAATCGGTAAAGATGCTGTTGTAGGTCTCCTGAGAAAGACCAATTCGGATACTCATTTCGTGGTCACGATGACCTCCCGCCTTCCACGTGTGGATGAATTGGAAGGAAGGGACTATTTCTTCGTCAGCAAGGAAGAGTTTGAACAAAAAATAGCCAACGACGAGTTGATTGAGTATGCCATGGTTTATTCTGACTATAAAGGTATCCCCAAATCCCAGGTGCGGGAAGCATTTGCTTCAGGGAAAGATGTAATCATGCGGTTGGATGTGCAGGGCGCGATGACCATTCGCAAGCTCTGCCCGGAAGCCGTCCTGATATTCCTGACAGCCAGCTCCGAAGGGGAGTGGATCCACCGCCTGATGGAAAGACGCAGTGAGACGCCTGAAGAACTGGAGGTGCGCCTGCTAATCGCCGCACAGGAATACGAAATGATAAAGAACTTTGATTACCTGGTTGTCAACTCAGAAAATCATCTTGATAAAACCATTGCTGATATTCAGGCAGTTATCAGGGCGGAACATCTCAAAACCAAACCGCGAAAAGTGGACCTATGAGCTATCATCAATCTGACCAATATGAACAACGCGAAATTCCACCAACAACTTCGTTTGTCGTCGGACCAAAACGTGTAAAACCGGTGTTGGTGTGGGTTATCCTCGCGGTGACAGTGGTTTTTTACATCATCCAGGTGCTGTTTGAACAAACTGCCGGTTTTGATATCCCATTTTTGTTTCTCGGAAAAATCAACGAAGCCATCCTGGCAGGTCAATTCTGGCGGCTGATCACACCGGTTTTTCTGCATGGCGGCATCCTGCATCTGCTCTCAAATATGTATGGGCTCTATATCCTTGGGCGCAACAATGAAACTGTAAACGGGCACATTCGTTTTGGGATACTGTATTTCCTGGGTGCTTTCGGCGGGAATGTGCTCTCCTTTGTGCTTGGAGAATACAATTCTTTGGGTGCGTCGACCGCAATTTTTGGACTGCTGGCGGCAGAAGCGGTTTTCATTTGGCAAAACAGGTCGTTTTTTGGAAACCGGGCTGGCGCAAGCCTGAGAAGTATTGTTATGGTGCTTTTGATAAACCTGATGATCGGTTTTAGCTCCGGAGGGGTCATTGACAACTGGGGGCATTTGGGAGGTTTGATCGCTGGTTTCTTCTTTTCATATCTGGCTGGCGCGCGTTGGAAAATTGTACCGAATGAGTCAGGTTACCCAGCCCTGACAGATAAACGCGAAACCAAAGATGTGGTCATGGCGATGCTGTTGGTTTTTGTTGCTTTCGCGGCAATTGCCGCGATCCCCTTCCTGCGGTGATTACCCATGTCCTTTTTCGGGCGCTTAATGAGTTTGGATGCCACTCTTTCGGCTGCACTTGTGCCCGATGAGAGCAAACACAGACTGCAGTCGTTTCTGAAGATAATCGGTCACAGCTGTGATTCCTGGTATTGGCTGATTGGACTGATCGTTTTTTGGATTTTCGCCGCCGGAGAAGCCAGGGCGAAAGCGTTTTTGCTGGCATTCATTCTTGGAGTCCTCGCGGTCTTTGTCCTTGGCATAAAATTTCTAATCAGACGCCCCAGACCAGAGGGCGAGTGGGGTCAGATCTATCGAATCACTGACCCGCATTCCTTTCCATCAGGTCACGCCGCCCGGGCAGTGGTAATCGCGGTGTTCTTTTCCCAGTTCCAAAATTTGGGGCTGACAATCTTTATCTGGATTTGGGCGATTTTGGTCTGTTATTCCCGTGTGGCTCTGCGTTTGCATTATGTTTCCGATTTAATCATCGGGGGGCTGATCGGAGCCGGGGCGTATTATCCGGGTGTGTGCGTATTTTCGTGGCTGCTCCAAACCCTGCCCTGGCTTGAATTTTTTGCCCGTTAACGCGGGGAATGCGCCTTTCCCAATTTTGGCGAAGTGATGGTGTTGTAGGGAACGTGCACCGCGCGTTCCGGTGAAGCCATCCTTTTGTAGGGCGAGACGGCGTGGCAACCATCCCTTACACCACATTCTTTCCGAATTGAATACGCTATTGATGCGGGGAGAGTATCAATTCATGGCTGAAAATTACGCCAAAATCATCCCTGTAAGCGCGGGGATTGTGATCTCGAGCAATTTGTTGTCCTCAACAATAAAGTTCCTGGGACCGACCTGATCCTGCAGTTCTGTGTTTTTTTCGAAGGCGTCATCCAATGGAATGGTAACGGTTTGAGCGGAATCATCCGCATTGATCACGACCAAAACCGAATTCTCCCCTTCACGACGCAGGTATGCAACGACACGTTCTTTGGCATAGACTGGTTTGTAACTGCCCGTACGCAACGCGGGCATGGACTGGCGCAGCATGATCAGCTCCTTCACGCTGTCAAGAAGATCCATATTCCACGTGTCTTTATCCCAGGGGAAGCTCTTTCGATTGTCAGGGTCGCGCCCACCAGTCAACCCAATTTCATCGCCATAATAAATTGTCGGCGCACCGGGGTAGGTCATCAGGAACAGGTAAGCGAGCTTCAATCGGCAAACATCGCCCTGCACCAGGCTGAGGAAGCGCGGCATGTCGTGGCTGTCGAGCAGGTTCATTTGCGCGTATGAGAATTCCTTGGGGTAAATTTCAAGCAGCTGCGATGTCCTTTCTGCAAATTGAGCTGCGTTGGCAGGGTGGGGCGCATGCAAACCCATCATCCCTTCTGCCAGCTTGTGATTAATCATGTTACCGCCAAAGAAAGCGAGGATGATATGAGCGAGCTGATAATTCATCACAGCATCAAAAATCTTACCCGAATTGAGCCAACGTTGAGCCTCGTATGGAATTTCTCCGACAAGATATGCCTCTGGATTGGCAGTCTTTACAACGTCACGGAATTCCTCCCAGAAGTCATCATCATCAATTTCAAAAGGCACATCCAGTCGCCAGCCATCGATACCTTTATCGATCCAATAACGGGCGACATCCATAATGTACCTTCGGACGTGAGGGTTTTTAACATTCAACTTGGGTAGGGCAGGGAGGTTCCACCAGCAGTCATAATTTGCCTTACTGCTATAAGCATTAAGCGGAAGACAACGAATGTTGAACCAATCGTAGTAAGGGGATTTATCTCCCAATTCCATGACGTGATTGAAGGGGAAGAATCCACGGCTGGCGTGGTTGAAGACACCATCGAGCACGATGCGGATGTTTCGTTTGTGAGCGCCTTCAAGCAGGGTGAAAAAGGCTTCATTGCGCCCCAACAAAGGGTCAACCAGGTAATAGTCATAGGTATGATAACGGTGATTTGACGCTGATTTGAAGATAGGGTTGAAATAGATGGCAGTGATGCCAAGATCTTCGAGGTAATCCAGCTTTTCGTAGACACCCAATAGGTCCCCGCCCTTAAAACCATCCGGTGTGGGCAAGCTATCCCAGTCTTCGAACCTACCTGGTTTGACCACCTGGTTACTCCAGGCGAAGCGGTCTGGGAAAATTTGATAGAAAACAGCATTTTTGACCCAATCTGGGGTGCGATTGTGATGTTGGCTCATGGATATGTCGATCTCCTCGATAGTTCTCTTATATGGTTAATGCGTCAACTAATTTATCATAGTCATCATGAAAATACCAGACCCAGTGAACAGTTTCATGAAGATTTTCATTTAATAGGTTTATTTTTGCTTGACAATTCAGCCCTGCCTGAATTATCCTTCACGCGGGAATGGTTAGGTCCCGGTGGGCTTCCTGGTCTTCAAAATCAGTGTCGGGTCGTATGAGCCGAGGTGGGTTCGACTCCCATCCATTCCCGCTCAGGAGGTAAATTGAAAAAAAATAAGAACCTTCGCGGTTTGTTTTTTGTATTGCTGCTAACAATATTGGTAAGTGGCTGTCAACCGACAGTCACTACTCCGCCAATTCCTACAGTAATTACCAGCACTCCGCGTGCCTCCACTGCAACACCACAAACCGCCCAAAACCCAACACCCGTCGCCCAGCCAACGATAATGCTTGATCACCGCATGCTGAGGGGTATCAATGTTTCTGTGCGTCATCCCTTTTTCGAATCTGAGGAAAACATGCTTCAGCTGGTACGGGATTTTAACCTGGAAAACCCATGGGGAATCCACGTTACAGCCGAAGTTTCTGCCGGCTATTCAGCTCTCGCTGATGAACTCGCTGCCGGGACGGTTGAAAACAATATCGTCATTGGTATGGGGTCCGACCTGCTGGCAGCTCAACCTGCTTCACAATTCATCTCCCTGGGTGACAACGCCATGGACGCTAATTTTGGTGTTGACGGTTTCTTTGATGGGCAATCGCCTTTTTACGGGGTTAAACCCCGGTTTGGGGAATCGATCCACTACACCATTCCGTTAGCTTATAACGCCGGAATTTTGCTTTACAACACAACCTGGGCTGAAGAACTGGGTTTCACTTCGATACCCAAAAACCGGGAGGAACTGCTCGAAGTTGCCCAGGCAGCATTGGATGCCAACCTCAACGATGGAAATTACAACAACGACCGCACAGGCGGGCTGCTGCTTTCGCAGTCTCCGCAATCCGCTCTAAGCTGGTACAGTTCCTATCTTTCTGATGCGAAAGATTTGGATATTGTGCCCCAAACCGATCCGTTGTTCTTGTTATCTTCCTTTTACTTTCTCAGAGAAATTTATGACGCGAGCCAATCCTGGGTCGGCGTCGAGCCACAACCCTACCGCTACTTCTCAGAGCGCTATGCCGTGGTCGCGGAAGGCACCCTGCAGGACCTGAAACACCAGGCGGCTTACCAGGAATCCGGCACCTACCAGGATAACTGGACAACGCTCGCCTATCCATCTGATGCAGACAGCGGGGTTGGTCACCTCGTGCTCGAGCCGCTCTCTTTCGCGATTCAGCATTCTGATTCTGAATCAGAGCTGGCAGCCTGGATTTTTGGCGCGTGGCTGATGGAGCCTGTTCAGCAAGCCCGCCTGGTGGAGATGCACGGTTTATGGCCTTCAACAGGGGTCCCCAACACGATTGCCCCTGATTATGCCAGCGAGCATCCCTATTGGGCAGCTGCCTTGTATGGAAACCCAGACCATTTGGAGAATAATCCAATCATCATGGCAGTGCCCAACACAGCAGAATGGGCGTGGAAAAGGCTGGTTTTCCAGGATGCATACCAACGAATCTATCACCTGGATGCCGAATATTTTCACAGCATCCCGGAGGTTTTCAACGAAACAAACCGCACTAATGAAGAGCAACAACCGTGAGCAACCTGCCTAAAGTGGAGATTCATACCGATGGCGCCTGCAGCGGCAACCCTGGTCCGGGAGGCTGGGCGGCGATTTTGCGCTCTGGAAACGCTGAAAAGGTGATTAGTGGTGGTGAGAAAGAAACCACCAACAACCGCATGGAAGTAACCGCGGCATTGGAGGCATTAAAGCAGCTCAAAAAGCCTTCACAGGTGCTTTTTTTCACCGATTCATCTTACCTGCTCAACGGGGCTACATCGTGGCTGGCGGGCTGGAAAAAACGCGATTGGAAGCGTAAACAAGGCAAATTGCAGAACGTTGACCTCTGGAAAAAACTGGATGGAGAGCTTGTCAAGCACAAAGTCGATTGGGTCTGGGTCAGGGGTCATGCCGGCGATCCGCTGAATGAACGCGTGGATGATCTTGCCCGAAAAGCAATCCCGAAATAAAGAATATTCATCATTGTGATTGTGCCAGTGTCTCCGCCGGGCACACGAACCCACTGCAGGAATTTCGTTATTTTTGTGTTACCCAAATTCAAAAACCGGGAACTGGCATCGATTAAACATAGGCATAATTGTCCCTCGAATTTGAAGAGAAAATATTGGCGGATAAAGTGCGGCGAAAGCTTGTGATCAGGTGGGGAGTGAGCTGTGGAATCGCGCGGGCAGTTGCCTCACCGCATCCAGCACCGTGATCATCGAAGTGCGAAGTGTCCGGGTGAGCACACGGGAATAAATTATTAACATTGAAAATTAGCTGACAGTCTTAATCTGACACAGAGGATAGCGAGCCGAAGGGCATTTTCGCCTATCCTGCAAGTAATACTCTATGCCATAACTACCGGAAATTGTTGGAATGGGACGGCGTGACAGCCGTCCCATTCAATACTTACTTTTTCTTCTCGAAATTTCTCAACCGCAAACTATTCGTGACGACAATAATACTGCTCAGGGACATCGCCCCTGCCGCGAACATTGGATGCAAATAACCTGCCGCAGCCAGCGGGATCAGGATCACATTGTAGAAAAACGCCCAAAACAGGTTTTGCCTGATTGTCTGCAGCGTACGCTTCGAAAGCCGCACAGCCTGCGAGATCGAAAGCGGGTCTCCGCTGATCACCACGACAGAAGCCGAGGCGATCGCCACATCTGTGCCTGTGCCGATGGCGATACCGCTGTCTGCCTGGGTGAGCGCAGGCGCATCGTTGATGCCGTCGCCGACCATCGCCACCTTACGCCCCTTTTCCTGCTCTTGCTTGATAATGCTGGTTTTATCCCCCGGCAACAGGTCTGCGTAAATCTCGCTGATCCCAGCCTGCCGCGCGATCGCTTCCGCAGTCAGACGGTTGTCACCAGTAAGCATGCCCGTGGTCAGCCCAGCTTGTTGCAATTCAGCTACAGCCTGGGCGGAGGTCGATTTGAGCGCATCGGTGATCCCGAACAAGCCTTCAATTTCACCATCGACAACGATTAGCACGACCGTCTTGGCTTCTGCTTCGAGCGACCTCATTTTCTGGATGGTTTCGTCCGGAATCACAACGCTTTGCGTGCTGATGAAGCGGCTGTTGCCCACCAGGACAGTTTTTCCATCAATAGTCGCGCGAATACCTTTGCCAGGATAATTCCTGAAAGCGCTCAGTGTGTGCAGGGTCAGATTGCGCATAGTCGCCTCGGCGACAATCGCGTCTGCCAAGGGATGCTCGCTGCCACTTTCGGCTGAAGCAGCCAGATTAAGCAGCTCTTCCTTTGAATACCGGTCTGAGCGCGGCTGGATATCCGTAAGCTGCGGTCTGCCAACCGTGAGAGTGCCGGTTTTGTCAAACAAGATTGTGTCGGCGCCTCCGGTGGCTTCCAACGCTTCCCCGGATTTGAACAGAATTCCCAGCTCAGAGGCTCTGCCTGTGCCGGTCATCACGGCGGTTGGCGTTGCCAGACCCATGGCGCAGGGGCAGGCAATTACCAGGACTGCCACTGTGTTGATTATCGCATTCGCAAGGGGTGTGATTGTCCCGTGCAAGGTTTGCTGGGCGGGTGGTGGTATCACAAAATACCAGATCACAAAGGTCAAAGCAGCAATACCAATCACAATTGGCACAAAAACAGCTGAAATTTTATCTGCCAGTTGCTGGATGGGTGCTTTGCTGGTTTGAGCATCCTCAACCATCTTAATAATCTGGCTCAGGAAGGTATCCCGACCGACTTTGGTGGCTTTAAAAACGATTCGTCCGTTTTTGTTGAGCGTTGCTCCAAAAACCTCATCGCCGCTGTTTTTATCGATCGGTTTCGATTCCCCGGTGAGCATACTCTCATCCACGCTGGACTGCCCTTCAACGACAATACCATCCGTAGGCAATTTTTCACCGGGACGGACGACAATAAGATCGCCGGGGACAAGGTCGCCCGAGTCGATTTCCACTTCCTGCCCATCGCGCAGAATGCGCGCTTTGGATGGTTTCAGGCTGAGCAGTTTCTTGATCGAGTCGCCTGCGCCAGATTTTGCCCTGGTTTCCAGGTATTTCCCGAGCCTGACCAGCGTGATAATCATCGCGGCAGTCTCAAAATAGACCATCCCGGGCAATATCCCAAGCATCACAAAGACTGAGAAAAAGTAGGCAACGGACGTGCCCAGCGCGACCAGAACATCCATATTGGCAGAGCCATTTTTTAGCGCTTTCCAAGCGTTAACATAATAGGAACGCCCAACATAAAACTGAACCGGCGTCGCCAGCGCGAACAGCACCCAGTTGAGCCAGGGCGCCTGGCTGATTGAATCCGGCAGAAGACCAAATTCGCTGCCCATCTGCAGGATGAAAACCGGGATGGTCAGCACCAACGAGATGATCAGCAGGCGTTTTTGTTCCTCGATCGCCCTTTGGCGCGCTTTCGACTCCGGGTCGTCAAGGTCGCGGTCGGTCAGAGTCGGTCTGAATCCAGCTTTTGTGACCAGTTCCATGATTTCATTCACGTTTGTAATCGTGGGCACATAAACAAGGCTCAATTTTTCAGCCACAGGGTTAGCCTGGCTGGAGAGGATGCCCGGTTTGTTTTCCAGTGCTTTTTCCAATCGCTGGGCGTTGACCGGGTCGGTCAGTTCCGGAACCGAGAAAACTGCTTCACCGGTTGCCACATCGTAACCAGCATCCCGAACGCTGTGGACCAGGTCGTTCAATTCCGCCTGGTCGCTGTCATAGCTGACAGCCACTCGTTCTGAAGACAGGTTGACCAGTGCCTCGTCCACCCCCTCCGTTCTTTTTAAGGCACGTTCAACACTAACCGCGCAATTCGCGCAGGTCATGCCCAAAATGGGCAGGTTGACGTGTTCTTTTTCGCTCATAAAGTTGCCGGATATCCGATCGATTCCAAAGCCTGGCGAATGATTTGATCGTTCGCTGGTTCTTCCAAATCAACAGTCACGGTGTGAGCCACAAGGTCAGCTTCAGCGAAGTCTACCCCTTCAATGGCTAACAAAGCTTGCTCAACCCGGTTGACGCAGTGTATACAACTTATATTGGGGATGGAATAGGTTTTGGTTTCCATTATTCTCCTTAATATTGGTTTTAGTTTATTATTAAGACTGATTATATGAAATCTATTAGTAAAATGCAATTTACTGTGAAAAAACGTATGCATTTCAAAAGTACGTAGTCAAGGAAAAAAAGAGGAAGTCCCTTTACAATATGTTT
>DHRN01000105.1:14197-14438 GCA_002411175.1 Anaerolineaceae bacterium UBA5311 | reverse complement strand
TTTTGCGAGCAAAGAAAAGCAATCTGCAGTTTATCTTTTTGCTTCTTCCCAAGACAAGAGAATAAAGGCAGGCTGCCGCGCCCCCTTACCGTTAATCAATTGCTCTTGCCTTTCGTGTAACGGGAGCTCGCAGTGACGGATCTGGAATTTGTCATTGCGAGTGAAGCGAAGCAATCCGCAGTTTTTCTTTTTGCTTGTACCCACGACAAGAAAATAAAGGCAGGCTGCCGCGCCCCCTTGT
>DHRN01000105.1:9082-14047 GCA_002411175.1 Anaerolineaceae bacterium UBA5311 | reverse complement strand
ACGGGGGCTCGCAGTGACGGGTACGAGAATGACAATTTTCGAGATATCACCTCTTTTCCTGTCATCCTGAGGAACGAAGGATCTTGACGGTTCAGTTACAACGACTGTTTTATTGTAAAGCCAAGATTCTTCGCAAAAGAGGCTCAGAATGACAGTCCGTTTGTCGAACAAATCCCCTCACCCCCTTTAATTCCCCCTCTAAAGAGGGGGTCGTTGTCGCGCTCCCCGCAACTCGCTCCCGGCCACCCGTTCCCAATTTCCTGTCATTCTGAACGAAGTGACACACAGTGTACTTCGTAAGGATCTTGCCCCTCCGAATAACGAGATTCTTCGCAAAAGAGGCTCAGAATGACAGTCCGTTTGTCGAACAAATCCCCTCACCCCCTTTAATTCCCCCTCTCCAGCAAAGCTGGACGCAAGCAGTAAAGAGGGGGTCGTTGTCGCGCACTCGCTACCCGCGTCCAGTTCTCCGTTCCCCGCTTCCCGCCCCCGTTTTACTGTTTCCTACCAGCTATGAGCTATAATAACCTTATGAAAATCGCGGTGATTGGCACAGGTGCGGCGGGGATTTTGACCGCTCTGTTTGCTGCGCGAGCGGGAAGGCAAATAACCCTTTTTGAGCACAACAATTCCATCGGCAGAAAACTACTCGTAACCGGAAGTGGGCGCTGCAACATGAGCAACGATGCTGTCAGCCCTGGCGCTTACCACAGCGCCGACCCCGAATGGATGACGGCTTTTCTTGACACCTTTGGCGTGCCGGAGCTGAAAGCTGCCTTCGAAGCCCTGGGAATCCCGCTGATCAAAACCGACGACGGCTGGTATTACCCAACTTCACAATCCGCCCAATCGGTGGTCTCGATTTTGGAAGAAAGGCTGACAGAAGCCGGCGTCCTCTTCCGCCTTGCCACAGAAGTGGAGTGGTTCAGCCAAAAAGAAGGGCTGTTTACACTGAACCTGAACTGGAACGAACAAAAATCCAGCGAAAGTTACGACAGACTGGTGGTCGCAGCAGGGGGCAGGGCATATCCCACGCTGGGTTCACGCGGCAAGCTCTTCCCGGCGCTTGAGAGGCTCGGGCACACTGTAGAAGAAAAACTACCCGCTCTCGGTCCGATTTTCGTCGAACTGGGCGAGTTTAAGCAGCTCAAAGGGCAGCGTTTCGACGCGATATGCTCACTGTCTGCCGACGGAGAGCGCCTGGCAAGCACTTTTGGCAACCTGATCGTCACCGATAAGGGTTTTAACGGTCCCGGTGTGATGAATCTGAGCCACCTGGTGGGATTAAACCCGGGTAAAAATCTCGAGCTGCAAGTCAATTTTCTGGGTCCATACTGGGAAGGGATGGCGGAGCAATTTGCCGACCCCGGCAAAGCCAGCCGCAGCATCAGAGCCCTGCTTTTGCAGACCTTTTCACCCAAGGCGGTGGACTTCTTCCTCAGCCAGGCAATAATCCAGGCTGAAAGCCATCTTGATGCCCTGGATGAAACCCAGCTTAAAAATCTGCTGCGAGTGGCAACAGACAATCGCTTCAAAATTACTGGCGCAGGCGATTTCAGCAGCAGCCAGGTGAGTGTTGGTGGGGTGCCGGTGGGCGAGGTGGACGCGCGCACCTGCCAATCGCTGCTGGTGCCCGGTTTATACCTTGTGGGCGAGACCATTGACGTCGCCGGACCGTGCGGCGGCTATAATTTACATTATGCTTTTGGAAGTGGAATCCTGGCAGGCAAAGACCTTGCTGGTAACAATTGATAATCTAAAGGAGAGTAAATGACCATTCCATTCATCGAACCGTTTCGTATTAAAGTAGTTGAAAAAGTCAAAATGACCACCCGGGAGGAACGCCAGGCTGCGCTGGAAAAAGCGCACTACAACCTGTTCAACATCCCCGGCGAGGACGTAATCATCGATCTGCTCACCGACAGCGGCACCAATGCCATGAGTGATGAGCAGTGGGCGGGGATTATGCGCGGGGACGAATCTTACGCCGGCGCGAAGAGCTATTTTCGCTTTGAACAAGCTGTGCAGGAGATTATGGGCTTCGAATACGTGCTTCCCACTCACCAGGGGCGTGCCGCGGAGGGGATGCTTTTTTCCACGCTGGTCAAAGCCGGTCAGTCAGTGCCCAATAACCGCCATTTTGACACTACCCAGGCGAACCTGCTGGTGCTTGGAGCCAACCCAGTGGACCTGACCATCGACGAAGCGGAAGATTCGAGCCTCGAATTGCCGTTCAAGGGCAACATGGACCTCGGGAAACTCAAGAATTTCATTGAAGCAACCGATCCCGAAAACATCCCGATCGGCATGATCACGATCACCAACAACTCCGCGGCAGGGCAGCCGGTCTCGATGGATAACATCCGCCAAACCAGCGAGCTCTATCACAGCTATGGAATCCCATTCTTCGTGGATGCCTGCCGTTTCTCTGAAAATGCCTGGTTTATCAAGATAAGAGACCCGAAATACGCGGACGTGCCGGTGAGCGAAATTGTGCTGGAGATGTTCTCGTATGCTGACGGCTGCACGATGAGCGCGAAAAAGGATGCTATCGTGAACATTGGTGGCTTTATCGCATTTAGAGACGCGGCATTGAAGCAAAAAATCGCCCAGAATCTGATCGTGCACGAAGGCTTCCTGACTTATGGCGGGCTGGCAGGACGCGATCTGGAAGCGATCGCCATTGGCTTGCGCGACGCAGTCGACGAAGACTACCTGAATTATCGCGAATCGCACACACGCTACCTTGGCAAGGTGCTGCAGGAAGCCGGCTTACCGGTCTATCAACCCACGGGCGGACACGCGGTCTACGTGGATGCCGGAAAAGCCCTGCCGCACATTCCCGCGAAACAGTTCCCGGGCGTGGCACTGTCGAACGCGCTCTACCTGGCTGGCGGCGTGCGTACGACCGAGATCGGCAGCCTGATGTTCGAACATACCGATCCGCAGACCGGCGAGAGCATCATGGCGCCGTTGGAATTGCTGCGCTTTGCCATCCCGCGCCGGGTCTATACTCGCAGCCACCTGGATTACATCGCCGAAGCGGCAGCCGAGTCCATGAAAGCGCCTGAGTTAATCCGCGGCTTGCGCGTCACCTGGGCTCCGGAGGTCTTGCGGCATTTCATGGCACAGCTGGAAGAAGTGTAAGATCGATCGCTGATAAAACGGACAGGTCAGGTTCCACTCATGCTTCAAAAGCAGAGCTCAGGGGTGGAACCTGAGATTCGATGTCATCTGCAGGGGAGATTTGCCATGATCCTCCGCTTAGGGGCGGATTGTTACCTCATTAGGAAGAAAACGCTATTTTCTCAACTGGGTATAATAATGCTTATATTAAAGGAAGGGTGCATATGAAAGTATTAATTATCGGTACTGGATATGTTGGCGTAAATACAGGGGTGGTTCTGGCTTACCTTGGAAACGAGGTCACCTGCCTGGACTTGAACCAGGAGAAAATCGACCTGCTTAACCAGGGCAAATCTCCCGTCTGGGAGCCGCATCTCGAAGAAGTTTTGGGGCAGGTCAAAGAAAACATCCGCTTCACCAGCAGCTATGATGATGCCCGGATTCCGGAGACGGATGTGATCTTCATCGCGGTGGGCACACCCTCGCTGCCGGATGGCAACGCCGATTTAGGCTATGTGCGCCTGGCAGCCGAATCGGTCGCCGAGCGTTTGGGGAAGAACTTCACCGTGGTCGTGAACAAATCAACCGTGCCGATCGGCTCGGGCAACTGGGTCGAAACGATCATGCGCGAGCATTTTGAAAACAACCACTTTAACGGCGAGAAAGCTGATTTCAACGTCGTCTCCAGCCCGGAATTTCTTGCCCAGGGGTCAGCCATGCACGATTCATTTTATCCCGACCGCATCGTGGTTGGTTCGCAGTGTCAGAAGAGCCTCGCCAGGCTGGAGGAGCTTTTCGCACCGCTGACCAGGCAGGATTTTGAACCACCTGTCGGGCTTCCACGACCGGAAGGGCTGACGCAAGTGCCCTTGTTGGTTTGTGACCTAACCTCCGCGGAGATGATTAAATATGCTGCCAACGCTTTTTTGGCACTCAAGATTTCTTATGTGAATGAAATCGGACGCCTGGCAGCGAGGCTGGGCGCGGATATTCAATCTGTGGCGATCGGAATCGGGCTCGATCAGCGCATCGGCAGCCGGTTTTTGAATGCCGGGATTGGCTGGGGCGGCTCTTGTTTTGGAAAAGACACCGCGGCGCTGGTGGCGACGGCGCGCGATTATAACCTCGGGATGCCGATCATCGAATCCGCGCGGGATGTGAATTATGGTCAGCGAGCGCTGGTCGTGGAAATGCTGCAGGACCAGCTGAAGATACTGAAAGGCAAGCACATCACCATGCTTGGGTTTAGTTTTAAGCCCAACACCGACGACCTGCGCGACGCGCCTTCGATTGATATCGGCAGGCTGCTGGTGCAAAGAGGGGCGATGGTGCGCGTGCACGACCCGGTGGCGCTGGACAATGCGCGTAGATTATATGCGGACAGCGAGCTGGTTTTTTGTGACCAGGTCGAAGACGCGCTCAGTGGGGCAGAGGCGATCGTTTTGGTGACCGAGTGGCCCCTGTATCGGGAATTGGATTGGGAGTCGATCCCGCGAGTTCCGGTGATTGACGGGCGCAACTTCCTCGACCGGGAGCGCCTGGAGGAGTTGGGATTTACGGTTACGGGGATGGGGAGATAGCTGTGATCCGCAATCAGGTAGCGGGTAGCTGATTGCCGGGACCAAGGAGCGGGGGCGCTACAACGACCCCCTCTTTACTGCTTGCGTCCAGCTTTGCTGGAGAGGGGGAATTAAAGGGGGTGAGAGAAAATCGAATCAATAAAACTCGTTCAATTCCAGGTAGTTGGCATAAGTGGTAATTCGCCTTAGGTAATACCGCTTTCGCAATGACAGGTTAGCTGATTGCTGTCAGAAAAAGATTAAAGGCAGATTGCTTCGC
>DHRN01000105.1:6750-8965 GCA_002411175.1 Anaerolineaceae bacterium UBA5311 | reverse complement strand
CCCGTTACACGAATGGCAGGAGCTTTTGAGTCACAACAAGGGGGCGTGGCAGCCTGCCTTTATTCTCTTGTCTTGGGTACAAGCAAAAAGAAAAAATGCAGATTGCCGCGTTCGAACTGGACTTTTCAACATATTTTCGGACATTTTGTTAAGGGACACTAACCGCATTTTCATGCAAACACTGGTTCAGATACTGTATTGGTGCGAGATAACCCAATCGCTTCTGAACCCTCGATGTATTATAAAAGGTTTCAATGTATTCAAAGATCCTCTGTCTTGCCTCCTCTCTGGTTGCACACGGTTTGTAATGAATGATTTCTTTCTTCAATATTGAGAAGAAACTTTCACTCCAGGAATTATCACCTGGCTTGCCTACATCTGAAAAACTAAGTTGAAATCCATAAGCATTGATCGTCCCCATCACTTCCTTAGCCGTATACTGGCTGCCCTGATCGCTGTGGAAGATGATCCCTTTCGGTATCTGCCAACGTCCCTGGGCGGAGGACATCGCTTTCAAAACGATATCCGCGGTCATGCGCTCTTGCTGTGCAAAACCGAGCACAATATTGGTGTGGGCATCCCGGATCTGGCACAAGTAATCCTTGCCTTCTGTGGTTGGAATGATGCTGATATCACTGACCAGGACCTGGAATGGGTGTGTGATTTTGATGTCCCTGGTCAGATTCTTCAGCTCCAGATTCTTCGCCTTGCGATGCTTCTTTGCTCGCCGGGGTTTGCGCTTGCAGTGGCTGGATTCCCAATCGTTCTCGTCCATAATCGCTTTGACCTTCTTGAAGGAGGCTTTTCCGCCTTCAGCCCGAATCACGCCACAAATCCGTTCAGCGCCATAATGCCCTTCGCCTTGCTCGAATATCGTGCCCACCATTTCTGTCAGCGCTGTGTATCGGGCTTCCCGATCCGCTCTTTCTTTCAGCCAGGTGTAATACCCTGATGTTGAAACTTGCAGTGCTTTGGCCCACTTCGCTATTGAACCTTCTGTCTGTGCTTCCATGGCAGCATATCGCTGGGCTTGGGTTAGCGTTGGTGTTTCGCGAAGTAGGCTGATGCTTTTTTTAAGATTTCATTCTCTTCTTCCAGCTCCGCTAACTGTTTGCGCAACCTTCGAACTTCGTCGTTGTGGATTGCCTCTTCAGTCGGTTCACCGGTTTCGCTGTATTTCTCACGCCAGCGATAGAGCATGCTATTGCTGATTCCGAGACTATCGATAACCGATTGTACGGTCCGACCTGGGTCGTAACTGAGCTGGACCGCACGTTTCTTGAACTCTTCATCATATTGTTTTCGTTGTTTATTCATTTCGTTCCTCCTGACTATTATCCCTTGTCATCTTGTCCGAAATTGTATCAGTTTCCCCTGATTACCCCCCTGCCTCCCTCTAAAGGGGGGTTGCCGCTGCCCCCGTTCCCTGTTCCCGCCTCCTCAAAATCTCCGAGTATGCTAAAATCTATATAGAAAAATACAGTCAGGAGTTTTTTATGACAGAAATGTTTTGTTTTCAATGCCAGGAAACCATGCGCAACACCGGATGCAACGTCCGCAAGGGCATGTGTGGGAAAACTTCCGAAGTTTCCCGCCTGCAGGACCTGCTCATTTACCTGCTCAAGGGTATCTCTTTCTGGGGAACCCGCGGTCGCGGTATGGGCGTCCAGGACGATGAGACCGACCTTTTCATCGCCCAGGCACTTTTCGCCACGATCACCAACGCCAATTTTGACTCTGAGCGTTTTGTCAACATGATCAAAAAAGCCATCCAGCTGCGTGACGAACTGCGCACCAGTGCCCAGGCTCGCTGCAACGAGCTGCACAATTCCAATTGCAGCGGCAGCGGTCCCGATTGGGCTGGCTGGCACCCTGAGGATTACGAAATCGAAACCCTGCTCGAAAAAGCCCGCACCATCGGCGTTATGGATGACCCGACCCTCGACGCGGACATCCGCTCTTTGCGCGAGTTGACAATCTACGGGCTCAAGGGCATGGCAGCTTACGTCGACCATGCCTACCTGGTTGGCGCGCGCGATGAGAGCATCCTGGCATTTATGCAGGAAGCTC
Organism: Anaerolineaceae bacterium UBA5311; assembly: GCA_002411175.1. GTDB lineage: Bacteria > Chloroflexota > Anaerolineae > Anaerolineales > Anaerolineaceae > Mesolinea. Next base: position 6,895 of record DHRN01000105.1, on the reverse strand, counting down.
TCGAAGCCACCACCAACAACGAACTGGGTGTCACTGAGCTGCTCGCCCTCGTCCAGAAAACCGGTGAGTTTGGTGTCAAATCCATGGCTCTGCTGGACAAAGGCAACACCAGCCGCTATGGTCACCCGGAACCGACCCAGGTCAA
>DHRN01000105.1:0-6506 GCA_002411175.1 Anaerolineaceae bacterium UBA5311 | reverse complement strand
AAATATAAGCACCTGGTCGGCAATTATGGCGGCTCGTGGTGGCACCAGGCAACTGAGTTTGCCTCGTTTAATGGTCCCATCCTGATGACCACCAACTGTATTATTCCGGTCAAAGATGCCTACAAAGAGCGCATATTCACCACCGGTATGACCGGTTATCCGGATATCCCGCATATTGCCGATCGTGAGAACGGCGGACAAAAAGACTTTTCAACGATCATCGAGCTTGCCAAAACCTTGCCCGAGCCTGAGCAATTGGAAGATGGCACAATTCCGATTGGTTTCGCTCACCACTCCGTTTTGAGCATTGCCGATCGGGTCATCGAAGCGGTGAAGAGCGGAGCGATCACCCGTTTCGTGGTTATGGGCGGCTGCGATGGACGCCACAGAACGCGTGAGTATTTCACCGATGTGGCTTTGGGGCTGCCTGAGAATACGGTTATCCTGACCGCCGGCTGCGCGAAGTATCGCTATAACAAGCTCGGTTTGGGTGATATCGGCGGTATTCCGCGCGTTTTGGATGCCGGGCAGTGCAACGACAGCTATTCGCTGGTGTTGATTGCGCAGGCATTGGCTGATGCGTTTGACTGCGGCGTCAATGATCTGCCGCTGTCGTTTGACCTTGCCTGGTACGAGCAAAAGGCAGTGATCGTGCTGCTGGCGCTGCTCTCGCTGGGCGTGAAGAAGATTCGCCTGGGACCAACCCTGCCGGCATTCCTCTCGCCAAATGTTGCGGAAATTATCATCAATGCCTATGACCTGAAACCGATAGATACGGCTGAAATTGACGTCGAAGCCATGATGGCGGGGGCGTAAGTATTCAGTGAAAATGAAATCAAGCTGCCAGTGATTTATCCTGGCAGCTTTTTTGATCCCATTGACCAGGATTTAGTTGATTTGATAAAAGGTCAGGACTAAAAGATTGCAGAGTGGCATCAGCTCAAGGTTGTTCACAACGTTCATGATTGGTTAAAACCGGTCATTGCGAACTTTTTTTGGTCAAGCACCTGACTTTCACCGGGCAGCATTCAGATTGCGTCGTTCCTCTTTGTGATTGGGCACATGCGACAAGATGAGACGATATTATTTTTTACCCGTTCCAATTCAGGTCGAAGTGTGGTTTGGCGGAAGGGTGGGGGTGTAAAATGAATTCAACGAAAACAAATATTACTTATGAGAATATCACTTCTCGATAGTTATAAGAGGGGTTTGGCTGCATTTCAACTGAAACTCACATTGCTGGAAGGAATGTCATTCTGAACGAAGTGAAGGATCTTCACTCTATGATGAACAGTCGTTGTGGTTGATAGTTCAAGATCCTTCGCAAAAGAAGCTCAGGGTGACAAACTTAATGTCATTCTGACCGAAGTGACACATAGTGTCCTTCGTAAGAAGCTTACCCGTCAAAAACTACAGACTACATTAGCCTCGCCAAATAGCCTCTTGCGGCAGATGCCAGATTTTCAGCCGCCTTCGCCATGGCTTCTTGCAGAGCCTGTCCCTCCGGCATTGCTTGCACCAAATCGCTCACCCCCAACGCCAACATTTGCTCTGCCCCATCCCCAAGCGCCCCTGAAATAACGTCTACGGGCACTCCAGCCGCTTGTGAGCGCCGGGCAACCGCTGAAATTGCCTTGCCCATGGCGCTCTGAGCGTCTGTACGCCCTTCTCCTGTGATTACCAGGTCAGTTCCCGCCAGTTTCTGCTCAAATTCAATCAAATCGAGCACAAAATCGATCCCTCCGCGCAGCTCTGCTCCCATAAACGCGATGAATGGCAGCGCGAACCCTCCCGCGGCGCCAATTCCGCGCAATTCACTCAAATCCAACCCGCTTTCACGCGAGATCAATTTTGCCAAATGTTCCAAACCCTGTTCAAGCTGCTCAACTTGCTCTGGCGAAGCTCCCTTTTGGGGCGCGAACACCGCCGCCGCGCCTTCAGCGCCACAAAGCGGATTGTTGACATCGGTCAGGAAAATTATTTTTCCGGAATAGTTCAACTCAGTAAATTTTTGCAGATCAACCCTGAAAACCGAGCCCAAACCTCCACCGTTAACCACCGCCCTGCCCCACTTGTCCAAAAAGCAGATGCCAACAGCGCTGGCTGCGCCAGCCCCTCCATCGACCGTGGCGCTGCCGCCTAATCCGACATAAATGGGTTCGGCGCCAATTTTGATCGCGTCCAAAATCAGCTCCCCCACCCCAACCGTGCTGGTTTTTGTGGGGTCAAGTTCGTTTTTGCTTAACAGCGGAAGCCCCGCTGCGGCAGCCATTTCGATCACCGCCGCACCACTCTCCAACAGGGCATATCCAGCCCAAACCGGTCTGCCCAATGGGTCAGGGACCTGGATGGTTCGCAACTCTCCGTCGAGGTTTTGTAAAACAACCGCCACCAAACCTTCACCCCCATCCGCGATTGGCAGTTCAAGCACCTCAGCCCCTGGAAACAGCAGGCGGGCTTCGCGCGCGATAATCTGGCAGGCTTCAGCCGCGCTCAGTGAGCCTTTGAACGAATCGGTTGCGATAATCATTTTTTTCATGGTGAGTTAAGTGTAACCGACCGGAGCAGTTTTACTTATAAGCAGAGACAGTGAAAAGCGTTGGATATCACTCTTAAGATTGTCGTTCTCTTCCCCGTCACCATGAGTCCCCGTTATGCGAATGGCAGGAACTTTTGACTTACGATAAGGGGGCGCGGCAGCCTGCTTTTAATCTCTTATTCTTTTGTTTGTCATCCTGAACCTCTTTTGCGAAGGATATTGTCGGTTGGAAGGGTAAGATCCTTACGAAGTACACTATGTGTCACTTCGTTCAGGTTGGCAATACCCTTTCCTTCAGATTGATAAAATGAAAGACGTTATAATTCAAAAATGCCTGAAAAGTCTCATAAACACAACTTTCTCCTTAGCGGGGTCTTCATGCTGTTTTCGACAGCCGGGGATATCGCTTCGGCACTGGTATTAAAGGCGATCGTGGATACGAGCGTTTCCCGCTCTTTGGATCAGCTTCGGCATCTTTTACCGCTTGCTCTGCTCCTGATTGTGGTAAATTATCTGACGCGCATCGCGGGCAGATTTTTTGGGATGACTTATGCTACCGAGGGCATCCGCGGTCTGAAAGACCGCTACTTTGCCCACCTGATGGAAAAACTGGACATCCAGGAGGATATCAAGCAGGAGCTTTCGGCTTTTTCGGTCGATGCCGACCTGCTTTTTAACAGCTTTTATTTCAACCAGATCTTTTTGATGGCGAGCATCATCTCGTTCTTGCTCTCGTTGGTCGCGGTGATCTACCTGAACTGGCTACTCTTCATCGTTGCTTTCGCCACCTCCCTCCTGCCGCTGCTGGTGCCTTATCTTTATAAAGGAAAGCTGGCAATGCTGGGCAAGCGATATAGCGAAGAAGGCAAAGCGTATCTCGACTTTGTCAACGAAAGCCTTTTGGGCAGGGAAGAGGTGCTGGCTTATGGCAGGCAGGCGCCCTTCAGACACATGCACTCCGAACGGAACAGCCGCCTTGAAAACAGCCGAAAACGCAGCCGCCTGGCAGTTTTTAATAGTTCGCGGTTGTCCTATTCACTGACCGACTTTTCCTTCTTGATGATCATCACCCTCAGCACCATCCTGACCATCCAGGGACAGGTAACCCTTGGCACAATGATGGCGGTTATTCAGCTAATCCATAATATCGTAATCCCGCTGGGCGATATCGCCACGGCGCTAAACGAGCTCAATTCGGCAAAGGTGATCAAAGCGAAATATGAGAATTTGCCCGAAATACCGGAATACGAAAGCGAAACGATTAGATTTGAGCACGCAATTCAGATAACCGGGCTGACTTATGCCTATCCGGAAAGCACGCAGGACGCCGTGTCTGGTTTGGACATGTACCTGCCAAAATACAGCAAAGCCGCCATCATTGGCAAGACCGGCAGCGGCAAATCGACCCTGCTCAAGCTGATCATGGGGCAAATCACCGATTATTCCGGCAAAATCGAAGTCGATGGTCGGGATATTGGTCAAATTAACCCGAAATTGCGCCGCCAACTCTTCAGGGTGGTTCCCCAGGACCCGTATCTTTTTACCGACAGCATCCTGAACAACATCTGTTTTTACGCGGAAGAATGCCCCAAGGAGAGATTGCCGGCAGTTTTGAGGCACTCACTGCTCGAAGAGCTGCTTTTGGGCGAGGGGGGCATTGAGCGGCGGATAAGCGACAAGAGCCGCGTATCTGGTGGTGAAAAGCAGCGAATCGTTTTGGCGAGAGCGCTCATGGCTGGGGTGGAAGACCGCATCCTGGTTTTGGACGAGCCTTCTGCCAACCTCGACCACAAAAGCGCGGCAAAGATTATCGAAAACATCACCGCAATGGAAAGTGTGACCGTGATCATGGTGACCCACGAATATGACCCTGCTGTTCTCACCCTCTTTGACCAGGTTATTAACCTGAGCCCTCAGGGAACAGGACATAGAGAATAGGAGCTGGGTTCCGTAATTCTGTAGGGCGAGATTGAGGAGCTTGTAGTGTTGGAATACCGGTGATTTTGTCCCTCCTCAATCCGCCGTTATTAATAATCACTCATCAATTGCAACAGGCAGGTCAGTTCTCTACTCGCAATGACAGATTTTTTGTAGGGAAGGGGCTTGTCCCCTTCCGCTCGCCGATATCAATAATCACCACGCATCGGCGGATTGGAGCCGCAGTACACTTTTGTTAATCAAAATATCCGGCACCTCCAATACCGACTTCGCCGGTACAGACGTCTCGCCCTACGGTTTCTCGCGGGACGGCATGGCAACGGTCCCCTGCACACGCTGTTATGTGGGTTAGAATAACTGGTCAGGCTGTGGTAAATTTAGACAAGAAGAAACAAATCAAATCTCTGAGGTTTTTATGAGCCACGATCAAAACGACCATACCCACCGCCAAACCCAAAGCCCACACCGCCACGTGCACAGCGATGCCGAGAAAAAAGCGGTCATCAACCGGCTTTCAAGGGCGATTGGGCACCTCGAGTCGATTAAGCGCATGGTTGACAATAGCGATGATTGCAGCCAGATTCTGATCCAGCTGGCGGCAGTGCGCTCAGCGATTAATAACACGGGCAAGGTTGTTCTGAAAAATCACATCAGCCACTGTATCGTGGAAGCTGTGGAACAGGGCGATGAAGAAACCATCCAGGCGCTCAATGACGCGATCGACCGCTTTGTGAAGTGATCTGCGCTGACATGCTTTGAGCGCTCAGTCGCTATAAATTAATCACACCCCTCCGCTACCAGCGGGAGCAAATAGCCGTCGCTCATTTGCAGGACATCATCCACAACCTGGGTAATACTCATATCGTGCGTGACGATGATTACGGTATAGTTGTCATTATGCGCGAGGTCGCAAAGCAGCTGGACGATCTTCTCGCCGTTGGCGACATCCAGGTTCCCTGTTGGTTCATCAGCCAGGATAATCTTCGCGCCCGATGCCAGCGCCCGGGCGATACCAACGCGCTGTTTCTCACCCCCCGAAATCATGTTGGGGAAGCGTTTGCCAACCGACTCGGGCAGGTTGACATGCTGAATATATTCTTTGGCGATTACTGCCGCATCTTTGGGAGAATTGCCCAAAAGCTCAAGCGGGAAACAGACATTCTCAAGGCAGGTCATCAGCGGAAACAGGTTAAAGCTCTGGTAGACCACCGCGACGTTGGTGCGGCGATACTTATCAAGGTCAAAATCGTCTGTGGGAACGCCGCGATAAAGCACCTGCCCATCAGTGGGCAGCGCCAGCCCGGCAATCAGCGACAGCAGTGTCGACTTGCCAGAGCCGGATTTGCCGATAACCGCATACGTATTGCCCTCATAAAATTCAGCCGTAGCGCCCTTGACCGCGTCGACGGACTGGTATTTATTACGGTATTGGTAACAAACGTTGTCGAGCCTTAGGATTGGTTCTTTAAGTGTTTTTTCTTCCATGGCACTTCTATTCTTTCGTAAACAAAATATCGAGCACCTTCGAGCGCCCCATCAGCCCGATTGCAATCACGATGCCGAACATGTAAATTCCAATAAATAACAACAAATTTTGCTGCACCGCTGGCAGCCATTCCGGACGAACAAGCAGCGCCACCGCGATTGGCAAAATGCCGATCAGCAGCAGGAACAGCTGCTCGAGGAAGAACGCCAGGTATACCTGGATCTTCCGCGCCCCCAGGCTGCGCATCACGGCAAATTCGGGCAGCCGGTTGCGTGTGAGCAGGTAGGACAGGATAAAAGCGATCACTCCCGAAAGCAGCAGCATGATCGGGATGATGAAGTTTAAAAATGACAGGTGCTGCTGGATCGAGAGCAAACCGTCTGCCAGGGCTTTGTCTTCGATCACCACCGCCAGGCGGTTGCTGCGGATGATGCCAACCTGGCTATAACCGCTCTCTTCCAGATAGTCGCGCAAACCGTCCAGGTTTCTTGGGTCGTTTGGAACGATTGTCGCCGAATCGACTGAGTCTGCCAGATATTCATT
>DHRN01000010.1:4169-4302 GCA_002411175.1 Anaerolineaceae bacterium UBA5311 | reverse complement strand
CGGCTTGGGTACAAGCAAAAAGAAAAACTGCGGATTGCTTCGCTTTGCTCGCAATGACAGATTGTAGATCCGTCACTGCGAGCCCCCGTTACAAAAATGGCGGGAACTTATGAATCACAATAAGGGGGCGCGG
>DHRN01000010.1:0-3991 GCA_002411175.1 Anaerolineaceae bacterium UBA5311 | reverse complement strand
TTCGCTTCGCTCGCAATGACAGAATACAGATCCGTCACTGCGAGCCCCGTCAGAAAAAAAGCGGGAGCTATTGAATCACAATAAGGGGGCGCGGCAGTCTGCCTTTATTCTCTCGGCTTGGGTACAAGCAAAAAGAAAAAGGAGGTGAAGGGGAGCCTGTTGCCTGCGATGCGGTTCTGCCTAAAAGATAACCCCGCCAAACCAGGGCGGGGTTATGGTTATTAACCAATTACCATTTACCCCTTCACCCCGCCCAGTGTGAGACCGCTGAGCAAGTATTTCGAGGAGTAAAGGAACAATAACACCACCGGAACGGTGACGATGATTGAAGCAGCACTGAACTGACCCCATTGGGTCTGGAACTGCCCCTGCAGCCGCTGCAAGCCCAGAGGCCAGGTCATCAATTCTTCCTTGCTTCCGAGGATGATGCGCGCAAGCATATATTCATTCCACGCCGAGGTGAAATTGAACAGGAAGGTAATCGCCAATGCCGGCGTGGAAAGCGGGATCATAATCTTCAGGAAGGTCTGAAGCTGCGTGGCGCCGTCGATGCGCGCAGCTTCTTCAAGGTCAATTGGGATGGTATCGTAATAACCTTTCAAGATCCAGGTACTGAAGGGAATGCTGGTGACACAATATGCCAAAACCAAACCGCGGTAGGTGCCGACCAAATTCAGGCGAATCGCCAGGATGTAGAGCGGGATCATCAACATTGAGGCAGGGATCATTTGCGTTGCCATCAAGAAGATCAAACCCGCGCCGCGCCCCGGAAACTTCCAGCGGCTAAAGGCATAAGCAGCGGAGGCAGCCAGGACAACCCCAAGCAGCGCCGTTGCGACGGTGATCATCAGGCTGTTCCAGATCCAGGTCAAAAAAGGCTTTTCAAGTAAGATGATGCGGTAAGACTCAAAGGTGGCATCAGGCGGGATCAGCGATAGGTCGGTGGAGAGGAGCCGGTCACCTGGGCGCAAACTAATGGCAAAAATGCGCAAAATCGGATAAAGCGAACCCACGCAGGCAATGATCAGGAGGATGTGAATTACCAGCCGTTTGAAAGGTGAATCTCCCTTGCCGCTCCTGAAGAACGAGCGTTTTCGTTTGGGTTTTGTGCTTTGGAGGGTTGTGGAGCTCATGATTGTGCATCCCCTTTCAACGTTTTGGTGTAACGCATATAGAAAATAGTGAAAATAAGTAACAAGGCAAAGATCACGAAAGCAAACGCCGCGGCAAAACCATAGCGGTTATATTGGAATGCCGCTCTGAATAGCCCAGTAACCAGGATATCGTTGCTTTCGAGCTCGTTTTGGTTGATAAAGAATGGCACATTGAAGTTATTGAAGGTCCAGAACGTGCCCAGAAGTACAGCTGGTGTGAGCACAGGCTGCAGCAGCGGATACGTGATGCTCTTAAATTTTTGCCACCCACTGGCGCCATCCATCTCGGCAGCTTCGTAATATTCGCTATTAATGCTTTGCAAGCCTCCCAGTAACGTCACCATCATGAAGGGAATTCCCAGCCAGATATTGGTGATGCACATAGCCGCAAAGTTAGCCGTCGGGTTGGTCATCCATTGTATCGGCTGCAAGCCAATTGCCTGGAGCAGCACGTTGAAGTAGCCGTAGGTATAGTTAAACTCGCCCCTCCAGGCTAATACTGCGATAACCTGGGGGATCGCCCAGGGAAGAATCAGGATCGTTCGGTAGATGCCGCGACCTTTCATATTACGGTTAAGCAGCATCGCCAGCGCCAGACCCCCCGTCACGTGGAAAAAGATGTTTATGACCGTCCACACTACTGTCTGCCCTAAAAGCGGGAAAAAGTATTTTTGCTTTAGTACCGGTTCGGTAAACACTTTGATGTAATTTGTCAGACCGATAAAATCAGGGTCTCTGAACGCCCTCAGCGACATGTTGGTAAAGGACAGGCGCAGCTCCCATAACAATGGGTAGATGATCAAAAAGAACAGCCCCACAATAGCTGGCGCCATCAACATAAAAGCGAAGGCGTACTTATATTTTAACCATTTTACCAAGACAAGATAAAGGATAACTTCAATGAGGGCAGCGGCAGCGAGGAGATATAAAACAGTTGACCCCACTTCCTTCAAGGATACTAACATCGTTTGAGGAGTGATCATGCAAGCGCCTCCTTTTTATGGGCATCGCCGGGCTGCTATAAGCAACCCGGCATACGCTTCTCTATCAGGCACGAAGCCCGTTAAGGTTTACTGATTGGCGATACAGGCTACAGCAGCGGCTTGGGCGGCTGCAGCGGCATCGGTGGCAGACTTGGTGTCATTGAACACAGCCTGCATTTCAGGTTTGAGGGCATCCCAGACACAGCGCATTTCGAGCACGGTGGGCATCGGGGTGCCGTAGGTCATCTGTTCGGCTGAACCCGCCAGAATTGGATCGGCAGTAATGATTGGATCGTCCAGGGCAGCGGCGAGTGCGGGGAGACGGGTGAGTTTTTCGACCATTTCCACCTGGTTTTCCAGGTTGGTTGCGAAAACCATGAAGTCAACCACTGCATCCAGTGTTGGACCGGAGAGGTCTTTGGGGATCATGAAGAACACACCGCTGGTGTAGGGAGCAGGCCAGGTGCCGCCGACAACTTCGGGGATGGGGGCAACGCCCAGGCTATCTCCAAAGAGTTCTTTGTAAGTGCCGAGGCTCCAGTCACCATTGATGATGGCTGCTGCCTGACCTTCTTTGAACATGGTATCCGCGACGTCGCCGTCCGATTCGAGCGGCATGAGTCCGTCATTGAACTTGATGTCGTGAACGAATTGAAGCGCTGCGACCATTTCAGGGGTGTCCAGGGTGGGGGTCACGCCATCAGCGGCGAAGACCTCGGTCTCGAAGCCGCCCAGCCAGGGGACAAAGAAGAAGGGTTCGGTCTGGTTGACAACCAGGGGGGTGATGCCTGCGTCGATGAGGTCAGCGCCCATGGCGATGAGTTCGTCGGTATTGGCAGGAGGGACAGGCTGAAGATCTTTGTTATACAGATACATCAGGTGATTACCGTTGCTGATGGGCACACCCCAGGTAGCACCAGAAGGGTCCTTGACAGCATCAACAGCAGAAGGGACATAGGCGCCCAGGTCAACCAGGCTATCCACGGGCTGGATCAGGTCGGCTGCGGTGAAAGGACCGAGATGATCGCTGACAGTCCAGAGCAGCTCGGGTGGGGCGTCTGCCAGAGAGGCGGTCTGGAAGTCTTCGCGCAGTGTTTCGACGTCCTTATTGACCACGACAAAGGTCACATTTGGGTTCTGAGCGGTGTAGGCATCGGCAAGGGCTTGAACGTACTGCAGCCCACCGTCGGTCTCGCCCTCTTTGGTCCAGAGGTTGATGACAATGCCTTCATCGGCAGGTTCTTGAGGTGTTCCTGGTTGGGCGCAAGCTCCCAGAACCAGGGTTGCAATCAGGGCGATTGCTAAAAACAGATAACTTTTCTTCATTTTACTCCTTATGACTATTATTTGGCAAAATTGCCACTTATTTTTAACATCCTGCTTCCGGCAATTTCAAGGTAACTTCCGACGAGCTAACGTTCGGGATGGAAGACAGGATGTTTTCAACCGGTTGATTTTGCAGGTAGTGCTGTTAGTATGGAAATCCTCGATGAGACCGAGGTGTTTTAATCCGGGTTTTCGAGAGTGGGAAATCAGAGTGTATGTGCGGGTGATATTTATGGTTAACCGATCTGAAACAACCATAGGATGGTTGTTGGTCTTGAAGTAATCACATTGCCAGATGAAATCTTGAGTCATAGGTCCCCGGTATTATGGGATAGTTCACATATCAACTAAAGTTTAACAAGATATTAATATTTGTCAAGCACAGAATGCTGTGTTAATAATACCATTAATGCTGATAGCGGGTAGCGGGTAGCGGGGGTGCAACCATGACCCCCTCTTTACTGCTTGCGTCCAGCTTTGCTGGAGAGGGGGAATTAAAGGGGGCGAGGGAATTTGTTCGACAAACGG
>DHRN01000095.1:43155-50810 GCA_002411175.1 Anaerolineaceae bacterium UBA5311 | reverse complement strand
TTATCATTTGACTTGACACGGGTAATTGCAGCGGACATTCACCCTGCGTTCCTGAGCCATTTTATGCCTGAAAACGTTGTTGGCATCCCTAAATATTGTTGACAATCCGTTTGCCCCGCCGCGGTGTGCTTCGCAAAAGCGGCGCAATGGTAAAATGGCTCGTTGGGACGAGTCTCGATGACAAAAAGCCGTAGGCGAAATTACACGATTAATTCAATACCGCGCTCACAAAAAGGCGGTTTTCCAATATCGAAAAATCGAACAGACTACAGCGCACCTTTTACAATCCCGACAAAATCTTCAGCCTTCAGGCTGGCGCCACCAATCAAACCGCCATCGATATCAGATTGTCCAAACAGTTCCACGGCGTTTCCTGGTTTGACCGAACCGCCATAGAGGACGCGCATGCCGTCACCAATCTCCTGCCCAAACATCTCACGCAGAATTGGACGAACAACATTCTTATGGATATCGTTTGCTTGTTCGGGGGTGGCAGTCTTGCCTGTGCCGATCGCCCAGACCGGTTCATATGCGATCACTACTTGCTCAGCTTGTTCATGGGTTAGTCCCTTCAAGCCTTCGCGCACCATGCGTCCAACAACTTTTGCCGTCTCGCCAGCTTCGTTCTCTTCAAGGGTCTCACCGACACATACAATTGGATTTAATCCGGCAGCCAGGGCGGCAAATACTTTCTTGTTAACGGTTTCATCAGTTTCACCGAACATCGCCCTTCGTTCGGAGTGACCAATGATGACATAATCACAATAATCTTTCAACATTTTGGCAGAAACTTCGCCAGTATATGCCCCGGATTCTTCCCAGTGTAAATTTTGTGCACCAACTTTGATATTGCTTCCAGCCAGGGCTTCTTTAGCCAGTGGCAGGCTCACGAAAGTGGGGCAAACCACCAGGTCTACCGAGTCAATCCCTTCCAATTCCCTTTTTAACGCGTCCAGGAGCTCTTTGGCTTCACTGAACGTTTTGTTCATTTTCCAATTACCAGCAACCATTGGTTTACGGTTTTTCATCTTCAGTATATTCTCCTCTTTCCTTGTTGATAGGTAAATTCTAACATGAAGGGACGGCTGAAAAGTCGTCCCTTTTATAGTTCAAGGAGAAGTTTTGCTTACTTCGTCCGGTCAATTACCGGGTAGAGCCACAAACCAATATTATTGGTTGTAGAACCGTCATTCCAGGCAACCAATGAGAATTCAACATCCTTGCCGGCGTACGCTGACAGGTCAACCTCGACATAGGTCCACATTTGGTCATAAACTTCCCGCCATTCGCCAAGTTCCACAAAACTACCGCCAACTTCGCGAATATAGAGTTCAAATTTTAGTTTACAACCGGGAGTATTACCTGCACATTGCACTGCCGCGTGGAACTTATCACCATCTTTGATCCGGAAGGCGGGGTAAATACCCTGGATATAGCCATCATTAGCGTTATTGGGGCGGGTAATCAGACCAGCTTCGTTTTCAACCCCACCATCCTCACGAACCGGCTTATTTTTGGCAACGACATACCCATCCCCTGGTTGCTTTTCGTCACCCGGGCAGGGCAAGCTTCCCCTGGACCCGCTGGACCATTTGGCATCGCAAGCTCTGTCTGCAAAATTATAGACAATGCCCTTGCCATCGACACTCTCGATTCTTGCCCAGAAAGGACCTTTTGAATCGCTGCCGGTACCAAAGCGAATTCCATTGTTGCTAAAGAGCATCCAGTTCGATTCGTACTTCCCCATCGCCAGCGGGGCAACCATGTTGATGCTGATATCGACTGTTTCACCCGGGGCGACATCCTTGGGGAAATCGTAAACCGCATTTGCGCCAAGCTGGTGCCCACTGACAAAGACAATGTCAAAACCAGTATCCCATTTACAGGTACCCGAGTTTTTCAGCCGCCATGTCTTGGTGAAGCTTGTCCCGGCGACAATTTTGCTGCCATCGGGGATGGTCACATCACTAACGAAGCTGACCTGATAACAGGGTCTTGGCGTTGGCGTCGGCGGAATTTGTGTAGGCGTGAAAGCAGCCGTCGGGATTTGGGTTGGAACCGGCGTGCTAACGATCTGGGTTATCGCGACGGTTGGCACCTGTGTGTTGCCAGGGATCTGATTAATATTGGTCGGGTCAGGAGTGGTGCCTGGAGGCACCTCTGATGTAGCCGTAAGCTGGCTAACCACTGTCGAATAAAAATCTTGAGTTGCCTGTGCCTGCAAGGTCTGCATCGCCTGTTCGATTGGATCAACAGTCGGCTGGACAGGACCAGGCATAACACAAGCAGAAATTACCAGTGCTGTCACCAGGAAAATGCCAACCAGCACGAGGACATTCTTTTTGGTATTAGGTTTTTCATTCATTTCTCTCACTCCTTAAAAGCAGAACGATCACGTTATTATTAAGACGCATGAGTTTTATAAAAGTTCCTTTTCTCCCAAAGGAATAAAAAATTCACCCCTGGTCTCCCAGGGGTGATTGTTACTTAGTTCCTCACTTCAATCGTTACGCCGAGCCCCCATTGCTGGCTGGGACCATAACCCACCCTGGACCCATCCGGAGCTGAAAGCATCCAATAACTGTAATAAGTGCCTGGAGTTTGAGGGGCGATCATTTCCACCCATAGTTCAACCGTATCTCCAGGATAGACAACGTTCTTTATATCAGCACGCTGGTTTGTACCAAATGCTTCACCGCCAGACATCACCAGGTCAAACTCCCTTGTCCACTCGCATGTGCCGGTGTTCTTGACCAACCAGCTCTTTGTAAAACGCTCTCCAGGGCTGACCACGCTGCCCGGGGGATAACTGGCATCACCCAAAAAATCAAACTGGAGACAGCGTCCACCCTCGGCAGGCGGTTGCTGGGCTGCAGTAGTGGCAGTAGGCTGGGGACTGCCAGTCACCTGTGAGGTTGGCATCGCAACGGTCGCTGCAGGCTGCGTGGGACAGGCAGGGCAGGTTGGGCAGGGCGGGTTGGTCGGTTGGATGCTCAGTTCGGTTACCTTGGCAACCAGGGTTTCGATTGAGTTTTGTGTGGCGATCGCTGCACGTGTAGCGGCGACCTGTTGTGCCATCTCGGCTTCAGACATAGGTTGTTCTGCTGGCGCCTGGCATGCGCCCAGAACCAGGGCGGCAATAATCACCCCTGAAATAATCAGTATTAAAGATTTCTTATTCATTCGTTCTCCATTTACGTAGACAAGAAGAGAGTCGTAATTTTTAACCTTCCATATTATAGCGATTGTATCACTATTCCAAAAGACCGTTTTCGGAAATGGTTGTCTGCGGCAATTCTTAATATGGAAAAAATGTTTATTTTGTAGTGTAGGTGACGGCTGCCATGCCGTCCCGCAAGCAACCGTAGGGCGAGACGTCTGTACCGGCGAAGAGGCCATCTTCTCGTAGGGAACGCGGCTTGTCCCGTTCCGATTGACAAGATCCTTCGCAAAAGAAGCTCAGGATGACAAAACCCGGTTCCTGTTCCCTGCTCCCTGCTCCCCTTATAGATCTAAACACATTCACATAGAAAATTGCTGGGTTGTCTGGGAATAAAAAAGCCGCCAGTCTGGCGGCTTTTTTATGAACGTGAAATTTTATTCTTTATCGCTCAAAACTGCCAATCCCGGCAGTTCGATACCTTCGAGCATTTCCAGCGAAGCCCCACCTCCAGTGGAGATGTGCGTAATTTTGTCACTCAATCCGGACATGTTGATAGCAGAGACCGAATCACCACCTCCGATGATGCTGACAGCGTCACTGTCTGCCACGGCTTTAGCGATCTCAAAAGTCCCCAGGGCAAATCTTGGGAATTCAAAGACACCCATCGGTCCGTTCCAAACCACGGTCCCAGCGTCAGCGATTACCTCGCCAAACTTTTTAACCGTTTCGGGTCCGATATCCAAAACGCGCCATCCCTCGGGCACATTCCCAAGGGGCAGGGTTTTCTTTTCTGCTTCTGCTTCAAAGGCGTTGGCAGCCACATAATCAACCGGAAGCATGATTTTTCCTGCAGATTTCGCCATCAGCTCTTTGGCTGTTTCCAAAACATCGCTTTCGACCAATGAATTTGCCATCTCGTATCCCTGGGCTTTCAAAAATGTATTTGCCATACCACCGCCAATCAGAATTTTGTCAGCGGTCTTGAGCAGGTTTTCAATGACGCCGATTTTGTCGCTGATCTTCGCGCCGCCAAGAATGGCGACAAAAGGTCTCACCGGGTCCGCGATGGCATTGCCCAGGTATTTAATTTCTTTTTCCAGCAAGAAGCCTGCGGCAGAGGGCAGAAAATCGGCAACACCAACCGTGGAGGAATGTGCGCGATGCGCGGTGCCAAATGCATCATTAACAAAAAGATCCGCCAGCGATGCCAGTTCCCGGGACATCTCTTTGTCATTCTTGCTCTCTTCAGGATAAAAACGGGTATTTTCCAACACCAGTATCTCCCCGGGTTTTAGATCCGCGGCAGCTTGCTTCGCGATTTCACCGCGGCTGTCCTCTGCAAACTTCACCGGGGCATCAACAAGGGTCGCCAGGTGATCTGCCACCGGGCGCAGGCTGAACTGGAGGTCTGCTTTGGTTTTTGGTCTGCCGAGGTGAGACATTAAAATTACAGCCGCGCCATGATCAAGGAGATAATTAATAGTAGGCAGAGCTGCCGTCATTCGGGTATCATCGCTGATTTTGCCCTCTTTGATTGGCACGTTAAAATCAACACGTACGATCACTTTCTTTCCATTTACATCAATGTCGGTCACCATTTTTTTATTGAACATTATCGCTCCTTATAAAACAGTGCGCCTTACTGTTTCATCAGCAATGCGCACTGTGTTTTGGTTAGTGACTCTAAAAATTAGAGTCTTTCGGCAACGTACTTTGCCAAATCAGCGGTTCGGGCAGAATAACCCCATTCATTGTCGTACCAGGTCACTACTTTAACCAGGTTACCGCCCATTGCCATGTTTTTGTCCAGATCAACGATTGAAGAGCGGGAGTCACCTCTGTAATCCGTCGAGACCAGCGGTTGATCATATTCGCCGGTGGAATAGCCCAGGATGCCTTTCATTGGACCTTCAGCCGCGGCAATAAAGGCGGCGTTCAATTCTTCGAGCGTGGTCGGTTTTTCGACCTCAGCAACGAAATCGACGATCGACACGGTCGGGGTCGGTACGCGCAGGGCATAGCCATCAAACTTGCCCTTGAGATCAGGAATCACCAGGGCAACAGCCTTGGCAGCGCCGGTAGTAGTCGGGATGATGTTCAAAGCAGCAGCCCGGGAACGGCGAATGTCTTTTTTGTGACCGGTGTCCAGGATGACCTGGTCGTTGGTATACGCGTGAATAGTGGTCATCATCGCGTTCTTGATCTTGAAGTTATCATTGACTACTTTGGCAGCCGGGGCAAGACAGTTTGTTGTACATGATGCGTTTGAAACAACATTATGCTTTGCGTTGTCATAAATCTCTTCGTTCACACCCATGACTATGGTTGCATCCTCACCCTTCGCAGGGGCAGAAATGACAACTTTCTTCGCCCCACCACGCAGGATGTGTGCATCCGCGCCGATCTTGCCCGACTCGGGGTCTGATTTGGCACTGGTAAAGACACCAGTACACTCGATGACGATATCGACTCCCAGCTCACCCCAGGGAATATTGCCAGGGTCTTTTTCGGCGAATACCTGGATGACTTTCCCGTCGATTACCAGGTCGTTCTCCTCATTAACCTTGACTTCCCCGTGGTAGCTGCCGTAGGTAGAGTCAAATTTAAACAGATGAGCATTTTGCTTTACTTCCACCAGGTCATTGATGGCAACAACTTCGAGTGAGTCGTCGGCACGTTCCTTGATGGCTTTCAAAACCAGGCGTCCGATACGCCCAAAACCGTTAATTCCTACTTTTGTTTTCATATTTCCTCCGAAATTTTTTTTATTCATACACCTTGCAGGTGTGTAGAGTTTGAACACGTTCGGGTTAAATTATAACTTATTCCGCTTTCAAAAGACGAATGTTGTAAAGGCAAGCGCTAAAAAACAGGTCCGGTCCGTTCTTCAAAGAGGTTGATGATCGCTTTGGCGAGCTTCTTCGAACTATGCCGCCAGGGGTAGAGATCATCCACAAGGTCTGCTTCATATACTTTGTAATTTTCGTGCAGTTCCTGGTCTGCCACTACCCAGTTGGTTTTCTCCCCTAAACTGCCTTTGTAATTTCTGTTACACAAAACCAGGTTAAAGAAACGCCCGTGAACATGGCTTTCCAAAACTTTAACATGCTGCGAGGCGTTGAATCCGTCAGTCTCCCCCCTTTGGGTGGCGACATTACAGATATAGTATGTCTCGGCCCGGCTTGCGGTTATCGCTTCGGTGAGGTCTTTGACTAAAAGATTGGGCAAGATGCTGGTATAGAGGCTGCCGGGTCCGATCAAAATCAAATCCGCGTTCAGGATAGCCGAAATTGTTGGGGGGTAAGCCTGAACATTTTCTTTATCCAGCGAAACCTTGTTGATCTTGCCCTCCGCTGCGGTGATTTGTGACTCGCCGTGGATGATCTGAGGTTCTGGCTCTCCGATTTTCTGTACTTCTCCCACCAGGGTCACATCAAAGAGAGTGGAAGGTAAAACCTGCCCATATATCGCCAAAACCCGACCCGATTCTGCTACGGCTTCTTCAAAACTGCCTGTAATCTCACTCATCGCTGTGATCAGGAGGTTACCCAGGGAATGTCCTTCCAACCCCGCGCCCGATTGGAAACGATATTGGAAAACCTGGGAAAGCAGGGCTTCATCGCTCGAAAGTGCGGACAGGCAATTGCGGATATCTCCAGGCGGGAGTACGCCCAAATCCCTCCGCAGCTCACCAGAGGAACCTCCGTCATCCGAAACGGTTACTATGGCAGTAATGTTGTGCGTATATGCCTTTAACCCGCGCAACAAAGCCGCCAATCCGTGCCCCCCGCCGATGACAACGACTTTGATTCCCTTTTCGCGTTGACGGTAATGCTGCAGCCTGTCCCAAACTGGTTTGCCGTCTTTTTCAAACGGTTTCAAAAGTGATCGGTTTGCCCCCCAGATTCCAATCAGGATCACGATCACACCAAGCCCGCCAAAGAGCAAAAAGCGAATAGGGCGGTCAAGAAAGCGCAAAGACAGGAATGCGAGGATGGGGGTAAGAATCTCACTGGTGGTCGACCGGTAGTATTCCAGGATGATTACAGCCAGCCCCAAACCCAGCAGCATTGCCCCGATAATCGACAACACCAACCAGCGTTTGTAGCCTGTTCCAGGAACCAGCCAACGCGACTCCAGGCGAAGCCGGGACCAGAAACGCGTAAACCAATTGCCCTTTGTTTTAGGAGTCATAATCATTCTGATGATAGCAGTATTTTTTTTAATCGTCAACGTGACAGTTTACTTTCAAACGATTATTTGACTTGTATCATTTATTCGACATAGTATACCCGTTGATTATTGAGTTCCGATTGCGGTGTAGGGGACGATTGCCATGCCGTCCCGCGAACAGCCGTATGGTGTGACGTTTTACGAAAAGATGGCTTCGCCGGAACGGGACAAGCCGCGTTCCCTACAACAACATCACTCCACCGGAACGGGACAAGCCGCGTTCCCTACAACAACATCACTCCGCCGGAACGGGACAAGC
>DHRN01000095.1:20303-43078 GCA_002411175.1 Anaerolineaceae bacterium UBA5311 | reverse complement strand
AAGCACTTCGTAAATGTAATTCATAAGGATCTTACCCTTCCAATCGACAAGTTCCTTCGCAAAAGAGGCTCAGGATGACAAAACTCAGTTCCTGCTCCCGGCTCCCTGTTCCCTGCTCACAACCTGAACCCACCCCCACTATTTCGGAGTGCAATTACTCTGCATTTTGCGTTTACGATCCAAATACAATCACATTGAGAATCGCTGTTATCTATTCGACACAGTATAACCGTTGGTTATTCTTGAGGTAGAATTGACAACAGATATTCTATTTTAGATTCCGGGAGGAATTATGGCTGATACCAAACCTCTAATTGTGATGCGCTCAGGTCCCACCCCTGGTTCCAGTTATTACCTGGACAAACCCGAAATAACTATGGGCAGAGACGTTGAAAGTGACATCCCGATCCCTGATAGTGAAATTTCACGACGACATGCCCGTTTTATCGTTAAAACAGACGGTGTCTATATTGAAGACCTCGGGTCCACAAACGGAACTTTTCTGAATGGTGTGCGCCTCAGCTCACCGAAGCTCCTGGTCAATGGCGATTTGATCACCCTGGCAGAGAGTACTGTGATGAGTTTTGAATGGGAAGCCGCAGCTCAGGCAGCCGCCTATGTGCCCATCTATCGCGCTCATACGCCCGAACCCGACCCGGTGCCGGTTAGTCGGGAAACCGTATACGAATCGGTTGCGCAGCCAGTTCCTCAGCGCCCGCTTGCCCCGGAACCCACCCCGGAACCATCCGCCCGAAAACCCTGGTTTGCCAACTTCCTGGTGGTCCTCCTGGTCATTTTGATTATCATCGGTCTTGTGTTGACCTTTATGCCCGAGTCGTGGTGGTGCTTCCTTTCCTTCAACCGCCTTTCTGGCTGTTACTAAAAAACTCCAATTTCAATAAGCCCGTAAAATCGGGCTTTTTTTGTCTTAGAGGCGATTTTTTGATTTTCTCCACATTTTAAGGTATAATTACAAGGTTACGAAAATACGAAAAAAGCGCCAATTTTTGGCTGAAAGCTCTTATGACTGAAGAAATTAACACCCCTGATATGCCTGAAACACCCTGGATCGACAATCCTGACGCAGGTCTGATTACAGTCGGTATCGATGATCAGATGCGCACGGCATACCTCGATTATGCCATGAGTGTGATCGTTTCCCGTGCCCTGCCAGATGTGCGCGATGGGCTCAAACCTGTTCACCGACGTATCCTCTACGCCATGAATGACATGGGCATCCGCTCAAATACCCCCTTCAAAAAGTCCGCTCGTATTGTTGGTGAAGTGTTGGGTAAATATCACCCTCACGGCGATTCTGCCGTTTACGATGCCATGGCGCGCATGGCGCAGGATTTCTCCATGCGCTATATGCTCGTGCAGGGGCAGGGCAACTTTGGCTCTGTCGATGGTGACTCTCCCGCTGCCATGCGTTACACCGAGGCGCGCCTTGCGAAAATCTCGGATGAAATCCTGGCTGATCTGGAAAAAGACACTGTGGATTTCGTCGATAATTTCGATGGCTCGCTCAAGGAACCCGAAGTCTTGCCCGCCCGCGTGCCGACTTTGTTAATGAACGGCTCCAGCGGTATCGCCGTCGGAATGGCAACCAACATCCCCCCGCACAATCTGCGTGAACTGGTCAACGCCCTGATCGTCCTGATCGATCGCTATGAAGACATCGACGAAGTCAGCGTTGAAGACCTGATGCAGCATATTCCCGGTCCAGACTTCCCCACCGGCGGCATCATTGTTGGCTCTGAAGGCATCCGCCAGGCATACAGCACCGGTCGCGGGCATCTGACCATGCGCGGCAAAGCCACAATCGAAGAAATCCGCGAAGGACGCTATGCCATCATCATCAACGAAATCCCCTATCAGCTGAACAAAACCAGCCTGCTGGAACGCATTGCCGAGCTTCACCGTGAAGGGAAAATCGATTCGATCTCGGATATGCGCGACGAATCAGACCGCACCGGCATGCGCGTTGTGATCGAGCTCAAGCGGGCAGCGCAGCCCAAACGGGTGCTGAACCAGCTTTACAAATACACGCCGCTCCAATCCACCTTTGGCGTTCAGCTGCTGGCTTTGGTAAACAACGAACCACGTATGCTCACCCTGAAAAGAGCCCTCCAGCTCTACCTCGAACATCGCCAGGTGGTCATCACCAGGCGGACGCTGTTTGACCTCGATAAAGCCAAAAAACGTGCTCATGTCCTCGATGGTTTGCTAATCGCTATCGCCAACCTGGATGCTGTGATCAAAACAATCCGTGAATCACCAGACGCAGACGTAGCCAAAACCCGCCTGATGGAACGGTTTGACCTGTCTGATATCCAGGCTCAAGCCATCCTCGATATGCAGCTGCGCCGCCTGGCTGCCCTGGAACGGCAGAAAATTGAAGACGAATACAAACAGCTGATGGAGCTGATCGCAGAGTTGGAAGACTTGCTCGCCAACCCAAACAAAATCCTCGAAATCATTCGCGCAGACCTGACCGAAGTCGCGGATAAGTATGGCGACGATCGCCGCACGCGTATCGCACCTGACCACGAAATGGACCTCTCGGACGAATCCCTGATTCAGGATGAGCCTGTTTTCATTTCGATTACCAGCCGCGGTTACATTAAGCGCGTCTCCGACCAGGCATATCGCCGGCAGGGACGCGGCGGCAGAGGTGTGATTGGTCAGAGCATGCGTGGAGAGGATGAAGTCAATTTCTTCGTCAGAGCCAATACCCTTGATACCATTTTGTTCTTTACCGATAAAGGTAAAGTCTACTCAGGGCGCGTTTTCGAATTGCCGGAGGAAAGCCGCCAGGGTCGCGGCATCCCCCTGGTCAACATTATCAACCTCGAGTCTGAAGAAACGGTTACCGCAGTCTTATCGATCTCTGATTTTAGCCAGGCGAAGTATTGTGCCCTGGTTACTCGCCTCGGCAGGGTCAAACGCGTGCACATATCCGAATTTGAGCGCGTGCGCCCCTCCGGACTTATCGCCATCCGCCTGAACAACAACGACGAGGTCGGTTGGGCGCAACTAACCAGCGGGCAGGATGATTTGATTTTGGTCACCCGGAAGGGGAAAGCGCTGCGATTCCATGAAAAAGAAGTCCGTCCAACCGGACGCAGCACCATGGGCGTCTCTGGCATCCGCCTGCGCGGCGATGACCAGGTGGTTTCGATGGATCTGGTCGAACCCGGTGGTTTCCTGTTGGTTATCACGGAAAGGGGAAAGGGAAAGCGTACTCCCCTGGACGAATATCTCGCGAAAGGACGCGGCACTCTCGGTGTAACCACCATCAGCCAGGAAGCCCGCGCTGAAATTGGCGATATCGTCGAAGCTTGCGTAGTCCAGGAAGATGAAGACGTCACCCTGATCACACAGGCTGGGATCGTCTTGCGCACCAAAGTCGCTGATATTTCCATTCAGGGTCGCGCCACGCAGGGCGTGCATATTATGGATCTGAATGAGGGAGACAGCCTGGCAGCCATCGCCCGCATCTCCGCCCAGGAAGCAGAAGCAACTCAGAAAGAACGCAAGGCTGCTCTTGCGGATGAAGAAAACAGCCAGAGCTTCGGACCTGACAGCGGAATAACCGTTGAAGAAGAACAACTGGAAGAAAACGATCAAGTTTCAGATGAAGAGCCTGAAATTTCAGAGGAGTAAAGCGAAAACCTCTCCCCTTGCTGATCGCTAACGGTCAGCGAACCGTCCGGATTTACATATTCAGGGCAGAACACCCCCGTTTTGCCCTGGTATTGTTTAAATGGGACAAACTGACCTTTATAGGCGAGGTTTGCGTTCCAGTCATGCATAAATTGATCGCTGCCGAGGGTTTTACGTCTTCGTTGAATTGCCTCGAGCAGCTTTTCCAGGAAGGATTCAGGGTCTGTCAATGGTGCGCCTTCGGCTTTAAGACTGGTTGCCGGAGTTCGCAGCTCGCCAGCGGAAGCAAATGCCCGGTTGGTCAGGTTGATGCCTATGCCCAGTACCAATGATTGGGGCAAAAATCCTTGCCAGGCAAGCTCAGCCAGGATCCCGCAAACCTTTTTGTCCCTGATCAAGACATCATTAGGCCACTTGATTTTGGCATCCAGGTCAAAATCGGTTTTGAGCAGATCGATTATGCTTAGCGCGCCCAAAGCCGTGAAGCGACCCAGGCAGGCAGTTTCTTCAGGTTTCAAACGTAAAAGTACGGAAAAAGTAAGCGCGCTGCCAGGCTGATCAAACCATGTGCGCTCTTCCCTCCCTCGCCCTGCTTTCTGGTGACCCGCCCAGACAACAAACTCTCCGGTTATCTCTTCAGCCAGGCGGTGACAATCGTCGTTGGTTGATCCGGTCTCCCTTAAAAACAGCACGGACCAGCCCGCCAATTCCATCCAGCGACCGTGTTGGCAGGCTTGAATCTGATTCATGCCTGTATGTCTGCATGGATCGGCAGCCTGAAGCAGATTTTTGCCCCCTGCTTGTAGGATTCGTCGACCCAGATGGTGCCATTATGCGCTGTCACGATCGCTTTACAGAGAAAAAGCCCAAGCCCTGTGCCTTTACTGGTTTTTGAATCCCGGTCAGAGCGATAAAAGCGGTCAAACAAAAATGGCACGTCTTTTGGGTCAAAACCTTTGCCTTCATCGCTGATGCAGATTTGCACAAATTCACCTGTCACCAGACCAACGATTCGGATTTCTCCTGAATCAGTGTATTTTGTCGCGTTTATCAGCAGGTTTGAGATCAACTGGTTGATGCGACCTTCATCGGCAACGATCAGGGGGAAATCCTCGGGAAAATCGACGCTGATCTGGTGACCTTCTAGTTCCGGCAGGAACCGTTTAACTTGCTGCCTGACCAATCCTACGAGATCAATTTCAGTTTTCTTCACCGCGACATCGCCAGATTGCAGCCTGGTCGCGTCGAGCAGATCGTCTACCATATTTGCCAGATGATCAGCCTCTTCTTCAATCACCTCCAGGCTTTCCTGGATCATTTCAGGCTCCCAGTCAACATCTTTACGTCTTAATGTGCTTGCATAACCCTTGATCAAGGCGATTGGGGTTTTTAACTCGTGGCTGATTACAGAGATAAAGTTTGATTTGATCTCCTCAGCTTCCCGATAGCGTGATATATCACGCACGCTGGCTATGATATTGAGCAAGCGTCCTTCGTTCGAAAAAAGTGGCGCGTAGGTGATTGCCACAGGGGTGCATTCCATCCCTTCCCGCCGCACCAGGTTGCCTTCCAGAAACATTTCACCAGGGGCATAGTCTTTCCAGCCGGAGACAGTCAGGTCTTCCAGTTTCAGACCGGTTGGTTCTCCTTTCCAACGAACAACATCTTCATACTTCTGCCCGATTAACTCCATCGAGCTGCAGTTGAGCAGCCGGGTCATCGATCGGTTTGCACTTTGAACGCGCAGGTCGGGAGTTAAGATCAAAATTCCATCAGCCACCGAAGCCAAGAGCGCGGTAATGCGCATATTTTGCTCACGGATCTCGTTGTAAAGCCGCGCGTTTCGAACGGCGATCGCTGCCTGGTTGGCAAAATTGTTCAGGATGCTGTAATCGTTGGAGGTAAAGACACCCCGGTAATTACGGAAGACGAAAATCTGACCGATGGGCTTTTTTTGTACCAGCATCGATATGCCAACACCTGAGATCAAGCCCATGCTGATATCATTAAGCATCTTGTTAATCTCAGGGATGTTTGCTTCGGAATCGGATTCATTTTCCGATTGTTGTTGCAGCCAGCTTTCAATGTGTTCTGCCAAGGCAGGCTGAATGCCCTTACTAACAGCAAGGTGCCAGCCCCTGTGTTCGTCCGTCAGGGCAATAAAACCTGCATGCCCGCTGAGCATCTCGATCGAGATTTGTAAAATCCGGCTCAGCAAAGTGTTGAGATCCAACTCTTCTGTCAGAGCCCTTGAAATTTCAAGTAGATATTCCCGTTGCCGGACGCGATAATCAGGTAGCATAAGGCTATTTTATCGCATTACTGAATCACCTATGACGAATCTATAGGGTAATCGCGACAAATTTGTTAATTTTTTCCGTTTTTTACATGAAAGTATTAATTGTTGTTAAAACTGCATACCAGTCATGTAGGGCGAGACGTTTGTACCGGTGAAGCCATCTTTTCGTAGGGAACGTGGCTTGTCCCGTTCCGCCAAAGCCATCTTTACGTAGGGAACGCGGCTCGTCCCGTTCCGGTGAGGCTATCTTTTTGGAAGGAACGCGGCTTGTCCCGTTCCGGTGAAGCCATCTTTTCGTAGGGAACGCGGCTTGTTCCGTTCCGGCGACATCTTGTTGTTGTAGGGAACGCGGCTTGTCCCGTTCCGGCGAAGCTATCTTTTCGTTGGGAATGTGAACTGCGCGTTCCGGCGAAGCTATCTTTTCGTAGGGCGAGATTGGAGGTGTCGGTTATTTCCATTGGCGCGATCGTGATGCGCCTCCAATCCGCCGTTGTGTGTGGTCATTGTGAACGGCGGATTGAGGGGGGAGCAACATCCTCGTCACACCAATGTCATAACCCCCTCAATACACGGCTTCGCCGGTACAGACGTCTCGCCCTACAAAAACATGGCTTCGCCGGAACGGGACAAGCCGCGTTCCCTACGCCACATTCGGGACGGCATGGCAGCCGTCGCCTACACCACATTCGGGACGGCATGGCAGCCGTCGCCTACACCACAAAATACATATATTTTTCCATATTGAGAATTGCAGTGTGTGGTCATTGTGAACGGCGGATTGAGGGGGGAGCAACATCCTCGTCACACCAATGTCATAACCCCCTCAATCTCGCCCTACGGATAATCGCGGGACAGCATGGGAAACTCCTGGCTTTCATGCCTTCTATATTAATCAAAGATGTAAACAATCACCTCAAACAGACTGTAAACGATTACTGTCTTGACACAGTGCCCCTTCCCTGCGAATTTTCAAGCTCAGTAAGTAGTGGCTGAGAAATAATTCTTGTAACAATCCGATCTGTATTAAAGATATTTTCAGGACACAAAAATGAGAAACTCAAATCCTAAATGGCTACGCGCATTGATCGAGGTGGTCAGTCCCGCTCCCCACTCTTCTCACAACGTGAACGGACATGCATATACAGAATGAGTTTTCTCAATCTCAGATTGCCAAAATCCCCACAAAGAATAATGGATTTACACTTCCAAATAGTTGCTTTTCCCAATCAGCAGACCTTCAAAATATGCCTATTTGGCTACGCGCATTAATCGAAGTGGTCAGTCCCGCTCCCCACTCTTTTCATAACGTAACCGGTCATGTGTATTCAGGATGCGCTTTCTCAATCTCAAATTCGCAGGTGTGACCTCGAGCAAGTCGTCCGGTCCGAGATATTCAACCATTTCGTCAAGGCTCATTTTCCTTGGTGGGTCGAGGCGTTCGTCAATTTCACGGATCGACTGCCTCATATTTGTCAGGTGTTTTTTCTTGGTTACATTGATTGCCAGGTCTTGAGCCCTGGGGGTTTCACCAACGATCATCCCTTCGTATACTTCTTCACCCGGTCCGATGAACAGAATGCCGCGTTGCTCGGCATTCTTCAATCCAAATGTCGATGCCACGCCATCTTCAATCGCGGTAATTGAGCTGCTGTTGCGGTTGACCACCACACCTTCCAAGGGACGATCGCCAATATAAAAGCTGTTCATTACACCTTTACCGTGAGTCGCATTCAAAAACCGATAACGAAATCCAAGTAAACCCCTGGTCGGGATGGTAAAGGTCAGGTGTACGGTATTATCCGGGTTGTTGTGCATATCTGCCATTTGTCCACGCCTTTGCCCCAGCATCTCCACCACGGCGCCAACATAACTACTGTCTACATCGATATGGACCTCTTCGAAAGGTTCATATTGTACCCCTTCTTTCTCGATGATGATCGCTTCAGGTCGGCTAACCTGGAACTCATAGCCCTCACGGCGCATGGTCTCGATCAATATGCCCAAATGCAATTCACCACGCCCGGAAACAAGGAAAACATCTTTTTGCTCTGTTTCTTCCACCCGAAGTGAAATATTTTTACGCAGTTCGTCTTTTAGCCTCTCCAGGAGTTTTCTGGATGTACTCCATTTTCCTTCTCTTCCGGTCAACGGTGAAGTGTTGACGCCAAAAGTCATCCGCACTGTAGGTTGCTGCACCTCAATCAACGGCAATGCTACCGGGTTTTCAGGGGATGTGAGCGTCTCACCAATCTGGATGTCCTTTAACCCACCGATGGTGATGATATCCCCTGCTTCAGCCTTATCGGTAAGTTTTTTCTCAAGACCTTCATAGGTATAGATGTATTTTGCGCTGATGCGTTCCTGGCTGCCGTCAGTAAAAATGCGGACCAGGGGCGCATTCGTTTCCAGGCTTCCTGAATGGATCCTTCCGGTAGCGGTCACGCCGCTGTACTCATCGTACCCCAGGTTCGTAACCAGCATTTGAAAAGGGCTGTTTATATCTGCCACTGGTCCGGGTATTTCCCGGAGAATACATTCAAACAAGGGCAGCAAGTTATCTTCCAGTTGGGGACGCGTTCCCGCCTTACCGAGTAGTCCCTCGGCGTAAATCACGGGAAAATCGAGGATATCATTGCTGGCGCCCAGTTCGACAAACAAATCAAAGGTGGCGTTGAGCGTCTGTTCGATATCGACATCTTTACGATCAAGTTTGTTAATTACTACGATTGTCTTCAGGTTCTTTTGAATTGCTTGCTTTAATACAAAGCGCGTCTGTGGTTTTGGACCTTCAGCTGCGTCAACCAGCAGCAAGACGCCATCGACCATGTTCATGATACGTTCGACCTCTCCGCCGAAGTCAGCATGCCCGGGGGTGTCCACGATGTTCAGTTTGACTAATTCGCCAGTTTGCAGGTTGGGAACGCTGATGGAGGCATTTTTTGCCAAAATGGTGATTCCACGCTCGCGCTCGAGGTCATTAGAATCCATGATTCGGTCCGCTACTATTTGGTTTTCGCGAAAAACTTTAGCCTGTCGCAGCATCGAATCGATCAAAGTTGTTTTTCCATGATCAACATGTGCGATGATGGCGATATTACGAATGTCGTTTCTAATTATTTCCATAGTTTTTTCTGCAAATTTCCCATAAAAAAACCCGGTTGCCCGGGTTTAGTTCACTCCTAAAACGTCCCAAAAATATGGCGGCGCCTCAACCGGCTCGGAGGAAAACTCAACCGCATTTTTCAATTTTTCGAAAACGAGATCAAAATCAGATTCTCGTTCCACGTGGACATCAAACAAACGCTGACCAATTTCGACTTTATCGCCGATTTTGGTTCTAACCATGATGCCGACTGCTGGGTCGATTTCATCGCCTTTTTTGGTTCTGCCTGCCCCTATCAAGACCGAACTCTCGCCCACTTCCTGGGCATCCACTGTTTGAATGTAACCGCTTTGATCAGAGTTGATCGCAAGCACCAACTTACTTCGAGGCAGTATCTCAGGATGATCAATGTACTCAACATCACCGTGCTGAGCTTCGATCATCTCTCTGAATTTTAACCAGGCACTGCCATTGTCGATTGCCGCTTGTGCCATCGCCCGAGCTTCCTCGAGATTATTGGCTTTATGCCCGAGAATAAGCATATAGGCAGACAAATCAACACAATGGACGTGAAAATCTTCTGGTCCGCTGCCGTGGAGCATCCCGATCGCTTCTTTGAGCTCGAGAGCGTTTCCAACGGCAAAACCGAGTGGTTGATCCATTTGTGAAATTACCGCGATCACCCTGCGTCCGCTCAGGTTTCCAATGGCTACCATTACTTCAGCCAGTTCGCGGGCATCATCGAGCGTTTTCATGAAAGCGCCCCGCCCAACTTTTACATCCAGGGCGATTGCGTTTGCACCGGATGCGATTTTTTTGCTCATCACGGAAGAAGCGATCAATGGAATTGATTGAACCGTGCCAGTGACATCCCGAAGGGCATACAGTTTTCCGTCTGCGGGCGCGAGGTCAGCACTCTGACCAGACAGGACAATGCCATGTTTGCGTAAGTGGCAAAAAAATTCTTCCGTGGAAAGATCGCTTTTGAACCCCGGGATGGATTCAAGCTTATCAATCGTTCCACCGCTGAATCCCAGTCCGCGTCCGGACATTTTGCCCACAGGCAATCCGCAGGCAGCCACGATTGGAGCAACCACCAGGGTGGTCTTGTCTCCGACGCCGCCAGTCGAGTGTTTGTCGACGACATTGCCGCCAAACTCATCCAGATTGAGCTGGTCACCCGAAGCAGCCATCGCCAGCGTCATGTCCGTGATCTCACGATGAGTCATTCCATTGAGCAAGGTTGCCATGGCAAAGGCAGCCATTTGATAATCGGGAACACTGCCATCAGTAAAGCCATCGATAATAAAGCCTATCTCCTCGCCAGACAGCTCTTCTTTATCCCGTTTCCGGATGATGATGTCGACTGCTCTCATCAAACCTCAGTAGTTCTTTGTTAATCCGCTGGATAGATTTGCACTTTTCGATAAGGATCTTCCCCAACCGATTCGGTGAAAACGTCATCCCTTCTTCGCAATTCCATATGGATAATTCGCCGCTCGTTGGCAGGCATTGGTTCAAGGGACTGGCGCCTGCCGGTGGAAACGACCTGGTCTGCCATCCGGTGCGCAATTTTCTGAAGCTCAGTTTGCCTGCGCGCGCGATAGTTTTGAATATCCACCTGGAGGGGGATCCAGCGACCATACTGGTGGCTGGTGATCAGGCTGACAATGTACTGGATGGCGTTTAGCGTTTCCGATCTGCGCCCTATGAGATAGCTAAGATCATCTCCCTGGATTTCAACCGCGTAGAAATCACGGTTTTCGTCTTCGGTTTGTTTTTGTTCAACTGTGACTACTGCCCTGGTTTCCATAAAATCGAGAAGTTTTTCAACCGTCGCCTGGATCGAATCCCGCTCATCTGCCTGGTTCGAGCCCAGCCATGAGGCAGAAAAATCTTCTTCCTCTTCAATATCAGCATCAATATATTCGCCACTGTCTGAATCTTCGTCCGATAAATTGTCGGATTCGCGGGTTACTTCCTGCACGTCAATCGCGCTCACCTCCGCCTCCGGATTGAACACGCTCTGGCGAACTGTCAACCTGATTACAGCCTGGCGAGCGGCAAACCGAAAGAGGTTGCGTTTCCCTTCATCAATAATTTCTATTTCGACTTCGTCGCGTTCCAAACCCAGTTCATCGAGCCCTTTTTCGATGGCTTCTTCAACTGTTGGCGCGTTGACTTCAAGCGTCAATCGTTGTTTCATTTTTTCCCTGCCTTACTCTACTTTACCTCTTCATTTTAGGTCTTTGCCGCTTAACTGCAGATCTTGCAGAAGGTTTGGCGATCTTCACAGGAGTCTCTTCTTCCTCCTCATCATCATCGTCATCGGGAGCCGTTTCGATGATCACTTTTTGAGTTGAATCTGCTTCTTTGGACTCCATCCACGGAAAAATCCTGGACCAGTCTGCTCTGCCCATTGCTACATATTGAACCATTGTTGTCAGATTGCTGATGAGGAAGTACAACGCCAAACCTGCTGAGAATTGGAATGCCATCCAACCCATCATCAGGGGCATCATCATGGTCATACTATTGCTCATTGATGCTGCCTGGTCGTTACCTTGTGAAGGCGGCTGCATGATCCGTGATTGGATTAAGGTTGTAATCGTGACCAGGATTGCCAGAACAGGAATGCCGATTCCATTGATAAACAATCGTTCTGGTTGACCGAGATCCATCCACAAGAAACGGTTTTGAATAGGCAATATTTTATTAACATCCAGGAAAGGATAGACAATTCTTTCAAGCTTTACCAGTTCCAGGGGGGTAGCCGCCATAACCCGAATAATTGCCTGGTATAAACCGATAATAATCGGAAACTGAATGATTGTCGGCAAACAGGAACCAAAGGGACTGATCCCCTTGTCCTTGTATATCTTCATCTGCTCTTCAGCCAGTTTTTCTTTATTATCCTTATACTTGGCTTGCATTTTCTTGTATGCAGGATCGTTCTGCAAGTCTTGCATAGCCTGGGTCGATTTAAGCTGCCGGGCGGTCAGGGGATAGGTGAGCAATTTGATCAGGATGGTGAACAGAATTATAGCCAAACCAAAATTCTTCACCAGCATGGTGATGATCAATAATAAGTTAGTGAAAGGCTGAACAATTATGGTTTCCCACATAGTTATGACTCCTAGTTCGATGGGGTGAATGACCAGCCAGCTTGACCGGATACATTGAATGTGTAAAGGATGCTGTCAGCATTGATTACCGGGATAAAAATTTGCTCTCCCTGGACAATTGGCGCGGTGTATACGTTGCCAGGAACTGTGCCAGTCCAGGACGAAGTGCGGTCAAGCTTATAAGCCTGGATATTACCGTCTTCGCGGGCAACCACAAAGCCACCTTCGTCAATTGCTGCGAGTCCGGCGATTGTCGTACCACCGGCTTCAATCGTCCACAGCTCCTGACCGGTTTCCGGGTCAAGCGATACTATTTTGCCGGATTTATCGTTGAAAATGAGCTGATCTCCCACAAGAATCGGGGTTGCCCAAATCGTGGCGAGCCCGCGACCCTCACCAAATACCCAGTTGACTTCGCCTGTCTCGAGGTTGAAGGACGTCATTTCTTTGCCAAAGCTGCCTACAAAGAGATTGCCTGACTGCGGGTCGTACAAAGGCGACGAAGTAACCGCTCCCTTGGTTTCAACGCGATACAACTCTTCGCCGGTTGCCAGATCCAGAACGACCACATGAAAGTCCTGGGCACTTACAACAACCTTATCGGCAATGATCAAAGGTTCGGCAACAAAAGCGAATTCGCCCTGGTAACTCCAAATCAGCTCACCAGTGGTTTTTTCAAGTGCGTAAACATTCCGATCACTGCTGGGGATGATTACAAGACCACCATCCACCCCCGCCCTGGCTTGATACCAGCCCCTGGCGCCGTCAAAAGTCCATAGAATCTCATTAAGGTTACTATCATTTACTTTATGAAATTCATTCGCAAGGTCACCGAAATATACGCCTCCTTCAGAAACAGCAGGAGGTGCGTACATAACCACTGAGGACCGTCCCTCAGGGAAACTCGACAACAAAGCGCCAGTTGCCCGGTCCAGTTTGTAAAGTTTGCTAAGGTAAGCGATATAAACAGCTTCATCCACAACGGTCACGCCCGGAGTGCTTTCAGCCCGGACGCCAGCAGCACAACCGGTCAGCACAATGGCGCCAATAACCAGGAGAATTAAAATTCGAATTGTTCTTTTACTCATAAATCTCCAATCAAGGAACAGGGTCTATTCCACCTTCGTTGAAGGGGTTACATCTCACGATACGTTTTACAGCCATCCAGCCGCCTTTAAGGGCTCCGTATTTATATATTGCCTGGTAACCATAGCAGGAGCAGGTCGGATAAAACCGACAGGTATTCGGTGGCAGCGTTTTGGAAAACGTTTGTTTATACACTTTGATTAAAAATAATAAAACCCTTCGCGGAAAGTAAGCGACGGTCTTTGGCAGATCACTCAAGGGTTGCTCTGTATATTGACTTTCCTGGTTATGTTCTGAGTCAATCATGGTCGTGAATCAAGCCAGCTTTCATAAAAAGTTGCTTAAAAGCTTTATCCAGAGTGTCTGCCTCTGCAGTGAGCAGGTCTTTCCGGGCGATGAGCACAAAATCGTAATCATCAACTATCCCGGCAGCAAACATTGCCACTCTGGATCTCATTCTGCGTTTGCAGCGATTGCGTTCTACAGCCCCTCCGACAGTTCTACTGGCGATCAGCGCGTATCCTGGCACAGCTGCTGCTCGTTTTTTTGTTACCAATACCACATATCGGTTTGAAAAAGACCTGCCCTCCTTGCGGACTGTTTCAATTTCAGAGGCTTTTCGTAGAACAGCGAGCTTGTCTTTTGTAAACATTTTCGCTGCTTCAACAGCACCAATTACCAGGTCACGCGCTTTACGTGGTTGTTGGCGCGCTTTGCTAATTCCTTGCGACCACGAAGCCGGCGTCTCTTCAAAACCTCACGTCCGTCCGCAGTAGCCATTCTTGCACGAAAACCGTGCACGCGCACGCGGCGCCTTCTTTTTGGTTGATAAGTTCTTTTAGGCATTCCATAATCCTTTCAGTATATCCCGGGAGTTTTTAGGCACACTCAATCCAAGACTTTATTTCAAATCCGTAACCCGTCAATTTTACCTTATTTACTTCTTCAGTCAAGCAAAAGGGGCTGGGGAATTTTGCAGTGCCGCTACAAGGTTTTTGTTTGAATCGACCGCTTCGATAGTGACTGGAATTATCTTGTTTATCAAATTGCTCGGGCTCTTATGAACCACCCTGAAGTAGTTTTCAGTAAAACCACTATACCAGCTTTTTCCATTTTTCACACTCCGACTTTCAAACAACACCTGGCTGATTTGCCCGATCATGGCTTGTTTTGCTTTCTGTTCCTGCTCAGCGAAATGACTGATTAATATCCTGGTACGTTCTTTGATAAGGAACGGCTTTACCTGTTCTGGCAATTCTGCTGCTGTAGTTCCATCCATGGGCGAAAATGAAAATACATGTCCACCATCAAAGTTACATTTTTGTATGAATTCGAACGATTCCTGGAACAGATCCTCCGTCTCGCCAGGAAATCCGCTGATAATGTCAGTCGTAATCGCGATTTCCGGAACAACCTGGCGAATGGTTTCTATCATGTCGAGGTAGCGTTGAGTAGTGATCGGTCTCCTCATACCTCTCAAAATCGCATCCGCACCGCTCTGCAGGGGGATGTGCAGGTGGGCGCAGATACGCGGATGGTTGAGCAGCTCAATCAGCTTGGAATCGATATCCCACGGTTCGATCGACGAAAACCGCAGCCTGGGCATCTGCGTCCCTTCGAGAATTGCTTCGACAATATGCGATAAACTCGAACGAGGACGCAGGTCTTTACCCCAGGAACCCAGCTGCACACCAGTCAAAACAATTTCTTTGACGTTCATATCTTCAAGCTGCTTCACCCGGCTCACAATTGTCTCAACTGATTGA
The DNA here is from genome assembly GCA_002411175.1 of Anaerolineaceae bacterium UBA5311. Classification (GTDB taxonomy): domain Bacteria; phylum Chloroflexota; class Anaerolineae; order Anaerolineales; family Anaerolineaceae; genus Mesolinea. Next base: position 28,033 of record DHRN01000095.1, on the reverse strand, counting down.
CTCTCCGACTTCCCCCGGGCAATTGTGGTCAGGCAAAAGCTGCAGGAATTATTGCAGCCATCCTGCACTTTAACAAAACCACGTGTGCGGGAGCGTCTGCCAAGACGTGGTTTCGCGGTCAGGTCAAGCTTGGTTTTCGGTAAATTGAAAGAAAGATCGGCAGCGATCAGGTTTTTGCCCTGGTTTGGATAGGCGGCATGGCTAATTTTTTCAGCTTCATTGAAATCCACACTTACCCAACAACCGGTACTGATAACCCTGCCGGCGTAAGCATCCCGATAATGCCTGATCATCTTTCTCGAATCAGCGCTGGCTTTAGCAGTCACGCAGCAAGTGTTGATGATAATTGTGTCTGCCTCGCCAGGGTTCGACACGATCTCAGCGCCAGCTTGCGCAAAGTCGATTGCCAGCGCGTCGATTTCTGCCTGGTTCAACCGGCAGCCAACCATGTCAAAATAGATTTTCATCAGGGTTTAACAATAATCAAATCAGAAAAGACAACCGTGGAGTTACCTGCTTCGAAAGTTTCCAGGAATAAGCCAACATCGCCGTTGATAAAAGTTGTGTCTTTTGCCCGAAGGATCGTTTCGTCGTTGACCACTAATCTCAGGTTTTCATCCACACACGCGGCAGTCATTGTGTTGATGCCATCATCGAGGTTAATGCCTTCCACGCGGAGTAACTGATCACTGCCCAGTAATTCACCCCGCCCATCAATAGTACGAACGATGCCGGCATAGCCATCCGCACTAATTACAAACGCATAATAATTGAATTTATCCTGGTAGCGGCAGATTAAACCAAATTGTGATTCTTTTGATCCGGTTATCTTCTGCACAGACACATCAGTGAGTGTGTTTGAAAAACTGAGCCCCGTTGTTGAGATTGTTCTTGAACCAGGCTGATTTATGGAGATCATATAGCCACTGGTCGAGTAACCTTTGAGTTCGTAAACGTTGCTTACTTCCTCCCAACCGGTGGTATCGTCCGAAAAATTATCCTGGTAAATGATCTGACCAGGTTCTTTCCAGGGGAGCATATCCTGGCTCACCTTGCCTTTATTGAATGCACTACATCCGGAAAGGAAGAGGGTTAAAAGTATCAGGGTAGTGAGTTTCTGAATACGCATAGTTTGCTGCAAGTTTATAAGAACGTCCCCGCCGTGCCGTGTGCGAAATGGTTTTGAACCTGCTAAGGCAGGAATTGGTTCTTCCTCCAGGATCGGTCTTGACTTACGTCTATCACATCACCTGGTGTGAGATCAAACCATTTGTGTTGGTGTTGGTACAAAACTGTATTGCCGCATCACTAACACAGCAGGGTAATTAGTTTATACCATAAAATTATGGAATATACTAAACAAGATGGTACGAAAGTGTGGAAACCATGCAAAAGAGATTATTTATCGCAATCAAACCCTCTGCCCCTGTATTGGAGCAAATTGCCCTTTTTCAAACCCAGATGAGGATGGCGTTAACCTTCCACGGGATCCGCTGGGTGCGTCCGGAGTTGATGCATCTTACGCTCCAGTTTCTTGGGGATACTGACACATCTCATTTGGACGCGCTGGGGAAAGAGCTCGAAAAGGCGGGAAAACAACATCATCCTTATGTTGTTTCTTTCCATGGCGTTGCCTGGTTCGGACGGAAAACTTCGATCCGAACCATCTGGATCGGGACAGAAGATGGCGGGGAAACAGAAAACCTCCATCTCGCGGTTACCCAGGCGACCAAATTTCTTAATCTCAAAAACGACAAACCTTTCTCTCCCCATCTGACGCTTGCCAGGGTATCTGACGTTGTGTCTGTTCCACAAAATGAGATGATTACGGATGTGCTCTTGCGAAGCAAAAACACCCAATTTGCTTCAACATCGGTCACAGAATTTGAGCTGATTTATAGCCAGTTAACCAACGAAGGGCCGGTCTACAAATCCTTGCAACGATTCAACTTGGGGTAGAATAAAGAGAAAAAGTCGAGGTGAACACTGGAACCAATTGTATTAGGACGTGAAATCGTCAAGGTATTAGAAGAGAAATTTGCCGAAAACATCCTCTTGTTAGATCTCAAAGGAATATCTGATTTTACTGACTGTTTTGTGATAGCAACAGGCAGTAGTGAGCGGCTGCTTGACAGCCTCGCAGACGCAGTCAGAGAAGATATTAAGAAGGAATATAGTTACAACCCCACCATCGAAGGCAGCGGTCAGACCGGCTGGGTAATTCTCGATTATGGTTATGTGGTCGTGCACCTGCTCTCATCCGATTTACGGGAGTACTACGACCTTGAGACGCTTTGGAATAAAGCCAAAGTTGTTTTGAGCGTTCAATGAGGAATGCCCCCAATGTGGGGCTATACCCTATTCCAGATCCGCGAGGATCTCCTCAGCGTGCTTCTCTGGCTTGACTTTTTCATAAACCCGCAGGATTTTCCCATCTTCATCAATGATAAAGGTGGTGCGATTGATCCCGTAAAATTCTTTGCCCATCATCTTCTTCAAAGCCCAGACCCCATAGGTCTGGCTAACTTTAGTATCGTTGTCGGATAATAAAGTAAAAGGCAACGAGTATTTCTCGCTGAATTTTGCGTGTTTTTCGGTTGAATCTTTGCTCACACCAAGCACCACCATCTGGCGTTTGCGATAATCCTGAAAGTTATCCCGAAATCCACAAGCTTCTTTTGTGCATCCAGGGGTGTCATCTTTGGGGTAAAAGTACAAAACAACCTTCTTTCCCCGGTAGTCTGACAATTTGTGCGTGTCTCCAAATTGGTCAGTCAGTTCAAAATCAAGTGCAAGGTCACCTATGTTAAGCATATATACCTCCTACAGGATTGGAAATACCAAGAAATAGACAATGGAAAAGTATTGGAGGAATGCAGTCGTCCGAAGCATGCCCCAATTCGGTTTTATCCCGGCAACAATACGGGTGAGAAGGAAAATTTCAAACAAGCTGATAAAAATCGTCAAAAGCGCTGGCCAATAGATGTAAAACGTGTTCCTCGTGGTGAGAAAGACGATTAAAGTTAAATATGCCGCCAGGATGGCTATGTTGTGGAGTTTTATCCCGTTTTCCCAACCGATCAGGTCCAGAAAACCTTTACCGCGTTTGCTAATTTCTTTACCAAAATCCGGGAATTGATACGCGATTGAAGAGGCGATAAACAGGAAAAACAACGGAAGAGCAATTAAAAAATCATCCGGGGTCGGATTTCTGGATTGCATCCCAATCCCAAGCAGGAACATCAGCAGAGACCCTGTCAAAGCCTCAATGATAATGCTGTAATTGGTTTGAACCAGTTTGCCAAAACGTGAAGCGGGCAAAAGAAACAGAAAAAGTATCAAAACAATGTAGACCAGGTTTACTCCGATCAATATGTTTCTTTGTAACAACAGGTAGCCAACCGTGAAAACACCAGTAAATAAGATGATGGTGGCAAGCAGGAGCTGGTATTTCTTATCCTGTCTGTCGAAGTTGACCCGGGTATAAGGATTTATCCTGGATGTAGTCAGGTATTCCAGCAGGCTTTTCAAAGCATAACCGAGCAAAAATATCGCTATTCCGAGCAAGAAGTTGACCGGATTAAAGGACCTTGTCTGGAAGCGAGTCAACAGCGCTCCAGCCAGGTAGCTCAGCAGCGCGGCAAACAGGAAAAAAGCATCGTTCTTCAGAGATATAGACATGTGCGTAGTCACAGCTTCAGTTTAACATAGGATGGTGGAGAAACATAAGGAAGGTATAATTTGTAATGATGAAGTTATTGTTTCGATATGTTTTGCTGGTAATCCTGGGAGTGATTGGCTTTGGACTGCTTGTATGGGTGGACGATGTCTCCGGGCAAACCACCAACCTGGAGATTTATGTTGCCAGGTTGGAGGACCAATGCAGCGGACTGGATCAATGTTTCTTTGATCAGCCATCAGTACTTGCTTTGGACGAAGCGATCGATTACGCCAAAGAGAAAAATCTTAATACCCCAAACATCCATATTCTGGCTGCGTATGAGATTCGTGCTGACCAGGTGGTGGTGGATTATCCGGTCACAATTATCGGACAAGACGGCGGCATTTTCAGCACCTCGAGCAGCGATTGCAGCCAACCGATGTTGCTGATTACTTCCAATGTGACCCTGAGAAATCTAAATATCAGGGACGGTGGCTACTGCACTGGCACAACCCGGGACCTGATTCATGTCAACAGCGCCTCATCGGTGACCATAGAAGGTTCAACTCTCCAAAATGGCGCGAATGCCATCGTACACAAAAACAGCCCGGGCAGCCTGGCTATTCGTTTCAACGATATTAAGAATAATAACAGCTCTGCATTGACAAGCGAGAACAGCGATGCCGCCTCAAGCCTGCTTATGGTAGCGAATAACATTGAGAACAATGGCGGACAACCACAGGTAATCTGTGGGGCTAACGGTTCGGTCGATCACAATTTCTGGGGTGAAAACATCCAGCCCTCGGTCGGTTCACAAGGCTGCGCTCCAAATAACAGCATGGTCCTCGGTACCCGGATAGTAGCGACCTCTCCAGGGGTTGGCGCGACCTTGCTCACATTATCAAACAACTATCCGGGCAGCGATTTTTATGGGTTCACAGCCAAAAGTAACGAACAAACCAGTATTTATGTAGTCAACCATGGAGTTAATCAACCCTTCCCTGACCTGTCGCTTAAGCAGATGACCACCTGCGGAAACTATTTTGATGTCTTTTTAGCAGAAAATTCACAACCTCAATCAATTTCCTTGAGATTCAGATATGACCGCAGTCCAGCCTGCCAGCAAGCAGTGCAGACGATGTCGCTCTGTGGTTCCGGAAAGCCCGGGACTTACCCGATCATGTGGCTGGACCCAAAAACCGGTGTTACAAAAGGTTGGGATAACGCTGGCGCTCCACCAGAGGCAAATGTCTTTTTTCCTGGTCAACCAGTCATTTGTAATACCAACAGCAAAACCATTGAGGTCACCGTGGACACTGATGGGCGCCCCGACCTGCAAAACGATCTGCATTTCACTCCCTTTGTCGTGGGGTTTGAAATCTCCACAATCGCCACCTTCAGACCGTCCGAATCACCTGCAGGCACTGTCAATATCTCCTGGGCGACGAACAGCGAAATTAACACCAGGGCGTTCAGAGTTTCGCGCTCCGAATCGGCGGATGGTGTTTACACCCAAATCGGGGATAATGTCCCCGCAACTGGCGCGTCTTTATCCGGGAAGACTTATGAAATCAAAGATACTGGCACCGTCGCTTCTACAGTTTACTATTACAAACTGGATGTCCTGGAAGAGGACGGAACCGTCCAGCAAACCGTAGGACCTGTGTGGATCTCCACGATTCAAGCCACAACAACCTCGCGACCGACGAGCACACGCGTTCCTACGCGCACCCCTACGGAATTTCGAACGGCAACTAATTCATTCCGTAGTGCAACCCCAACTTTTTTCACTCAAACGCCGGGACCCACCGAAGAGATTTTTCAAACCCAAACCGCCACTGCTTTACCCGATTTTAACAAACCCACCTCTTTTCAATCGACCCGCACTGCGCGTCCTACCCAACATCCCGGGCAGCTGCTGGAAAAGAGAGACCCCGGCTCGTCTGTATTACCTGGCTTGTTTGTTGGCATACTCATAACAGGTGTTGTTGCCTGGTTTATTATCAAATTTATGGGCAAAAAACATTGATTTTTTGACTTTTAATTGCATTTATGCTATTCTATGCCCCAAGTCTCCTGAGGTGAACATAGATGCAAAAAGAGCGCGTTTCGGATAATGTGTATTGGTTTCAAAGTGATGTATATGCGCAAGTAACTGCTGGAGCCATCATTGGACCTCAATGGGCAATTCTTGTCGACACTCTGATGCCAGAAGAAACACCACAAATCAAACAGTTTATCGAGAATGAATTGTTGGTTCCGGTTCGTTATGTGATCAACACCCACCATCATGCCGATCACTCCTGGGGCAATTGTATCTTCCCCAATGCGACCATTATCGGGCATGAACTTTGCCGTGAGTTGATGCTCAGCCGCAGCTTGTCTGCTTTCGCGGAAGCTGAGAAAAACGATCCGCTTTTCCGAAATTTATGTATCAAAGAGCCTTCTATAACCTTAGCCAAGGGTGCCTTATTCCTAAGGATTGGCAAAAAACAAATCAAGGTGTTTTCCACACCCGGGCATTCAGAAGACTGTATCTCAGTATTGCTTGAAGAAGACCGCATCCTTTTCAGTGGGGATGCGTATATGCCGATTCCATACTTTGTGGGTGGGGATATTGATACCCTGGCTGAAACAATTACAGAAATAGGTTCCATGGGGCTTGAAAATATCATCCAGGGGCATGGAGATATTGTTCTAAGGGGTGAAATTGAAGAGGTGACGCAAAGCCATCTCGACTATTTGAAAAGTGTGCGAAAACTGGTGCGAACAGCTGCACGCCGACGCAATCCGCTTGACTTTCTCGGTTCGCAATTGGTTGAAGATAGCGGGAAACAGCGCGTCAGTATGGCTGGTTTGGCACAGGACCTTCATACCCGCAACTTGCAATGGCTCTACCTGTACGAGCTTAAAAAATCGCGTGAGTCAGAAAATGGAGCTTAAAACCAGGATCACAACCGTTATAAAAATCATCAAAAGTGGTTCCGTATATTGGTGCCACTTTTTGTTTTCTTCATAGAAGTGTATCCAGGATGTAACCGCGTAAAGCAAACCAGTCAGGATCAGTCCGTATTGGATTGGGTTGATGAAAAGATAATGCAGAGCAACACCCAGCTGAGCAATCAGCCAGGCGACCAATAAAAGTTGAAAGTAGTTGATTTTTTTCGACTGACGAATGCTCATCCCCCGGAAAGTAACGAACAATGCCGCCAGGAAAATAAGGATCATCTGGATGAACATGCGCACATCGCTGTTCTTTAGCGCGATGGCGAGGATCAGGAAGGTTCCATAAGAAAAACTGATCACCAGCACAGAATAAAGCAAATTGCTGTCGCCATCTTCTTGTATGAGTACATATTCAGCCCGGAGCAACAGCGCCAATATCAGGTAACCCGCGAGAAACACCACCCACCAGATCAAGCTGCGGGAACTCTGTCCCAACACCACAGCTAAAATCAGAGTTGTGATAAATGGCAAAGCCAGGTGTGGCAAAAGTTTTATCACCCCACGTTTCTCGTTCTTCCAGCGGGTATGAGTGGAAAAGACCCAATATGCACCAACCCCAGCAAGCAGCGCCAGAATCAATGGGAACAATCCATAGAAGTCGAACCGAAAGATAAATCCGAATATGTTGATCGCTTCAGCTTCAGATTCAAGCGGGATCAGATACAACAAGCTGAAACCCAATGCCAGAAAAGCCAGCAGGATGCTGAAACGGTTTACGTAAAGCTTGTTGGTTTGCAGGTCCGACATAGCCTGATTTTATCACTTGAACAGACGAACATTCCATAACGGTTGCCACGCCGTCCCGTGAGTAGCCATGTTAGGTTATGTTTTTTCCGGCGAAGCAATCATTCGTATGGAACGCGGCCCTGTGCCTGCGCAGCAAGGTATGTCCCGTTCCTGCGAAGCAATCTTTCGTAGGGAACGCGGCCCTGTGCCTGCGCAGCAAGGTATGTCCCGTTCCGGCGAAGCCATCTTCTCGTAGGGAACGCGGCCCTGTGCCTGCGCAGCAAGGTATGTCCCGTTCCGGCGAAGCCATCTTCTCGTAGGGAACGCGGCTTGTCCC
>DHRN01000095.1:849-20065 GCA_002411175.1 Anaerolineaceae bacterium UBA5311 | reverse complement strand
CCGTCCCCTACAACATAAAAATAAACATATTTTTCCATATTGAGAATTGCTGAGATAGCCTCCGTGGCGTGCAGGAAACAGGGTTAAATGGTATAATTATAAGGTTATGAGAATCGTCCCACCAGCGCGAATTCAGCCTAAGGTATTCCGGGCTTTTAAAGCATCGATAGACACCGTGTCGAGGCATGCTTACCTTTTGCTATTCCCAATTTTACTGGATTTATACTTCCTTTTCGGCAAGCGGTTTTTGATTTTTGATCAATTTGAAGCAGCTCTAAATTCTTTCACTTTGCCACCAACTGCCTCTGCTGAGGTTGTCACAGTCTGGCAGGAAATGACCGAGGCTATCCTCGCCCTGATCGAAAATTTTAGCCTGTCCGCCTTTTTGCGCAGCTACCCGATTGGAGTACCCAGCGTGCTCGCCTTTAGAAACCTGTCAGAAAACCCTGCGGGCAGCTTTACATCCGTCCAGGTACAAAGCGGAGGGCAGGCGTTCGCATATATACTCATTTTTTCGATGATTGGGTTTATTTTAGGCGCGTTATTCTTCATTCTGATCGCTTTGTCAATTTCAAAACAGCCAATCTATTCAAAGCAGAGTAGTATTCTTAATAATCTGAGTTCATTATTTTTGATTCCACTTTCATCGATTGTCGTTTTCTTCCTGATTATCACACCAGCGCTTATCCTGATCTCAGTGATCAGTGCCCTGGTGCCAATTTTTGGATCGATTGGATACTTCTTTTTAAGTTTGATCCTTATTTCAGCTTTTATTCCCCTGTTTTTTATACCCCACGATATCGTGCTGTTCGACAATAAGTTCGTCAACTCGATCAGGAACAGTATCAAGACAGTCAGACCGACAAACGGGAAGACCTCAATTTTTATTCTCCTGGCATTTCTGATTACCTATTTAACTAATTTCCTCTGGCAGGTACCAGCAGACAATTCGTGGATGCTGATCGTTTCCATAATCGGGCATGCCCTGGTAACTACGCTGATGTACGTAGCCAGTTTTCATTTCTACATCGACGCGCAACAAAGCGTAATAAATTCACAAATTCCAGACGCTGATATACCTCAGTCTCTGAATCAATAAGCGGAGAACATTTTGAAAAAAAATAATTCTGTCAATTACGATGCAGAAGCCATTCAAATCCTGGAAGGACTCGAAGCCGTACGCAGACGCCCGGGGATGTATGTCGGCGGCACTGACTCCAAGGCGCTGCACCATTTAATCTATGAAGTTGTGGACAACTCGATTGATGAAGCCCTGGCTGGAAGCGCTACCGAGATAGCCGTCACGATCCATGCTGATGAGAGCGTCACGGTCAGGGATGACGGTCGCGGCATTCCTGTCGATATCCATCGTGAAAAAGGAATATCAGCTTTACAAGTTGTTATGACGGTATTGCATGCCGGCGGCAAGTTTGGCGGAGGCAGCTATAAAGTCTCCGGCGGCTTGCACGGTGTTGGCGTTTCGGCTGTTAACGCGCTTTCGGAATGGTGTGAAGTAACGGTCCAACGGGATCACAAAATTTATTTCCAACGCTATGAAAAAGGCATTCCGCAAGGCGAAGTCGCCGCGGTTGGCACCTATAAGGGTGACAAAACCGGAACTTCCACTACCTTCCGGTACGACCGCTCCATCTTCCTGGAAGAAGCCAGTTTCCGTTTTGAAACACTTGCCCAAAGGTTCAGGGAAATGGCTTTCGTTACCCGCGGCATCACCATCAAGCTGATTGATGAAAGAGCCGGCAGAGAGATGACCTTCCATTTTGAAGGCGGAATCGCGTCGTTTGCGCGTTATGTCAACCGCAACCGCCAGACCCTGCATCCCATGATTTACGGAGAAAAAGAGGTCGCTGGTGTAAATATTGAGTTTGCCGTCCAGTATACCGACACATACTCAGAATCGATCTACAGCTTCGCCAACACAATCAACACAGGTGACGGTGGTACTCACCTGACCGGTCTTCGGGCTGCAATTACCCGCAGCATTAACGATTATGGTCGTAAATCTGGTTTGCTCAAGGACAGCGATCAGAACTTCACTGGTGAAGATACACGCGAGGGGTTGACCGGCATAATCAGTATCAAGCATCCTGATCCACAATTTGAGAGTCAGACCAAGGTGAAATTGATGAACGCGGACGTGCAAACCTACGTCCAGCAAGTCGTTGGCGAGACCATTTCCACCTTCCTGGATGAGAATCCCAGCGCTGGGAAAGCGATTATCCAAAAATGTCTGACTTCTGCTCGTGCGCGTGATGCTGCCAAGAAAGCGCGCGACCTGGTGATCCGCAAGTCAGCGCTTGAGTCGATGACCCTGCCCGGAAAACTCGCCGATTGCTCCGAACGTGACCCGAACAAATCTGAGATGTTTATTGTAGAAGGTGAGTCGGCTGGAGGTTCTGCAAAACAAGGACGTGACCGGCATTTCCAGGCAATTTTGCCTCTGCGGGGGAAAATCCTGAATACCGAGCGTGCCCGCCTGGACAAGATCCTGGGCAACCGGGAAGTCAGAGCCCTGGTTTCAGCCCTTGGAACCGGAATAGGTGATTCTTTTGACCTGAAAGGTTTACGTTACGGGAAAGTAATCATCATGACCGATGCCGACGTTGACGGCGCCCACATTCGCACGCTTCTGTTGACCCTGTTTTTCAGATACATGCAGCCGCTGATTGACGAGGGTCACCTGTATATCGCCCAGCCACCGCTCTATCGGGTCAGCTTCCGCAACCAGGTCGCCTATGCCTATAGTGATGCCGAAATGGAAAGAATCGCGGCAAGAATGGGTGGAATTGGCAAAGTAAACCTCTCACGTTACAAGGGTCTTGGTGAAATGAATCCTGAACAGTTGTGGGAAACTACCATGAACCCTGAAAATCGCACCTTGCTTCAAGTGGACATCGAAGACGCTGTTGAAGCAGATCAGACCTTCGATATGCTCATGGGTTCTGAAGTCCCGCCGCGGCGGCGTTTTATTCAGACCCATGCCAAAGAGGTTCGCAATCTGGATGTATAAAGGATTATCGCCTGAGTAGTCAGGCGATTTTTCTACCAATGGAACGCAAAATTATTCACCTTGACCTGGATGCTTTCTTCTGTTCAGTCGAAGAGTTGCTTGACCCAACTCTGAAAGGGAAAGCTTTCGCTGTCGGTGGAAGCCCGAGCGGTCGCGGGGTGATTACCTCGGCTTCCTATGCTGCCAGGCTGCACGGTGTGCGCTCAGCCATGCCCACACGCGAAGCCCTTCACCTGTTGCCTGATCTGATATTGGTTCGCAGTGGTTTTCGGCATTATAGTGAGTATTCCAAAAAGGTGATGGATATTCTGCGGGACACATCGCCAATTGTTGAGGCGGTATCCATAGATGAAGCATTTTTGGATGTCAGTGATATGCCCCAGCCGATTGGTTCAATCGCGCTTGATTTACAAAAACGGGTCATGGATGAAACCGGGTTGCCCTGCTCACTGGGCTGCGCAACCAGCCGGCTGGTCGCTAAAATGGCGAATGATTTCGGCAAGAAACAGGTGAAATCCGGTCGTTCTCCTCAAAAAATTACAGTGGTGGAACCGGGCAAAGAGGAAGAATTCCTGGCTCCACTTGACATACAGGCACTCTGGGGAGTCGGTCCGAAAACTGCCGCCCACCTGCGCCAGCGGGGAATCACGACGATCGGCAGGCTGGCGGCATTGAGTGACGCCGATATCAGGATATTTTTTGGTAAGCATGGTGAATCGATGCGTCGCCGGGCAAGGGGCATCGATCATACGCCGATTTATCCTGAAAGCAGTGACCCAAAGTCGGTCAGTAATGAAATTACTTTTCATGAAGACCAGGACGATGAAGGGAATTTGTTGAAAATTTTGCGGGGGCTTTCTGAGAAAGTTGGTTCACGCCTGCGTAAGGCGGAGTTGGCAGGCAGTGTTGTCCAGATCAAGATCCGTTATTCCGATTTTTCAACCTACACCCGCCAAACCAGCATTAAAGAATGCACAAATCTCGACCAGAATATCTATGAGGAAGCTCAAAACCTATTTTTGAAGCACTGGTCGAGAGGACGGGCAGTAAGGCTGCTGGGGGTCGGCGTAACCAACCTTGACAAACCCCACCGCCAGCTCGGATTGTTTGACGATGATGGTGCCAAAAAAGAAGACCTCACAAAGGCGGTTGATGACCTGCGCGATCGCTTCGGGAAAGACATCATCAAACGCGCTGACACACTGAAGGGGAAAAACAGGTGACAATTCGTAATCCTCGTCACCCTCTTTTTGAATCCAGGCGTTCTCCCTGATTCTGTCAGAGCCTTATTGATTGGATTATTTTTTAATCAAAATTGCTCTGGCAGGTGCTGCTTCACGCCCGATCAGTTTCAAAGGAAGGCAAATTAATTCATACTCCCCTGCCCGGGCTTCCCGCAAATCCAGGGTCTCAAGAACGACCACGTTGTTTGAAAGTAAGATCTGATGCGGAACTTCGATATCTTCATACGGTGCAATTGAGAGATAATCAATCCCAACTAATTTTATCCCTTTATCCACCACCCACCTGGCTCCGCTTCGGTCGAGCGCGACAAGTTTTTCATCAAATGGTAAAGAAGAATCAGCCCATCTTTTTCCACTGGTGGTCTTAAAAAGCAGCCTGGTTACATCTTCCAAACCCAACGACTCCAAAAATTCGGCATCGATACTGGTTTTATTATCGGGCACTTCAACAACGTTCACCGGTCCAATCAGACGATTCAGGTCCAGGTCATCTGTACTGGCGCCACCTTTGATAAAATGTAAAGGCATATCAATATGGGTGCCGGAATGTGCCCCGAAGCGTAGTAAGCTATCATTAAAACCTGCGCCTTCGTCAATCCGGTTCTCCCAGGCGATTTCCACTGGTGGTTCCCCTGGCCAAAGCAGCATGCCGTTCCTGATTCCGACTGAAATATCGATAATCTCCATCCTCACTCCTCATACATATTGCTTTTGATAGTTTTCGCAAGCAAAATTGTTTACAATATTGTAATTGAAGAGGTCATATGAACAAAGTTTTCATTGTAGGTATTGGTCAAACGCCAGTCTCTGAGAGCTGGGATAAGTCGTTAAAGGAATTAGCAGGCGATGCTGGTTTGATGGCAATCGAAGATGCTGGCATTGGCTACCCGGATGGCTTGTTTGTCGGTAACATGATGGCGATCACAGCCAATCACCAGGCTCAGTTTGGCACATTAATGGCTGACTGGCTTGGTTTCCACCACAAACCGGCATTAGCAGTAGAGACTGCCTGCAGTTCCGGATCGTCTGCGTTTCGTATGGCGCTGATGGCAATTGCGAGCGGTGAAATGGAAACAGCGCTGGTAATCGGAGCCGAAAAGATGACTGATTCGCCCGGAAGCGAAATCACTGCCAGCCTTGCCACGGCGGCAGATGCTGAGCTTGAAGCCGATTTTGGTCTCTCTTTCGTCGGATTAAACGCACTGCTGATGCGCCGATACATGCATGAATATGGCTGGAAGCATGAAGATTTTTCAGACTTCTCCATCAATGCCCACGCCAACGCAGCCCACAACCCAAATGCCCGTTTCCGGAATCCGATCACCCGCGATTCTTTCACCCGTTCTCCGATGATCTCTGATCCGATCAACCTGCTGGATGCCTCACCAGTGTCAGATGGTGCCGCAGCCATCATTTTATCTTCCCGTCCTATTCAAAACGGTCGAAAACCGGTGTCTGTTGTCGCTTCTGCTTCGATGACCGACACGCTTTCGCTGCAACATCGCGAAAAGGCTGTCCATCTGAAAGCAGCCGAAGCCTCCGCCAAAACTGCTTACGCCCAGGCAGGTTTATCACCCTCTGACATCGGTCTGTTCGAATATCACGACGCATTCTCGATCATGTCGGCGCTTTCACTCGAAGCTGCTGGATTTTGCGCTCCGGGTGAAGGACCCAGGCTCGCCAAGGAAGGCAAAATAAAGTTCAACAGTGACATTCCCGTCGCCACAATGGGTGGACTTAAAGCCCGGGGGCATCCTGTTGGAGCAACCGGAGTCTACCAGCTGGTGGAAGCTACGCTGCAATTACAGGGGTTGGCTGGTCCCACCCAGGTAAAGCGCAATCGTTATGCCATGACGCAAAACATTGGTGGCTCAGGTTCGAATATAGTGACCCATATACTTCAGTCCGAGTGATACAATTAAATACCAATTCGCAAAAAAGAACTCAAAAGAACTCAAAGGAGAGCGGCGATGAAGCAGTTCCACGTTACCAAGGCGTCACGCGATAAATATCAATTTGATGAGATATTATTTTCCAAAAATGGCAATGTAATTTTTGCAAACTTCCAGGCATCCAGAGATTTTGCCCACCGCATGAATCAACTCCGTCCTGATCCGCAAAATCCCGAGACTTACATCTCGCCGGCAGAGATTAACGCACTTGGTCTGATCGACGAGATTCTCCACCAGGTCGTGGATGAATACTATAAGACCCATGGTCGCAGTATCCGGACAGCCCTCGCCCGCCATCTGATTAACACTTTTGGTCGTAGTGAGGTGATTGCCACTTTAACCAGTTTTAACGAGCTTTTCCCCCCTTCGGAGGTCTATCGCGGGAATCAAACCGTCCAGGAATATCTTAAAGGAACTGATGAAGGAGTGACCAATTATGATGTCACACTGGAAGAGTTGCTCATGACCTGGCTGACAAATATGAACCCTGCTGCAGCCCGTTATCGTGAGATTTTCGACGATCGCCCGCTTTATTCTTCCACATCCTACGCCCGTCTGATTGACGCGATTCAATCTTTTTTCAAAACACAACCTGCCTTCGGTCCGGACGGTCAGGATCTCATCACCATGCTGCGCACACCTGCGACCCAGGTTCCAGATTCTCTCACCGGGCAGCTGGAATTCATCAAAGAAATGTGGTCCAAATATCTCGGGGATGACCTTCTGCGTTTACTGGGAAGCCTCGATATGCTCAAAGAAGAAGCCAGGGCAAAAGCAATGTTTGTCCAGGCTGGAGCAGATTTCTCCAATCCTGAAACCCATGTCCCTGAATATCGTGCCGGCTATGATGCCTGGGGAACCCCCCTGGTGGAAACCGAAAATTACAGTCCGGATAGTGACTGGATGCCGCGCGTGGTCATGCTCGCGAAAAACACTTTTGTCTGGCTAAATCAACTCTCCCGCCAATATCAACGCCCGATCGAACGGCTCGACCAGATTCCAGATGAAACCCTGGATCAGCTTGCCCGCTGGGGTTTCACCGGTTTATGGCTGATTGGTCTGTGGGAACGCAGTGACGCCTCTCGTAAGATTAAGCAAATGTGCGGCAACCCGGACGCTGTTTCGTCCGCTTATTCTCTCTCCCACTATGAAATTGCTGAACGGCTCGGTGGTGAATCGGCTTACTATAACCTCAGCCAGCGCTGCGGAGCCCGAGGGATACGCCTGGCGAGCGATATGGTGCCCAACCATATGGGCATTGACTCCGATTGGGTCTATGACCATCCCGACTGGTTCATCCAGTCTGACCATTCACCCTTCCCGGTATACACCTTCGATGGTCCGGATCTGTCCAGCAGACCGGGTATCAGCATTAACCTTGAAGATCATTACTACACACGGTCTGATGCCGCGGTGGTTTTCAAGCATTACGATCACGATACAGGTCGAACGCGCTTCATCTATCACGGCAACGACGGAACCAGCATGCCCTGGAACGATACCGCGCAGCTTAACTACCTGGACCCCGAAGTGCGGGAAGCTGTAATTCAGACCATCCTGGCTGTCGCGCGGCAATTCCCGATCATTCGTTTCGACGCCGCCATGACTCTGACCAAAAAACACTATCAGCGGCTTTGGTTCCCCCAGCCTGGCAGCGGAGGTGACATCCCGTCGCGTGCCGATCATGCCATGACGAAAGAAACCTTCGACCAGGCAATGCCCGAAGAATTTTGGCGGGAGGTTGTCGACCGTGTGGCTCAGGAAGTGCCGGATACTCTTCTGCTTGCTGAAGCGTTTTGGTTGATGGAAGGCTATTTCGTGCGCACTCTCGGTATGCACAGGGTCTATAACAGTGCTTTCATGAACATGCTTCGCAACGAGGAAAACGAAAAATATCGCCAGTTGATTAAGAACACCTTAACTTATGATCCACAGATCCTCAAGCGTTATGTCAACTTCATGAACAACCCTGATGAAAAAACCGCTGCCGAACAATTTGGAAAAGGTGATAAATACTTTGGGATTTGCACTCTGCTCTCAACCATGCCTGGGCTGCCAATGTTTGGTCATGGTCAGGTTGAAGGCTACACCGAAAAGTATGGCATGGAATATTACCGTCCTTATTGGGATGAAACTCCCGATCAGGGCTTGGTAAATCACCACGCTTCGGTCATATTCCCGCTTTTACATCGACGGCAAATATTCGCTGAAGCCGACAATTTCCGGCTATATGATTTCTATACCGAAAACGGATCGGTTGATGAAAACGTTTTCGCCTATAGCAACCATCACAACGGTCAATCAGCCTTAATCGTCTATAACAACCGTTCCGGAGACACTGCCGGGTGGATCAAACAATCAGCCCCGTTCCTGGTCAAAGACGGTCATGACGGGCATCTGTTACAGAGCGATCTCACAGACGCCCTGAACCTGCAAGGGGGTAATGACGCCTATGTGCTTTATTGGGATAATGTCTCCAGGCTCTATTATGTTCGTTCGCTTGCCGATATCCGTGAACGAGGTCTGTTCTTCGAATTGCCTGCATACAGCCACATGGTTTTGTTGGATTTCAAGGTTGTTTATGGCAGCCATTACGCCGCCCTCCACGAATCACTGGCTGGTGAAGGTGTTGCTGACCTGGCGGCAACTCTGGAGGAACTCTCCCTTGCTCCATTGTTACATCCCTTGCGCGGTCTGATCAATGCTTACGAGCTCAAAAGGCAGGTTGAAAATCCGGACGATCCAGGCATATTGGCACGGAATCTGGCAGCGCTCCATCGAGCCGGAGAGACTGAACCAGGTTCGTTAGGGCTGGACCAGGCAAATCAAGAAGCCCGGAAGTTGGTTGAAGCGATACTTGACCCAGAATTAGTGAGCAAACGTTACGGTCTGGCAGCAATGGAAAGCACCAGTCTTGCAGTCTCGGAAATTCTGGAAGAGCTTGTGGATGATCCTCTTAAAAAGTATGTTTTTCTAATCTGGGCATACATGGCAAACCTGGCAGGTCCGGTCAGTCAGCCCAGCTCCGCCAGCCTGAACCAGGAAATTGCCCTGCGTAAACCTGTCTTTAGCTTGCTAAACAAAACATTGAATGAACTCGGTTTCACAGAATATGAAGCCTGGAAAAATGTGCAGCTCATACAGGTTTTACTTACCTGTCTGCAGCCCCTCAGCAATGCGGACAGTCCAGAAACACAGCTTACCAGCTGGTTGAAGCACCAAACAGTACTCGAATACCTGGAGGTCAATACCTATAACGACATCAGGTGGTTCAATAAAGAACGTTTTGAGGACTTTATCTGGTACCAAAGGGCTGGGAAGTATTTCGGATTAGCCTTGCGTGAAACCACAGACCTCATCGAGATCATCGAAGCGATTCTTTCACATGAAAAAGCTTTCAACCTGATTTCTGAAGCCGAAGAAAGCTCAGAATACCAACTGGATAAGTTGATCGGGAATATCGCCGACGTGTAAGATTCGCTTTTTGTCCGTACGAATGTGTCTAGGGGACGGCTGCCATGCCGTCCCGCGAACAAACGTATGGCGTGATGTCTGTTCCGGCGAATTCGGTAAGCTCCTTGTTGGCAAAGGTTCAGATTCTTACTTTGTATACTTCGCATCACTTCGTTCAGAATAACAAAACCCAGATCCTGTTCCCTGTTCCCTGTTCTCTATTCCCTGTTCGCGGTTCACGGCTGCCATGCGATCCCACAATCCACTATTGTGTGTGGTCATTGTGTACGGCGGATTGAGGGGGGCAACATCGCCGGCACACCAAGGTTACAACCCCCTCAATCTCGCCCTACAAATGATGGCTTCGCCGGAACGGGAGAAACCACGTTCCCTACAACAACACACTCCGCCAGAACGGGAAAAGAACTTTGTAAATGTACTTCGTAAGGATCTTACCCTTCCAATCGAAAAGATCCTTCGCAAAAGAGGCTCAGGATGACAAAAACGCAGTAATACAAAAAAAGTGCAGATCGACGCATTGGTGCTCTCGATATCATGACCGTGTTCCCTACGAAAAATGGCTTCGCCGGAACTCGATAAACCACGTTCCCTATGATAGCAATACCCATTCAGCCAACCCTGTGTTTCTCATTTTAATGTCCCTAAAAACAACCTCTTCTTCGTTAAAATCAGGTCTTTTGGATAATGGGAAATTCAGGAGCTGGACACGTTGATCAGGAATATCGTCAACGTCTACGTCTCGTTTTTTGCCCGTATCAAGGTTTGAGTGAAGACCGTGTCTCCCCTCAGACCTGTCTTATTACTGTAGACATCGCCAAAAAGTTTTAAAATATTCGCCTTAGGTTCCATGCCTGTGATTTTTTCGGTTAACCAGACGGCATACGCGGCATTAGCGATATTGTTCTGTGGTTCGATACGGTGAAACTCCTCAAAAAACCAACCGCAGGAAGTAAACATTCGCTGCCTGGCATATTGAGCTTTGAGTAAAATTTCCAAATATTCGACCTCCCCAGCCGAGAGAGATGAAAAAACCAGGTCTTCACTAATTTCGTGGACATTTTTTTCGCCATTAAGGACCTTGATTGTGCGGTTGCGCAGCTCCCATGGATCGCTAACCAGCCTGATTGCCGCGGAATAATAGACTTCGTCCAGCCAGTCTGCTGTTGCTTTCATAGCGATAAATTGTGGTTTTTTCCAATCCGCGCCGTGTGTGCAAGAGCATTCTCTCGCCCAACGGTCAACCCCGTGGAAACATGACCATGATGAAGGCGACACCAAATTCGCCCTGGCTGTAACTTCATTTTCGCGCAGCCATAATCCCGGATAAGTCCAATGTAAATCTGTCTCCGATTCAACCAGGTTCAGCACATAACTCAAAAAGTGATTTCTAAATTTTTGGTGGTGCCCGTAGAGTTCCCCATCGCTCGCGATAATATTCAACCTGTCCGGTCTGGCTGCCAGGTTGTCTCGCACAAGGGAGACAAACCTCTTTCCGTTCTCTGTTGACGACGGGACAAAACTTACCATTGTGCTCAGATCCCTGCGATACGGAAAGACAACAAAAGGATCCCTTCCATCGGGCAAATCTATTAAATAAGGTCCGGGGCTGTCATCGATCGCCTCAACCTGCCAGGGTGCGAGAATGACGAATTTTAAACCCTGGTCTGAGAGGACACACAGTGTTTCCAGGTCAACACCAGCCTCTGGCAGCCACATCCCTTCGGGCATATGGTCAAACCTGAACACAAATTCTTCGATCCCCCAGCGTACCTGGGTGACCTTATCGCGTAAACTCGCCAGCGGCAGGATCGTGTGGTTGTAGCTTTGCGCCATACCATTCCCAACCCCATATTTATTAAAATTCGCCCTTTCCTGATCAACGATCATTTGGGCGACTTCGGGTTTATAATCCCACATCCAGCGGAACAAGGTCGGACCAATATTGAAACTAATCTTTCCAAAATTGCCTGCAAGGGCATTTGGCTCATAACACTCAGCCAGGATTTTTTCATTCCAGTTATTGAATGGTTCCGCTCCAATCTCTGCCGGTATATAATCTGATATGGGATCTTCTCGTGGGGGTTGATAGAAATGTCCGTGGATGCAAAGGTTCATTTATGTTTTGTGGTTCCTCTCAGGTAGGATAACTTATTTTTCATTCGTGCCGGATTGATTTCAAAGATCCGCGACATGCTGTCCAGCGCGCAGGTGCGGTTTTCTGCCAGATAATCCATCCAAAACACATTGATGGGGGGCAGACTCATCGAATACTCGACCAGTTGGGTGAAATAACTATATTGAACCGGTGTGATATTCAGGAACTTCACTTTTTTATCCATGGCTTCTGCGATTTGCTGCACTGTTTCACGGTAACTCAACTGTTCCGGACCGCCTATCTCAATTGTTTGGTCTACGAGGTCAGGTCTGTCCAACGACCAGATCAGAGCTGTGACAAAATCTTCCACCCAGAGAGGCTGCAGCAAGACTTTGCCTTCTCCCGGAAGGAAGAAAAACCCAAGAAACTTTCGCAACAGCCTGGCAATTGATTCGGTGAACCGATCACCTTCCCCATATAACCTGCTTGTCCGAAAAATGCTGTAGGGGATCCCGGACTTTCTGACAACTTCCTCGCCCCTGCCTTTGGCTTTCAACAGTCCATAAGCAGAATTACGGTCTGCACCGAGGTGGCTGATGTAAAAAAAACGCCCCACGCCCGCATTCCTGGCTATGTTGGTGAACACCTCCAGGTCGCGCACTTCGAGCCTGGCGAGGTCAGCTTTGGATCCAAATGCCTCCCCGCCAGCCAGGTGTATGACAACATCCACCTTGTTAAGTGCTGAACGCAAACTGCCCACATCGCCGATCGAGCTGAGCACAATGTCATAATCTTTTCCCCTCGGCAGGTTTTGCTGATCAAAACCCGGCGATAACAACAAACGGTACTCCAAACTATTGGCTTCCAATTTGTCGATCAATTTTTTGCCGACAAAACCTGTGCTTCCCGTCACCAAAATCATGCCGGCTATTATAGCACTGTATCTTCCTTCTGGCATGTTACTTGCACTTTAAACGATAGCTAAACTTAGTAAATGGATATTTATATGGAAAAGAAAATTGGTTTTCATTACTTTCAGGATCTGGACCATTACCAGGATAAAGACCTGAAACTCTGGCAGCCGGAGCTTGAATCTCTCCATGCAGGTTG
Organism: Anaerolineaceae bacterium UBA5311; assembly: GCA_002411175.1. Taxonomy (GTDB): domain Bacteria; phylum Chloroflexota; class Anaerolineae; order Anaerolineales; family Anaerolineaceae; genus Mesolinea. The sequence continues at coordinate 7,162 of DHRN01000095.1, read as the reverse complement.
GTTGGTGCTAAAAGCCAGTCCCACCCATGCCATCCCGGAAGATTTTATCCGTGGTTTGTTGCTTTCGGGAGTTCAGCCGATTATCCATTTTGATTTTCAGGTTAATACTGATGTGCGTCCGGAAGATCTTCGCATCCTGCTCAGTTCTTATGCCAAATGGGGCGTGAAATACGTGGTCTTCTTCAACCAACCCAATATGAGGTCAGCCTGGAAACCAGACACCTGGTCACAAGGCGATCTCGTTGAGCGTTTTCTGGATCGTTATATTCCCTTCGTGCGCGTGGCAGAGCAAAACGGTCTGATCCCGGTATTTCCTCCGCTGCAGCCTGGAGGCGATTATTGGGATTTATCGTTTCTCAAAAAAGTGCTAACCCTGGTGAAACAGCGCCGGTCGCTCGATTTTATATCCAACCTGCATATTGCGGTTAGTTCCCAAACCTTCAATCACCCTCTCAGCTGGGGAGCCGGTGGAAAGCGCAATTGGAAAGTCCCCCGACCCTATTCCAAGACAGAATTGGGTGAAGAAGACCATATCGGTTTCAATTCGTGGCAATGGTACGCAGACCTTGTATACAGCATTCTCGAAATTGACCCGAAGATTTTTCTGTTTTATTTCGGCAGTTCTGACATTCGCACGAGTGTGCTCGACCCAAAAGCGACTTTCGAAGAATTAATCGATTTCGCTCTCAGTCCCTCAGAAGAAGCCGGACGAGCTGCCGACCAAAAGAACAATATTCTCGGCTGTCTCTTCTGGATTTTAAGCTCAAGTGAAGAACAGGTAGAGGGAAGAACTGCATTCTTTGACCTTAGTGGTCAGCCTAAAAACGCGGCGATACCGGCTTACAAACAAAAACTCGAACAAACACGGAAACAAAACCTGGAATACGCGGTCTCAGACAAGCTGGCTGAATGGATTTATCCGATTGACCATTATCTTCTGCTTCCTTCGTATGACTGGGGGATTCCGGAAAATACGCTTGACCGCATCCGCCCTATCATCCGGGATTCACGCCCGACCATCGGGTTTTCACTGATCGAAGCAACCAATGCCCGCAAGGTCACCATCTGGAATGAAAACGGCGCGTTCAGCGTCCATGATATCGAAATATTACGCCAAGCCGGTTGCCTGATTGATGAATTGACCATCAACAGCGTAAGCATCAGCGTATAAGCCGAAGGAGAAATTATGAACAGCTCAACATCATATTCGAACTACGATCCACACCACCTGGCTAAACCAAAAATCGTTGTTATTGGCATGGGAGGCGGTGGTTCCAATGCCGTCAACAGGATGATCGAAGGCGGCATGCAGGGAGTCACTTTTGTGGCTGCAAACACAGATGCCCAGGCTCTGGCAAATAACCACGCGCCCCACAAGATACAGCTCGGTCCCAAGCTTACCCGTGGTTTGGGTGCTGGCGGATTACCCACCGTGGGCGAATCGGCTGCTGAAGAAAGCTCCAGGGAGTTGGCAGCCATTCTTCAGGGAGCTGATATGGTTTTCCTGACAGCCGGAATGGGCGGCGGCACCGGCACGGGAGCGATCCCGATTGCTGCCAAAGTAGCCAAAGCCTGCGGCGCGGTGACCATCGCGATAGTAACCAAGCCCTTCACCTTCGAGCTTGGTCGTCGCCAGACAAACGCGGCGGCTGGTTTGGAGAAACTGAAAGAGTATACCGACACATTGATCGTCATTCCGAACGATAAGCTGATCGAAATTGCCCCTCGCGACCTGCCCCTGGAGATGGCTTTCACGCTCGCGGACGATGTGCTGCGGCAGGGCGTCCAGGGAATTTCAGAGCTGATCACCGAGACCGGTCTGATTAATGTCGACTTTTCTCACATCAAAAATGTTATGACCCGCGGAGGCGGCGCCCTCATGTCGATCGGAACTGGCAGTGGACCAAATAAGGTTCAGCAGGCGATAGAAAAAGCCCTGCACCATCCCTTGCTTGATGACATCGACCTCTATTCTGCGTCCGGAATGATCGCGAATTTCACCGGAAGCCAGGATATGTCTTTCAAAGATGTCACTGATGCTCTCAAGACCTTACAGGATGCCACTGGCGGTCACGCGGATGTTATCCCAGGTATCATCACAGACGAAAGAATGGAAGATCGCGTCCAGTTGATTTTGATAGTAACAGGGATCGGTGCACCAAAAGCAAATTTTACGCAAAATAGTTACAGCGGGTTGGCTCAGAATACGGTTCCCGAAGCCACACCTGTTGTGACGCAACAGGTTACACCTGTCGTGTCAGATCCGCTTGATGAAATTGGTATTGACCGCTATCCTTCCCAGAACTTATCAAATGACAATCTGTCCGTACCTGCATTTATGCGCCGTCGGACGAGGAAGTAGGCAAGATGAACGCAGATGCTATTCGCAAAGTGAATGAAAAAGTATATCAACAGTATGCCAAGCTTTCTGGAAGAAAACCAAAAGTGAGTAATCTTGCTCCGGGGACTTACCTATTGTTATATTCCTTCAGTGACGAGCTGCCTGGTGGGAAATCCCTTTTCCAAACGGTCAGAGTTGTTGCTGATGCGAATGGCGTTATTTGCAAAATGTCATCCTCCAGGGGTTAATGAGGTTCATGTGACAGCCGATAGCCTGAGACTAACCAAGAATAAGTTGTCCCGCGTGGAGCGCAAAGCCAAAAAAAAGGTTGTAGCAGTCCCTGATTTAGCGAAGCCTGTCACCCTAAATTTTGAAACACAAAGGGTTTTTAACGAAAATAAAGCCGTTCCGGTAAACCAAATTATGATGACTGCTTCTTATACCGAAGAATTCAGTTTTCAACCAACGGTCAGAATTGAACACAAAGAGCTTAACCCTGTCTTAGTGAACGGCGAAACCATCCAAACCAAAGTCGGCAAAATGGACTATCTTAAAACCCAGATATTGATGCTCTTCACAATCGCAACGTTGGGTCTGCTGATCGGATTCTTTATCGCCTTCTTTATTTAGGTTACTTAATTTAACAACAACTCTTCGATGACAGAGGCAAGGTTTTTTCTGTCATCGATCTTTTTAAATTAACTCAAAGATACTTTATATGGACGGCTTCAGTGGAGAAAAGTTTTTCCAGAGCTTGAAGGTTCCAGCTTCAGGCTGTTGTGCCATGCTTACGGCTGCCGGTAGTGATCGAAAACCAATTTTTCCAAGCCAAGATTTCTAACTTTTGGGTTAATGGTTTCATGTTTATAATTATCTGTCATTTTTTTCATGTATAATCTTATGACAACTGCAATTCTACGAGGTTTTTATGGCCGTTTCAAGTAATCAAAAGTATTCGAACTACTGGAAAATGTTGGAGGTCACTGCTGACGATCTCCAGCGTCTAACCAATCACCTTTTTGAAACGGAAGAACCCTTGTCCATCACAGACCTTTCGCGGGTATTGATTGAAAACCGGCTTGAATCCATCCGCATCACGGAGGCAAACCGGGAAGCAGATTCCGGCATCGTTTACAAACCTTCCGGTTCTTATGAACCTGGTGATAAGGTCAGATTTCCCGAACTGGACGACCTGGTTGGAATCGTAGTTGAACTGCGGGATGGCGACAATCCAGCGTTGGGTGACTTCAAGGTCGCCAAAATTGAATTTGAAGATGGCAGCCAACGCGATTTCGCTGCAGAACTGGAAACACATGAGCTTAACGAGCGGGATTACACCAAAAAATCCATAGCCGACCAGGATCCACAATCTATTTATCGGGAGCACGGCAAACTAATTAGCTCAAAGCTGCGTTCCGCTCTTGATAACCAGTCCGATTTGATCCGCATCGGTGACACCTGGTTCCCCCATTCCTTATTGATCGAACTCGGTGCTGGTTATTTGAATATTGCCGAAGCGATCCTCGATTCATTGGCTGGTGGTCCTTTGACGGTCGAAGAATTGATCGCTCAACTCGAGATAACAGATGAGACAGGTAATAAAAACCTGCTGGCGTTCTCGCTAAATTACGCGCTCCAGGAAGACCCTCGTTTCGATGAAGTTGGTTCCACGGGTAAGTTCTCATGGTTCTTACGCCGGCTTGAGCCTGAAGAGGTTCAGCGCACACCCCTTTACCTGCAAGCTGAAAACCCCCGGATAATCGACGAGGATTTGAGCGACGAATTCTACAACCTGCTCTACGATCTCGATGATGAATTGTCTTTCTCAACCGAAGAGATCAACGATGTAGAACGAGCAGAGAGCATCAGCCTGACACTCACCTATCCCCATTGGCGGGCTGGCAGCATTCCGGTGACCCCAAAGACAAACCAGGTGTTACCGACCGCATTGGAATCGCAAAACGTTAAAGTTACCTTCATCGACGAGCAAACCCAATCATCGATTTCCGCGTGGGTGGTTCGCCACCGCAATTACGTCATCGGTCTGAGGGATTGGTTCGTTGAAAAGGGATTGATCCCAGGCAGTTTGATCGACATTATTGCCACCGATGACCCCGGAACGATGATCATAAGCCCACAACGCAAGCGTGTTAACAGAGAATGGATTAAAACCGTCCTGGTCGGTGCGGATGGTGGTCTCGTGTTCGCTCTGCTGCGGCAGCCTATCTCAGCTGGCTTCCATGAAAGGATGGCTATCGCGATCCCTGATGTTGCCGGACTGGATAGTGTTTGGGATGCCCGAAAGAACAAAACCTATGCGCTCAAAGCTGATGTTATGCGCATGATGACCGAATTGTCAAAACTTAACAACCAACGGCATGTACACTTCGTCGATCTCTATGCAGCGATCAACGTTATCCGTCGGACAGCGCCAATGGCCCTCCTGGAAGTATTAATCGACAGCGATGATTTCTTCCACGTCGGCGATAATTATTTCCACATTACAGAGAAGTCATAGGAGAGCATATGGTCACAAGGGCAAGTTTGATCAAGCCAACTAAAAGCACAAAATTTCATATCGATTTTGACTGGTGGAAGTCACAAGATCGTAATTGGCGGAATTCTCTGATTACTTTTTTTTGCCCACAACATGCCGAAACCTTTGCCGAACATGTCGATACCCCTGAAATGGACCTTGTTGATCCTGAAACCGGTGAAGTCAGCCAGGGTGATGCCCTTATCTTCACCCTGATTCATCATTGCGCCAAACAAGACGAATTTATTACCACAAATGCTCCGCTGGTGGACACAGTTTTTAAAGTATTTTTGAGTAATAACAATCAGCCACTGGATTCTGAAGAGCTTTCGGAGATTATCCACCGACCCGCGAACACGATCTTGAGTACAATTGGTTCGAGCAGGGTTTATAAAGGCATCCGCCCGGTCTGATTTTCCAATAAGAAAAGGGTTTACTCCCTTCTGCACGCTCAATGGAACCGCTTGCGAAAAAACGGAACGGGACAAGCCGGGTACTCTACGAATGGGCTCGTATCTCTCGCGTTCTTTGTGAAAATAAACCATCGTTTGTTATTCCTTTTGGTGATTTAACGATATAATCTATCGGCTCGCCCCCGTAGCTCAATGGACAGAGCACCAGTCTTCTAAACTGTAGGTTGTGCGTTCGAATCGCACCGGGGGTACTGCTGTCAGCCTGAACAAGCATCGTATACCCGACCAGGTCTGATAATCCGAATTCGCTTTGAAACCTGATATAAAAAGACCTCCCGGTAGAACCAGGAGGTTTTTTCTGTCGGGGCGAAAGGATTCGAACCTTCGACCTCTTACACCCCATGCAAGCACGCTAGCCGGACTGCGCCACGCCCCGATAGGCAGTTATTATACACTTTTCAGGAATTTTCGCAAGGCTTTTGCAAACTTAATTACTTTTCAAGTTTGAGTAAAGCAATTAAAAAAAGAGTTTCCCTAACTAAATTGGGTTTGAAATATTGCCAGGAGGAACTATCTGGTGACAAACCGTCTGTCATCCCGAAGCGGTAATTGCCATACTCTTTTGGATCTTGTTATTTATTATTTTTCTTGTCATCCTGAACGAAGTGACACACAGTGTACTTCGTAAGGACCTTGCCCACTGTCCGACAAGATTCTTCGCAATGGAGGCTCAAAATGACAGTTTTTTTGTCAAAATGGAAACCAAAAGAGTAAGAAATAAAAAAAAGATTGCCGCGCTCCCTTATCGTGATTCAAAAAGCTCACGCCATTCGTGTTACGGGGGCTCGCAGTGACGCATTTGTAATGTGTCATTGCGAGCAAAGCGAAGCAACCTGCCTTTAATCTTTTCCTATCAGCAATCAGTTAACCTGTCATTGCAAACGCGGTATTATGTAGGGCAAATTACCGCTCGTGCGACCCTCCTGGAATTGATGGCGTTTTGATTGGATATTCTCTCACCCC
>DHRN01000095.1:0-759 GCA_002411175.1 Anaerolineaceae bacterium UBA5311 | reverse complement strand
CTAAAGAGGGGGTCGTGGTTGCATTGCCTGCTCCCGGTTCCCCGCATCCCCTTTAATTCCCCCTCTAAAGAGAAGGTTGTGGTTGCACTGCCCGTTCCCGGTTCCCCGCACCCCCTTTAATTCCCCCTCTAAAGAGGGGGTCGTGGTTGCATTGCCCTCATCGTCGTTTAGGGAAATTGTCCACATTTTCCATTTCAGCGTTTTCAATCCCATTGTTTCGGTCGAGGCAGGCTTCATTTCCATGGCTAAAACGGTTTGACAAATACCCTCAACTCATCGTTGTCCAAATCCAGGATCACAAAAGAGCGCTCCCCAACCTTCTTCCCGCCCAGTGAGCCGGGGTTAATCACGCGAGTATTGCCAATAATTTCATCTCTAAATCGGTGAGTATGTCCGTGAAAGACGTAATCATACAAACCAGATGAAATTGCCCGGTTCAACCCGGAAAGGTCATGCCCGTGCGCCACAAAGACTTTTTTGCCATCAAAATCCAGCACCAGCTGCTTGTCAGACTGATTTTCAGTTCCAAGCCACTCGAGCTTTTCGCTGACCTCCAGGTTGTAATCTCCGTTCCCATAGACGACATATAGTCGGAAATCACCGATATAATCCAGAATGTCAGGCTCTGTCAGGTCGCCGCAATGGATAATAGCATCTGCCTCCTTGTCCAGGATCAATCGCCTTACTGCCTGGATATTGTGTAAATTATTATGCGTGTCACTGATTATCGCCAGTTTCATTCCGTCTCCTGTTGTAGAT
>DHRN01000094.1:16139-16270 GCA_002411175.1 Anaerolineaceae bacterium UBA5311 | reverse complement strand
ATTACAGATGCGTCACTGCGAGCTCCCGTTGCCTGAGTGGCAGGAAATTATGAATTGCAACATAGGGGCGCGGCAGCCTGCCTTTATTTTCTTGTCGTGGGTACAAGCAAAAAGAAAAACTGCAGATTGCT
>DHRN01000094.1:8116-15874 GCA_002411175.1 Anaerolineaceae bacterium UBA5311 | reverse complement strand
TGCGAGCCCCCGTTGCCTGAGTGACAGGAAATTATGAATTGCAACAAGGGGGCGCGGCAGCCTGCCTTTGATTTCTTATTCTTTTTATTGCCATTTTGACAAACAGACCGTCATTCTGAGCCTCTTTTGCGAAGAATCTGAACTTTGAAATGCAACAGTCAATGTGGTTGAAACGTCAGGATCCTTCGTTCCTCAGGATGACAAGAGACTGGGAACGGGAACCGGGAGCGGGGAACGGGAAGTGGGTGCGCGACAACGCCCCCCTCTAAAGAGCGGATAGTATCACCCGTCAAGATTCAATGATAACTTTCTTAAGCTCCAGCCATCAGGCAAGAAAAAATTCCAACCTTGAGACTGGAGATAATACCCCCCTGATTCCCGGTAAGTCGATTCAGCTAACGACCTCTTTCACCCCTCTGATATGCAGTTCCAAGGGCAGCGGGGGAGCCGATGCGTTTTTTCCTTGCCGCGGAACTGCCCCAGACCAGAGCGATAATCGTGAGCAAATAAGGGGTCATCTGCAAAAAGAAGACCAGGTTGGTATTAAAGAAGAAGGGGTTGGCAAGCCCAAAGAGCATGCGCGGACCCTGCAAATCAAGGGTGAAACGCCGCAAGACGCCAAACAGGTAACCCCCGAGGGCAGCCCGCCAGGGGTTCCAATGCGCGAAAATGACCAGCGCGACAGCGATCCAACCCTGACCGTTGACAGTCAGGTTCGAATACCATCCGGGAGCGATGGCGACGCTGATGGCAGCCCCAGCCAGCCCGGCGAAACAACCGCCGACAAAGGTATAGAGATAACGCGTGCGGTAGATATTGACTCCGAGAGTATCCGCAGCAGCCGGGTTTTCACCGACAGCGCGCAGATGCAGCCCGGGGCGGGTTTTGTTGATGTAATACCAGGTGATCGGCACGAGCAGGTAGCCAAAATAGACCAGCAGGTTGTGATCCGAAAAGACAACCTGTCCCAGGTATGGGATTTGGGAAAGCAAGGGAACACTGGCACGGGGGATGATCGGGGCAACCTGACCGGTGAGTCCTTCGCCCAAAACCAAAGCCAGCCCGGTGCCCAAAAAGGTGAGCGAGAGTCCGCTGACGGTTTGGTCGGCTTGAAAATGGATGGTTACGACAGCGTGGGCGAGGCTCAGCAGCCCGCCGGCAGCGATGGCAGCCAGCAAACCGAGCCAAACATTACCGGTTTGGTAGGCAATCTTAAATCCAGCCATGGCACCCACAAGCATCATACCTTCAACGCCCAGGTTCTGGATGCCGGAACGTTCGGTGAGGATTTCGCCGATCGCGGCGATCAGCAAAACCGTGCCGGTGGAAATGCCGGAGCGGAAAATTTCAATCCAATTCATTGGGCGGTCTCCTGCGCAGGGCGAACCCACTTAATTTCATATCTGAGAAGGACATCGCTGCTAATCACGAGGAAGAGCGTGATTCCCTGGATGAGGAACGAGATCCCTGAGGGCTGTATCTCGCGGCTGGCAACCAGCAGCGCGCCAAAGAGGATCGAGACGATAATCACGGCGAAGGGGTTGAGTTTGGCGAGCCAGGCGACGATCACGCCCGAGAAGCCGTAGGAAGTGGATATACGCTCCTGCAGGCGGTGAACTGTGCCGGAGACCTCAGTCATACCAGCCAGCCCAGCCAGGGCACCCGACACCATGAACACCAGGATGGTGTTGCGGGCGATGTCGATGCCGGCATAGCGTGCCGCGCGGGGATTATCACCAATCAAAGTAATTTTGTAGCCCCATTTACTGCGGTAGACGATCAGGTAGATAATCACGGCGGCGATCAGACCAAAAATGATCCCGGCGTGCAGAGTCAACCCGGAAAAAGCAGGTATTTCCGCGGCATAATCTGCCAGGCGTGGCAGCCAGGCATTGCGCGGGAATGTTTTGGTCATCTGAAAGCCGGCTTCGCTCCATTTGCCGAAGATCCAGTAGTTATTCCAGAGCACGGCGACGTAATTAAGCATGAGCGTGATAATAACTTCATTGATATGCAGCCTGGCTTTCAAAAACCCTGGGATGAAGCCATACAACGCCCCGCCGATCATGCCAAGCAGCATCATCAGCGCGATGATCGCCCAGCGTGGGGTGGTATCGAGGTTGACCAGCGGCACCATGACCACGGCGCTTGCCAAAAAAGCGCCTACGAAAAACTGACCTTCTGCGCCGATGTTCCAAAGCCGCATGCGAAAAGCCAGCGCGCAGCCTAAGCCGATCAGTATCAGCGGAATGGCTTTGACCATGACATCTGAAAAGGCGCCCCACGAGCCAAAAGATGCCCGGTAAAAGTAGGCATAAACCTGGAACGGATTCGCACCAGTGGCAGCGAGGATAATGCCCGAGATTACAAAGGCGAGCAGCACCGCTCCGACCGAGGTGACGGTAGGAAGCCACCTGGGGGTATCTTCGGTGCGTTTAAGAAATATGGGATAGGGAATTTTCATTCTTCATCTCCCTCGGCATACTTTTTGCCTAAGACTTTACGCAAAACGCGTTCTTTTTCGGACAAACCCGCATCAGGGTCTTCTGCGGGAGGCAATTCTTCTTCCGTTATGATCACCGGCTGCCCGGCAGGCGGTATCGCCTGTTCGATTTGCTCATAATCTTTTACATGGTCGAGGACCTCATCGAAAGCCGATGCGGAGCCGGGCGCAGGGTCCTTGGGGGCTTCTTGTTCGGGAGGCAGGTCCTGGGGGAGCGTGCCGGTCATCATCAGCCCGATATTGGTAATGTCAAAATCACCACTGCAAAGGACGCCGACGACATGCCCTTCATACATAACCGCGATGCGGTCTGAGAGGGAGAGCAATTCGTCGAGATCTTCAGAAACCAATAAAATGGCAGTGCCCAGTTCGCGCTGGCGCAGCAAAAGCTGGCGAACACCCTCGATAGCGCCGATATCCAGCCCACGGGTGGGCTGCATGGCGACGATCAGGCGGGGTGTGCTTGAAAGCTCTCGCGCGAGGATCAGCTTCTGTAAATTTCCGCCCGAAAGTTTGCGCGCCTGGGTTTGCACGCTGGGCGCCTGGATGTCGTACTCATCTTTCAGATTGCCAGCGAGAGCGTCGGCTGCGACATAGTTGAGCTGCCATTTTTGGCTGACAGGCTCCTGATCGTACCGTTTCATGATGATGTTGCCGGTCAGTGAGAGGTTTGGGGCTGTGCCGACGCCGATACGGTCTTCGGGGATGTGTGCGAGCCCCTGGCTGATGGAGAATGAAGGCGGTTTGTTGGCAATATTCTTGCCCTCCAGCCAAACATTACCGCTGCATTCGCGCAATCCGGTGATCACTTCGACCAGCTCGCTCTGACCATTCCCAGCGACACCAGCAATGCCAAAGATCTCGCCTTCGTGCAGCGAGAGGTCTACATCACGCAGCGCGGGCAGGTTCTTATTATTGAGCGCGCAGACAGCCTCGAGGCGCAGGATTTCACGCCCGGGTTCCTGCTCACATTTATGCAAATTAAAAATCACTTCACGACCGACCATCAAAGAGGCGAGGCTTTCACGGGTGTACTCTTGCAGGTCCACGCGTTCGGCAGTGGCACGACCACGCCGCAGGACCGTGAGCTTGTCGGCAACTTGTTTGACCTCGGCGAGCTTATGGCTGATGAAGGCGATCGCTTTGCCCTGGGCAGCCATCTCTTTGAGTGTATCCATCAACTCATCAGCCTCCTGGGGAGCGAGGACGGCGGTGGGCTCGTCCATGATCAGGATATCAGCGCCGCGATAGAGAATCTTGAGAATCTCGACACGCTGCTGCTCGCCAACCGAAAGCTGCCAGATCCTGGCGGTAGGATCGATATGAATGCCGAACTGCTCTGCCAGGTGGGAAACTTCGTCGTCATATTTCTTAAGGTTGAGCCCAAAACGGGGAGTGTCAAGCCCGATAAGGATATTTTCGGTTACGGTTTGATTTTCGACGAGCATAAAATGCTGATGCACCATGCCAATGCCGTGGGCGATGGCATCTTTGGGTGAATTGAAGCTGACCTTTTTCCCGTGGATGCGGATTTCGCCAGACTGGGGTTTATAGAGACCGGTGAGCGCGTTCATCAGCGTGCTCTTACCGGCGCCGTTCTCTCCCAGGAGGGCATGTATTTCGCCGGGATACATGGTGAAGTTGACACGGTCGTTCGCTAAAACGCCGGGAAAGCGCAGGGTGATTTCCTGCATCTCCACGGCGGGCACTGCATTTGGTTTTTCTGAAAATGTCATGAGTTCTTTTCAATCGAGAGATGGCTCCCATGAGCCATCTCTCTGAATGGTTTGATTGATTTAAGGAAGTTCGGCAGTGAAGTTTTCGTTCCACCAATACATGCCGACACCACCTTCACAGGGAGTGTCCGGACCTTCAAAGCAGTCCAAATCGACCTGGCGCAGGCTCTCGCCTTCCGCGAGGACGAGGTTGCCCTGGTTGTCGGTGATTGGACCGGTGAAGAGGGCAAAACGATCCTTTGCGCCGGACATAAAGAGCGCCAGCTCATCCTGGATCATTTGCAGGTCTTCCGCGGGTAAATCGGCAACGCCGGGCATATATTCTTCGCCTTGCATAAAACCGAGCAGCCCCATACCGCCTTCATAGGTATCGAAATAGACCGCTTCACCTGCAAAGGTGCCGTTCATCGATTTTTCGATCTCAATCTTATACATGGGACCCCAATCCCAGTACATGCTGCTTAGGCAGGCATCGTGTGTGCAGTTATGCCGGTAGTCATAGGTAATACCCCATTTGCCTTCAGGCGCGGCAATGGCGGGGGCGGGAGTATCGGCACCGGTCATGACCACCTGGGCGCCGGCATCAAAGAGCGATTTGGCGGCTTCTTGTTCGATGGTCGGATCGTGCCAGGTGTGAATAAAGCGCACGTCAATGGTGCATTCGGGGCAGGTCTTTGCCACACCGAGGGCAAAGGCATTGCCAAGGCGCAGTTCTTCGGGGATGGGGAAGGTTGCCATGTAACCGATCTTGGGATTGCCATCGGTTTTGGCGCGGGAGCCAGCCAGCATTCCAGCCAGATATTTAATGTTTTCCATGGCGCCCATCAGGTTGCCAAAGTTGGTTCCATTAAATTTGTATCCGGAAACATGCACGAAATCTTTTTCCGGAAATTCGCTGGCGACGGTTTCGGTGGCATCCATGAAGCCAAATGAGGTGGTGAAGATCATATCAAAACCTTTTCGGGCAAGGGAGCGGGTAACCTGTTCGGAGTCGACACCTTCGGCTACATTCTCGACATAGGCAGTGTGGACACCGGGGACGTTTTCCTGCACCCAGAGGCGACCTTCGTCATGGGATTGTGACCAGCCGCCATCGTCATGGGGTCCGACATAGACAAAGGCGACGTTAAAACAGCCTTCGATTGGAGCAGGAACCTGGTATGCGCCTTCGGCTTCAAGAGCCGAAGCAGCGCCGCAGTCGACATCGCTGACCGGGGGTTCCTCGGGTGGTGTGGCGGTTTGGCAGGCTGAAAGAGCCATGGCAAACACCAGGAACAAACTAACAAATAACAATAGCTTACTTCTCATTTTTCTCCTTTTGCTGATTGGTTTTTGGAGTCTATATCTCCTTAAAACATGAAACAGACCGACAATAAAATAATTTTACATCAAGATGAAAAAGCTGGGTGAAGTTAAATCATTTAAAACAGTTTGTCAAGGGTAAAATCAGACCAATTTCAAATGAAAAAGCTGGGTGAAGTTAAATCATTTAAAACCGGAGAAAAACACGAAACTCCCCCATAAGGAGTGAGACCGGCTCACATATTTGCGAAAGCGGTCTCACTTCAAACCTCGAAAATCAAGCTGAGAGCAGAATTGCTCTTTGCCAACTGCCCGATTTAGGGCAGGCATTCACCAGTGACAGGGTCGCCTTCGCCAAAAACTATGCCCGCGCCGAAGGTTGAATCAAAAATAGGACCAAGGTCGCCCAGGCTGAGCCCAAAAGCTCTGTCGACGACGTTGATGCCGCCTTCATAGAGGGTAAGCTGGGGCAGGGTGCTGCCGTTAATCTCGCTGTCGATGACACCTTTATTCCAACAAAGTTTGATATTGTTGAGGTTGGCTGCCCGGATCATTTCCTGGATCTCGGGAGTGAGACCAAAGCCGGTGGGGATGCCTTCCACGTTAACAGCACCATTATCATCATCGATGTTGACCTGCAGCAGTGTGGCAAGTTGGATCAGGAGCGGGTCGCTGAGTTCTTTCGAGTTTCGCAGGCTAAATTCGATATCGGCTTTGTCGAGCCAGGCTTCCGCGCGGTCCAAATCCACTCTGCCCAGCTCAATGTAGGCATCGAGCATTCCGTAGAGGATCTGGCGTGAAGAAGCATCCCAGGCGATCGAAGCCAGTTGTTCTTCATCAGTGACCAGGTTGAATTGCTCGTTTTCCAACTTCAGCGTGATCGAATCGAGCGAGGCAAGCACTTGCCAGAGCTCAGGGGTAAACCCGGGAGCGCCATATTGCTCGAGTTCCGCGGAAGAGAAACCGCCCAGGCTGTAGGTTTGTGTGACCGGGTCGTAGGTCACATCAATATAGATTCGATTGGCGGGACCATCTTGTTGCATGGGAATCTCCGCCACAGCTGAAGGGGTGTGCTGCATGACACTGATCCCCAACACGAGAACAATGGCGATGATTAGTTTTAGTAGGTTGGTATTTTTTTTCATGATTATCTTTTATCTCCTTTACGCTAATGATTAATACTTGAACAAGTTATGGTGTCATGACCACCGAAAAACGAATCGGCAGAACATGAAAAAATAGTTCGCTGGTATAACGCAGCAACCAGGGATAGACGGGAAAACGATCCACAAATTGTTGATATGCCTGTAGCGTTTCCCCCGGGGCAAGTTTGAGGGCGAGGTCGAGTGTGGTAGCAAGGGTTTGGGGGGTGAAATTCAGTTTAACCAGTTCCTCGCCGGCACTGGTCAGGTTGAGGCTGCCCTTTGTATTCAAGTCCAGCTTGATTTCATCCGCCTCGGTAGCCGTGACGAGATTGTGAAGCGTTTGACCCTGTGGGACGGGGTAGCGAATCGTTGGCAGCGGAATAGCCGGTCTGCCGAGAAAATAGAACACCCCATACAACAGGAGTAAAACCCCCAGTGTGATAAGCGTGGTTCGGAGGGTTCTTGACATAGTTATCAAGCCAATCCAAGCGACTTTTGGATTTCTTCTTTTCTTCTATGAATATTGTAGCAGGTTTTGTCAGTTTTGGGGCAAGTGTAACGGGTTGAAACTGGGCGCAGGAAATTCCAATGCCTCGCAGGATATGCACAGCTGAGAAACTGAGCGACTGGCTGGAAACAACCTGTGCTTTGAGCTATGAGCTATCGACCATCAATCTTAATGAAGAGCATGCGCAGGAAGAGAATCAAAGCGATCAGGATGGCGGCAAGCGTGACGAAAAATTGGGCATCCAGAAAGCCGTTGAGATAAGCGCCCCGCATGTTCCAGGGCCAGCCCAGCGTATCCAGGGGTATGCCAATGAGCGGGGAGAATACGGGGATTCTTTTGGCAATCAGGTCCTTGGCGTACCCGCTAAAGGCGTATACAAGCCCGATGAGAAAGTAGGCTTTGATGAAGAATAATAATAGTCTGCCAAAGGTTACTTTTCGTTTCATAATTGCCTCCTGCGTATGAATGGTGATATCTATTATCCCATAAATAATGACAAATAAGGTTCCAGGTGCAGGGAGCTGTGAATAAGCTTGCCTTTTCCTTTGGAGAAGGGGGACCACG
>DHRN01000094.1:7156-7967 GCA_002411175.1 Anaerolineaceae bacterium UBA5311 | reverse complement strand
AGGAGAGGGCTGGATGCAGACAGTGGGGAGCAGGGAGTGGGGAGCGGGTGGCCGGGAGCGGGTAGCGGGAAGCAGGGAACTTTGTAAATGTAATTCATTTTTCCGTCACTGCGAGCCCCCGTAAGACGAAAGGCGGGAGCTCTTGCGTCAGAACAAGGGGGCGCGGCAGCCTGCCTTTGATTTCTTGTCAGGAATAGATGCAAAAGATAAACTGCGGGTTGCCACGCCGTTTTGCCGAACGGAATCAGTCCCTAATATCAAGGCTTAACGGCAAAACGGCTCGCAATGACGAATAAGTTTGTTGCTGATAGAAACCAGGTAACAGGGAGTGGCGAGCAGGTAACAGGGAACAGGGAGCCGGGAACTGGAAGCGGGGAGCGGGTGCGCGACAACGACCCCCTCTTTAGAGGGGGAATTAAAGGGGGTGAGAGAATTTCCAATCAATAAAACACAATCAACTCCAGGTGGGTGGCACGATCGGTAATTTGCCCTACATAATACCGCGTTTGCAATGACAGGTTAACTGATTGCTGATAGGAAAAAAGTAAAGGCAGATTGCTTCGCTTCGCTCGAAATGACAGATTAGAGATGCGTCACTGCGAGCCCCCGTTACCTGAATAGCAGGGGCTGTTGACTAACGACAAGGGGGCGTGGCAGCCTGCCTTTGATTTCTTGTCAGGAATAGATGCAAAAGATAAACTGCGGATTGCCACGCCATTTTGCCGAACGGAATCAGTCCCTAATATCAAGGCTTAACGGCAAAACGGCTCGCAATGACCGCACCCATGCATCCTTTTTGTAATTCTCTCAC
>DHRN01000094.1:0-7035 GCA_002411175.1 Anaerolineaceae bacterium UBA5311 | reverse complement strand
CCCTCTAAAGAGGGGGTGGTAAGAGCGTAAAAAAGTGGGTGGTAAATAACAAAAATAGGTTCCACAACAACTTAACAGCTGCTCCCAATTCTCTCACCCCCTGCCCCCCTCTGAAGAGGGGGTGGTAAGAGCGTAAAAAAGTGGGTGGTAAATAACAAAAATAGGTTCCACAACAACCGCATAGATGTTCCCAATTCTCTCACCCCCCTGCCCCCCTCTGAAGAGGAGGTTGTGGTAGCAAGAGCGGTACTTCGCCCTACAAATTACCACGTTCGAAACAACCACCCCCCCAACGCCTCTAAAGAGGGGATTGTGATAGCAAAAGCGGTACTTCGCCCTACATATTACCACCTTCGAAACAACCAACCCCCCAGCGCCTCTACAAAGGGGGTTGGGTTGGGTTGGAGTGGTCATCGACTGGCAGCAGCCATAAAAAGCCATAAGGTGAAAGGGTGTAATCACCGGGCAAAACGGTCTCTCCGCTCAAAATATCAATGAATTTTTCCGCAGTCTCCGGGATCCACCCTTTAACCGGCGCATTGCGCAGGTTATTCAGCACCACGATGCGCGAATCTTGCCACTTGCGCTGATAGGCGACCACTGCTTTGCTCTCAAAGCTGAACGACCGCCAGCTGAAATCGCCCCTACCAAAGACCGGGTGCTGCTTGCGCACCGCAATCAGGCGGCGCACTTTATTCAAAAGCGAGTCTGGGTCAGCCTCCTGGGCAGCGACGTTCACTTTTTGGTAGCCATAAACAGGGTCGGAGATAACCGGTGAGTACAGTTTTTCAGCTGGGGCGTCGGAAAAACCAGCATTCGGGCTGTCATCCCACTGCATGGGGGTACGCACGCCGTTGCGGTCGAACAATTCGATGTTGTCGCCCATGCCAATCTCGTCACCATAATAAAGGAAGGGCGATCCAACCATGGTGAGCAGCATGGAGTGCAGCAAGAGAATCCTGCGCTGGTCGTTGTCCACCAGCGGAGCGAGCCGGCGGCGGATGCCGAGGTTGATTCGCTGCCGGGGGTCGGGCGCGTAGGTTTCCCACATCCACTGGCGTTCTTCGGGTGTGACCATTTCGAGCGTAAGCTCATCATGGCAGCGCAAAAAGGTGCCCCACTGGCAGCCTTCCGGCAGGTCGGGCGTGCGCGCTAAAATTTCTTCAATTGGTGTGCGATCGCCCTTTGCCAGCGCCATAAACAGGCGCGGCATGAGCGGGAAATGGAAATTCATGTGCATTTCGTCGCCATCACCGAAGTATTCGATCACGTCTTCAGGCCACATGTTGGCTTCGCTGAGCAAAAGCGTATCGGGCTTGTAGTCGTCAACGAATTTGCGCATACGTTTCAGATAGGCGTGCGTTTCGGGCAGGTTTTCGCTGCTGGTGCCCTCGCGTTCGAACAGATAGGGCGGGGCATCGATGCGCAAACCATCCGCGCCGGCGTCGATCCAGAATTTTACGATGTCGAGCATGGCTTGCCGCACTTCTTCGTTGTCATAATTCAGGTCGGGCTGGGTGGAGTAGAAGCGGTGCCAGAAATATTGACCCCGCAGCGGGTCGAAGGTCCAGTTGGAGGTCTCGGTGTCGGTAAAGATGATGCGTGTGCCCAGATATTTCTGATCGGTGTCAGACCAGACGTACCAGTCGCGGTATTTTTCGTGTTCGGGGTGGCTGGGGTCGCGCGATGCCTGGAACCAGGAATGCTGGTCGGAGGTGTGGTTGGGGATGATCTCGACGATGATGCGCAAATCACGGCTGTGGGCTTCGCGGACCAGGGTTTTGAAGTCATCCATGCTGCCATAAGCGGGGAAAATGTCACAAAAATCGCTGACGTCGTAGCCATCGTCGCGCAGTGGGGAGGGCATGATCGGCAGCAGCCAGATCGCGTCTACACCCAGATTTTTCAGGTAGTCCAACTTTGTAATCAACCCGGGCAGGTCGCCCCATCCGTCGCCATTTGAGTCTTTATAAGCACGGGTGTTGAGTTCGATAAAGACCGCGTCTTTATACCAGGGTGTTTTTTGTGTCATTTTGTTCTCCTAATAATCAGTTTGTTCAAGCCGCGATAGAAATGATGTGCTGGCGGGCTTCACGATGCGAATCGAGACCATGCCCCCCAGGTTTTGGAGACCGTGCTCGTGAAGCCGGGCGCGGTCAACAGGGGAGACCGTGGCAGCCTCCCCTGCACGCATAAAGCTCAAGCTATCGCAATTATCCCTTTACCGCGCCAGCCATCATTCCGCGGACGAAATATTTCTGCAGCGCGAAGAAAACGATCATCGGCAGCAGCATCGAAAGGAACGCTGCAGCAGTCAGCAGGTGCCAGCCGGCGCCCAAAGACGAGACCATATTGCTGATCTGATACGTCATTACCGGGCGCTGTCCACCCAGGAAGACCAGCGAAACCAGCAGGTCGTTCCAGACCCACAGGAACTGGAAGATCGCCAGCGAGGCAATCGCCGGCGTGGTCAATGGCAAAACAATCCTGTTAAAGACCTGCCAGTGATTCGCGCCGTCCAGGTAAGCCGATTCGAACAGGTCTTTCGGCAGGGTGCTCATCGAATTGCGCAGCATATAAATCGCATAAGGCAGCCCAAACCCGGTGTGGAATAACCAAACTGCCGGGAAGGTGCCGTTGATCCCCATGCCGGCAAACATGCGCAAAACCGGCACCAGGGTCATCTGAATCGGCACGACTTGCAGCCCGACCAAAACGGCAAAGATGGCATAGCGACCCTTGAAGTCCATCCAGGCAAAGGCATAAGCAGCAAACAAGGCGATCAGGATTGGCAAAATCGTTGACGGAATCGTGACGATAATGCTGTTCACAAACGCCCGCCCCATGCCGCGCGGGTTGAGCAGGTCTGAAATGTTACAATTCATCCCCAGCGGTTTCGTCCCGCTGGCGCAGGCAGCCCGATAGGTGCCTGTGCCCCGATAACCTGTGAGCGCGTCCACATAATTATCGATGGTGAAACGTGTGCCCAATTTTTCGGCATAAGACGCGTTGGGGTCAGGGTGTTGAGCGCTTGCGGGACCATTGTCCACATCCAGCGCGGTCCACCAGCCGGTAGTATTGATCAGCGCGACTGGTCTGAAAGAGGTTACCAACAACCCAACCGTAGGGACGAGCCAGAGAATCAGGATCAGAACGATGCCAATTGTTGTGCCAATCTTGCTTGGTTCACGGTGTTTTTTTGTCTTTGAGATTGGTTTCGAAAGAGCTGCTGTGGTCATCTCATCGCCTCCTGTTTAGTAAAGCGGCGGATGTTCATAACAATAAAGGGAATTATGAACAAAACCAGGATCACCGCGATTGCTGTGCCGCGTCCGTAGTGCGCGTTGGTGTACATTTCGGTGTACATGCGCGTCGCGATCACATTTGTTCCATAATTGCCGCCGGTCATCACATAGACGATATCAAAGAGCTTGAGCACATTGATCACCATGGTGGTAATTACAACCACGATGGTCGGGGCGATGATCGGAACCTGGATTTTGGTGAAAATCTCGAAGTTTGTCGCGCCGTCAATTCTCGAAGCTTCGATGATTTCTTCCGGAATAGACTTGATTGCTGATGAAAGCAAGGTCATACAAAACCCGGTCCACATCCAGATGCCCACCACGATGAGCATAAAGGTGTTAAGCGGAGATTGCGTCAGCCATGACACCGGTTTAAAACCCAACCCGGTGATTATGGCGTTTAGGATACCCGTCTGCACCTGGGATGTGCCGTAGTTGTAAACGAACTTCCAGATCACGCCGGCTCCGACGAATGAAATCGCCATCGGCATAAAGATGATTGACTTGGCTAACGCTTCACGCTTGATACGGTCCACCAAAACCGCGAAAATCAACCCGATGCCAACAGTGCCGGTAACCATGACCAGCAGCCACTTGATCATATTTCCATAAGATGACACCCAGAAACTTTCCCATGTGGTTTCAACTGTGGCGGTGTTCAGTTCGTTGGTCAGGGCGTAACGATAATTTTCAAAGACACCCCAGCAAGGCTGCCCCTCTCTGCAGGTCGTTGCCGCCGATGCGGTTCCGTTTGCGTTTCCAAAGCTCAGGCTGACGGTATTAAGCATTGGATAGAGGATGAAGATGGTCATCACGATGATTGCAGGAAGCAAATAAAGCCAGGGAACTTGCGTTTTTTGTTTCATGACGGAAGCGATTGGTGCTTTTGCCATGCTACCTCCCTCTGATTATGATAGGAGGCGCCAAATTGGCGCCTCCAGTTTTTTGGTTAGTTATTGAGTCAGTGCGTCGGCTTGTGCCGCTGCGATTGTATCGAGAATGGCGCCTAATTCTTCGCCATTGACATAGTCGGTAATTCCGCTAAATTCAGCGCTGCCAAAGCCGCCGGGGATGGAATCGCCGATATCAGGGGTAAAGCCGGTCGCGTTTGCGAGTAATGCGGCTTTATTGGCATTTTCTTCAGAGGTGTAAGATTGGTTGCCTTTAGCATTCGGGCTTAGGTCGAAACCAATCTGCGCCCACATCTCACCACCCTTGTCAGATGACAAGTATTTAATCAGCGAACGTACTGCCGGGGTGTCGTTGAATGCCATCAGCCAGTCAGAACCGCCTTGCAGACCCTGTGCTCCGGGGACGCCGAAGAAGTCATAATCGACGCCATACACTTTGTCGGGATAGGTGCCCAGCAGGGTGCCGCTGGCAAAGCCGGATTGTTTCACCATGTAGGCTTCGGGGGTATCTGAGAAAACCTTCAGAATCGCGTCGTTGAAGCCGGTTGAAAGCGTGCCTTCAGCGCCTGCAACGGTGTAGGCAGGGTCCATAGCCCATTTGCCATAGATCTCGTAAGCTTCGCGGACACCAGCATCGTTATAAGGCACTTCGCCAGCGATGATCTGGTTGACATAGTCGGGTCCCTGGGTAACCAGCAGGATGTCCTGGATAAAGTCTGTGCCTGTCCAACCGGTGGCGTCGCCGGATTCAAAGCCCATAGACCAGGGCACATTACCGTCTGCGACCATTTGGTCTACGAGAGCGACAAGTCCATCCCAGGAGGTGGGAACAACGTAGCCAGCTGCATCAAAATTGGCAGGGCTGTACCAGATAAGGGTTTTGACGTCAGCTTTGACGGGCAAGCCAAGCCAGCGACCGTCGACGGTGCCGATGTCACCCCAATAGCCGGCATAATTGGCAGCATTGGCACCGAGGGTGTTCATGTCAACCAACTGGTCAGCATATTGGGTCAATTGGGGAACGTTCCAGAAAGCGATATCCGGGGGTGTGCCTGCCTGGACGCGGGTGTCCAGCAGAGCCTGATCACGGGTGGATTCGGGAACTACCGTAACGCCGCAAGCCTCCATCCAGGGTTGCAGAATGGCGGTCAGCTTGGCTTC
Organism: Anaerolineaceae bacterium UBA5311; assembly: GCA_002411175.1. Lineage (GTDB taxonomy): Bacteria > Chloroflexota > Anaerolineae > Anaerolineales > Anaerolineaceae > Mesolinea. Next base: position 1,658 of record DHRN01000094.1, on the reverse strand, counting down.
TTCTTCACCTGACCATTGGTAAAGCATGGAGATGGTATCTCCGGCATTTACCCCTGTGCAGTCGAAATCTCCCACGGGTTCTTCCACCGGCTCTTCAACCGGCTCTTCGACCGGTTCTTCCACCGGTTCTTCCACCGGGGGCGTTGTTGGTTCTGCGGGGCTTGTGCACGCAGCGAGGGCGAGGGACGCAATCAGCAAAACTGCCAATAGAGTCCATAAGGTACGTTTTTGTTTCATCTTTTACTCCTTTCAGTAGCATAGAAACAGTTTTCAAAATTGTTCAGACACAAAAGTTCACTGAACTTTTGTTAATCTATTAAGGAACGGGTCGACTGGCGTAATACCAGATCCGTTGGTAATAAAACTTCAGGGTTTTGCGGGTAATCCCTCTTCATCAGGCGCATCAGCAAATGATACGACTGTTGGGCAATTTCACGGGCGGGCATGCGGATGGTGGTCAGCGGGGGTTCCATGAAAGGTGTCAGGGGGATATCATCAAAACCGACCACCGAAATGTCACCAGGAACTGACAATCCGGCATCGCGCAGGGCTGCATAGGCGCCGACAGCGACATTATCGCTGGCTACAAAAACAGCCGTAAACTCTTCGCTGGAATCTAACAGCGAATTCATCTGCAGAAAACCGCTTTTTATGTCAAAATCAGCTTCGCGCACCAGATATTCATTGTAACCCAACAAAGCTTGCTCCAACGCTTGTTTATAACCTTCAAGCCGTTGTGAAGCAGAGGTGTACGGGCGAGCCGCGTTGATGATGCAGGCGATTTTGGTATGCCCGAGGTCCACCAGGTGGCGCACCGCCATCTCGGCAGCAGCGCGATTGTCCACATCGACTGAGTGCAGCCTTGATCCGGGAATATGTCCCATCAAAACCACGGGGATATCCGCTTCTTCGAGGGCTTTCAATCCGGTGTCGTCCAGGCGCGGTGTCATCAGGATCATCCCATCGATATGATGAGAACGGGTGAGCTCAAGATAAGTCTCGAGCTGCTGACCCGGCTCAACCCATTCGAGCAGCAGACCCTGTGAATGCTGTTTGGTGACATCAAGAAGACCGCCGATGATTTGGGGTAAAAAAGAGTCTGAGGCGATATATTGCGGGGCGCGGCTGATGATCAGACCGATGTTCTTGGTTTGATTGGAAGCAAGCGCGCGGGCGGATGCGTTTGGGTAGTAGCCAAGTTGCTTGGCAGCTGTGCGCACTTTTTCGACGGTTTCGGGGCGGATGGAGAAGCGGTTGTCGTTATTCAACACAAAAGAGACCGTGGTCCGGGAAACCCCTGCCAGGTCGGCGACATCCTGACTTGTAATCCTTCTCCGCATAGATCCTCTCGTTATTAACGCGCGTTAGTAACTTTAGTATAACAATTATATTAAGCAAAGTCAAGGAATATATTGCTGATTTTTATAATGTAACGGCTGATCACTGATGGCAAAAAACGTCATGGGATTCTTCCCACGCCCTCCCAAATTGGGTGTAGGGGACAGTTGCCACGTCGTTCCGATTGTGGCATAGGGGACGGCTGCCATGCCCTCCCGCAATCCGCCGTTGTGTGTGGTCGTTGTGGTCGGCGGATTGAGGGGGAGCATCATCACCGGCGCACCAATATCACAACCTCCTCAATCACGCCCTACGAAATG
>DHRN01000036.1 GCA_002411175.1 Anaerolineaceae bacterium UBA5311 | reverse complement strand
CAAAACATATTGTAAAGGGACTTCCTCTTTTTTTCCTTGCCTACGGACTTTTGAAACGCATACGATAGTCTATCTGTACCTGGATGCCCGCTATGAGAAAGTGAGAGAGGCTGGCAATGCCAGTGATGCAGCTATTTTGATGGCTAGCGGCGTGAAAAAGGACGGTAAAAGAACCGTTTTAGGCATCTCAGTATCCCTCAGTGAAGCAGAAACACAATGACGGTCATCTTCTGCAGCTTCTACTTGCCCAACCGCTGAGGCGGAAGCAAAAAATACTACTGAGATAAAAATAAAGAGAATTGAAATTTTGGATCGTTTCATTTTATTTATTCTCCTTTGAATTGTTTCTATTAACAGAAACGCTATTCGAGGGAGAAGTGTTTCACTTTTATCTGGGAACCGGTTGAGATTTACGCAAGCTGTCTATTCTCAGAAGGATGCATGCGAGCAGGAACAAAAAAAGCCAATCCGGGGAATATTCCACAAGGGCTGGCTTTTAATCGAATCGGACTGGCTCTTTAAGCGCCAGTGTTGGTGATGGACGTGGTCTTTTTCTTCTCGTCCTTAGCTTTACGTTTCTCTTTTATGGTTTGCTTGGGTTTCTTTCGTTCTTCTTTACCTGCTTTGTCCTTACTAGCCATGGCAGCCTCCTCTTTCGGATGGTTTACGTCCTTATTATAGCAGAATTGAGTTAAGATATCCTGGCAATGGTATCATTATATAGTAGCGTTCAATAGTATGAGCGACTCTATTTATAAGGAGATTGGCTTGGAAAAATTATCAAGGCAGACACGTATACGCTATTTACTGACCTTGCTGATTTTAATTACAATCCCCTGCTACCTGCTCGGGTTTGTCCTGCTGCGGCTTGATCAAGGTCCGCAGCCTGAAAGAGCAACCCCAACCAGAACATCCACGGTCACAGCGATCCCAACGATCACACTTACCGCCTACCTGACGCGCACTGCTTCGATCACGCTAACTCCGACCCAAACCCTGCAGCCAACAAATACGCTTACTGTCACACCAACTCCGACAGCAACTTCTGAACCAAGCGCTACCGATGAGGGTTCTCCTACCGAAACCCCCACACCTACCGAAGAAATTCCTCCAACAAATACCCTGGAGCCTACTGATGAACCAAATCCTAACCCATGAAAGGGGCTTATGAAATTTGAACTTCTTCCTTTTTTAAAATCGATGCTCTCGGTTTCCGGGATTTCCGGATATGAAGCGCCGATTCGTGACGTGATTACCCCGGTCTGGCAGGAACTGAGCGACCGCACCTGGGTGAGCAGCCATGGCAGTTACCATGCCATTCGCTATGGGGCGGGCACGGAACCGCGACCCAAAGTGATGATCGCAGCCCATATGGACGCAATTGGTCTGATGGTTACCGGTATCGAAGCCGGGTTTTTGCGCCTCACCCAGGTCGGCGGGGTGGACTCGCGCATTTTGCCTGGTCAGATGGTGACTGTCCATGGCACCCAAAGAGATGAAACCGTCGAGCTTCCAGCAATGGTGGTTATGCCGCCGGCGCATCTTTTGCCAAAAGATGGTCAGAAAGGTCCGCTGCCACAGAAATATCTGCTGGTTGATACCGGCTTGCACCCTGCCGAAGTTGAACGGCTCGTGCGCGTAGGCGATGTGATCTCTTTTGCCACCGAACCGCGCGAACTAAGCGGAGAAACGATCAGCGGGCACACCCTCGATAACCGCGCTTCGGTTGCCGCAACCACGATCGCGCTCGATTACCTCTCCAGGCGCAAACATCTTTGGGATGTGATTGCGGTTGCCACCTCGCAGGAAGAGGTCGGCGGAATCGGTGCGATGGGCAGCTCTTTTGATATCATGCCCGATTTTGCCATCGTCATCGATGTAACTTTTGCCAAAGGTCCTGGCGGTGGAGATACGGTCTTGTTTGATATGGGCAAGACGATCACAATCACCTGGGGGTCGTGTGATCATCCGGCACTATATGCAGCGATGAAGGCAACTGCCGATGAGTATGAGATTCCGCTGGCACGTGACTTCGCTCCAAGCGGGGCTGGCACCGATGCATATGACATCCAGATTGCCCAGGCAGGTATCCCGGTGGTTGAACTGGGCATCCCCCTACGGTACATGCATACACCGGTGGAAGTGGTTAGTATCAAAGACATCAAACGAGCCGGCAGGCTGATGGCTGAATTCATCACCGATTTGCCGCTCGATTTCATGAATTCTGTGAGATGGGAGTAGACAATGGCGAAGAAATATTCTCCCAAAATGGGTAAAAAGGAATTGGATCTGCTTACACGGCTGAGCAATGCCCTGGCAGTTTCGGGCGACGAGCAGGAAGTCCGCGAAATTGTCTACGCAGAGTTACAGGAGTTTAAAGATTCAATGCACACAGACGCGATGGGTAACGTATTGGTCAGCCGTGAAGGCAACGAACCAATCCGCCCACGTGTGATGGTTGCCGCTCACATGGACGAGATTGGCATGATGCTTATCAAAGAAGACGGTGACGGATTGTTTGAATTTGTCGTCATCGGAGGTGTCGACCCGCGACAATTGGTGGGTAAACCCGTGATTGTGGGGCGAAAACACGTTCCTGGGGTTATCGGCGCCAAGGCAATACACCTGACCACAAAAGAAGAACGTGAGCAGGAACTGAAAGTGAAGTCTTTGCGAATTGATGTTGGCTTGGGCGGCTCCAAACTGGTTGAAATCGGAGACCGGGCAACATTTGACACAAAGCTCGCAGTTTTGGGACCAAGTTTGCGCGGAAAAGCCCTGGATGACCGACTGGGAGTGTTTAACCTGATCGAATTGCTAAAAAACGCTCCTGAAAATATCGATCTGCTGGCTGCATTTACAGTGCAGGAAGAATTGGGTTTGCGAGGCGCGAAAACAGCGGCATATCACTTCACCTCTGATATCGGCATTGCCATGGACTCGACTCCAGCAAACGATATGCCGCACTTTGATGGTGAAGAAAACACTACTCACAACACAAAACTCGATGGCGGTCCGGCGATTTACCTGATGGACGGCGCGACGATTGGTGACCGGCGCCTGGTGAAATGGCTGACCGACACCGCGGATGCGGAAAAGATTCCCTGGCAATATCGTCAACCCGGCAGGGGCGGCACCGACGCCGGCGCGATCCATAAAACCCGCGCAGGCGTACCCAGTGTATCGGTTTCTGTGCCCCAGCGCTATCTGCACTCAGCTGCCGGTCTGGTTCGCATCGATGATGAATTAAACACCTTAAAATTAATGCATGCCGCGCTTTCACGGCTTGACAGAAGCATCCTAAACCCGCAGGAGATTAAATAATGGCAAAGACAAACGACTTATTGAAAACTTTAGAGATGCTGGTTGAGACCCCCGGTCCATCCGGCTCTGAACACCAGATTCGTTCCAAAATTGAAGCAGAAATACGTGAACATGTTGACGAATTCTATACCGATGCTCTTGGCAACCTGATCGCCCGAAAAGGAAAAAAGGCTGAGGGCGGAAAGCGCGTAATGGTCTCAGCACATGTGGATGAGATCGGCTTGATGGTCACTCACGTTGATGATAATGGCTTTGCCCGTTTCATCTCTATCGGTGGGGTCAGCCCCTACACCTGCATCGGCGGCAGGGTTTTGTTTATGAATGGAACCCAGGGTGTGATTGGGGTTGAAAGACTGGAAGCAAATGAACAACCCAACCTGGCGAAACTTTTCATCGATACTGGCGCAACCTCCAGGGACGACAGTAAAGTTGGCGTTGGAGATGTCTGCGGCTTTGAGCGACCGTTTATGAACCTGGGCAAACGCCTGGTGGCGAAATCGATGGACGACCGGGCAGCGGTTGCCGTGGCGATCGGCGCGTTGAAAGCTGTACAAAACACTCCAAACGAGATTTATTTTGTTTTCAGTGTGCAGGAAGAAGTTGGCTTGCGTGGGGCAATCACGGCTGCCTACGGGGTTGACCCCGAAGTCGGCATCGCAGTCGATGTGACCCGTACCGGCGACACGCCCAAAGGCACCAAAATGGAAGTTTCCCTGGGCAAAGGACCAGCGATAAAAGTGCGCGATTCATCCTTTATCGCTGACCCGCGGGTGATCAACTGGATGGTTGAAGAAGCCAAAGCCCAGGGGTTACCCTATCAGATGGAAGTGCTCGAAGCTGGCGGGACCGATGGAGCGGCTATCCAGCGGACGCGAGCTGGAGTACCGGCTGGCTGCCTCTCAATCCCCTGCCGATATATCCATTCCCCTTCTGAGATGGTCGATACTGACGATTTGCAGGGTTGTGTGGAATTATTAACTGGATTGCTGGGGAAACCGATCGGTTTTTAAGGAAACAGCAGTCCGCTCGATATGATTTACAATTGAGCTTATGACTAAACGAGACAAAAACAGGAAAGGCTTGCTTTCGCGAATTACCCTGGTCACCCTCGTGATCCTGTTAATCATGCTGACTGGATGCGAAAGCCTGCCTTTTGATTTTGAACTACCCTGGCAGAATGCTACGCAGCCTCCTGACGCTACCGAAACCCAACCGACGCCTGAAGCAAGCGCAACGACTCGATCGGAAAGCACCGAGACGCCACTTCCAACACCAGAAAAACTGATCCTCTGGCTGCCTCCCGATCTCGATCCTCACAACGGAACGGACGCGGGCGACTTGCTTCTGGAAAAACTAAACAGCTATGCTTTTGCAAACAAAATTGAAATCGTGGTGCGCATCAAATCTCAGACTGGGTCAGGCAGCCTGATCGATTCACTGACTGCCACCAAGGCAGCCGTGCCCGAGACCTTGCCGGACCTGATCGTGCTCTCGGCAAATGACCTGCAGGTTGCTTCCCAGCGAAACCTGATCTATGAAAACGAACGTCTGACAGGGATGCTGGGCGGGAACGATTGGTATCCTTTTGCAAGCCAGCTCAGCCAGGTGGATGAAGAGGTCCTGGCGATAGCGCTGATGGCCGACCCCCTTACTTTGATCTACAGCTCGACAAATCTATTGATTCCATCGAATGAATGGGATCAAATTCATAATAATTTCGGGATCTTTGGCTTTGCGGCTGACGATCCGCTGGGCAGATTTTTGCTGTTGTTGTATATGTCTGCTGGAGGAGATGTAATTGATGGGCAGGGGTACGCTTTGCTGGAAGAAGAACCGTTGGTCGCTGCTCTGCAAGCCCTTAAAAATGCATTGAACACACGACACATCAATAGTCTCTCCTTATCCTACCAAAATGATGCCCAGGTTTTCCAATCTTTTTTGGACCGCAACCTGGATACTGCTGTTGTTCCAGCCAGCTACGTGCTGAGCCATACTGATGAAAATTCCAACCAGCCTGATGCCATGATGACCGAACCGGAGTTCACATTGGCAACAGGCTCTGCCTGGGCATTAGGAAATCCGGATATTGCCAGGCAGGAGCTCGCCATGGATTTGCTTGAAGAACTGATGCAAACCGAATTCCTGGCAAACTGGACCGAGGCGTTGCACAAACTACCTTCAAGACCGTCGGCATTGGGCGCCTGGACCGAACCAAACCTGAAACCGGCTTTGGAAAAAGTTGCCATGGCGGCAGTGATATACCCACCTGGCGCCGTTCTCAACCAACTGGGTCCAATCTTGCGAAATGCGACCCTCTTGATCCTGCGTGATGGCGGTGACGTGGTTGAAACCGCGCGCCTGGCGGTCGAAAGTGTCAAATAATGCCTGATTCCCATAATCAACCGTCCGAAAACAAAAAATGGCAGGTCAACGGAACCCCACTGGCAATTATTGTTATGATTGTGATGGTAATTACCCTTGTGCTGTTTGTCAGCATACAAGAACGGCGCACGATCATCAATCCAGTTACCATGACCCAGACTGCCGTCCAGCAGCAGGTTTTGCAGACAGGCGATCCGACGATAGATGCGCAGAACACACCCGTGACGCCTGGTTCGGTGGTCAATGTGAATGGGATTCTGTTCATGGGTGGGCTGCTGGTCATCATCGTGCTGGTTGCGTTGTTCAGGGAAACTCTAAGGCAGACCAAATAACCGAGGACCTGTTGACAAACCGAATTGAAAAACTGAATTCTCTTATCCAAAAATCTGAGCTGGACGCTGTGGTTGTGAACCCGGGCGCCAGCTTTCGTTACCTGACAGGGCTGCAATTTCACCTTATGGAAAGACCGGTCGTGTTAATCGTAGCCTTGGGAGGGCAGCCAGTTTTAATTTTGCCAAAGCTGGAGGCAGCCAAACTCGAGGAGTTGACGTTTAAGTGCCAGGTTCGACTTTACGGAGATGACCCCGCCACGTGGCAAGAAGAATTTGATCATGCCCTGGCTGATTTCCAAAACGTGGAACTGCGCATAGGCGTCGAACCAACCGGGCTGCGTTACCTGGAGCTGGAGTTTCTACGAAAGTCTCTTCCACTGGCTGAATTTGTGGATGGCAGCCAGGTGTTTGCCCAGTTGCGTATGCGTAAAGACGCAAACGAGCTGACAAAAATGCGAAAAGCCGCAGAAATTGCCGAGAATGCGTTATTGAGCACGTTGAGGACGATCAGAGTTGGTCAAACCGAGAAGGAGATAGCAGCAGAGCTGCTGATGCAGCTTTACCGGCATGGTTCTGACCAAGAATTGCCGTTCGCGCCAATCGTTGCAAGCGGTCCCAACACTGCAAACCCGCACGCATCCCCTTCGCAACGGCGAGTCGATGCGGGTGATGTGCTCTTATTCGATTGGGGGGCAGGATATGAGGGTTATTTTTCGGACATAACCCGCTGTTTCTTTGTGGAAATGATTGACCAGCGTATGGTGGAAATCGCTGAGACCGTCCAACACGCCAATCACTATGCAGTGGCTGCCGGAAAAGCCGGAATGACAGCCGGGCAGGTGGACGCGGTCGCAAGAGATGAGATTGAAAAAAACGGCTTTGGCGAATATTTCACCCACCGCACCGGACATGGGCTGGGGATGGAGGCGCATGAAGCTCCCTACATCTTTAGTGGAAGCGATCTGACCCTGGAAGAGGGTATGGTTTTTACCATTGAACCCGGCATCTATCTGCCAGGATTGGGCGGAGTGCGGATCGAGGATGATGTGGTTGTTGAACGGGATGGTCTGACCAGCCTGACCACGCTGCCGAGAGAAGTCATGACCATCGAAAAATACCTGCAATTGTTTGAATTCTTTGAGAAATTGGTATGAAATTAACTTACGAAACCCTTACCATCGGACCGATGGGCAATAATATATATATATTGGCTGATGAAGACACCATTGATTGTGTGATCATTGACCCTGGCTTTCTTCCGGAAAAACAGCTTGGGTTTATTAAACAAAAAGGCTGGCACTTGAAACAAATCTGGATTACCCATGGTCATTTCGATCATACTGCCGGGGTAAAGGCGCTCAGCGAAGCCTTCGACCCGCCAATTCCAATCGCGATGCACCCGGTCAGCTACGATTGGGCGGAACAAAATCCTTCAGACGGGATGTTTGGCGTGAGAGTTGACGCGGTGCCCAGGGTGGATATCCCCCTTCACCACGGGGTGTGGCTGGGGATTGACCCCGACAGCCAGGAGAAGATCGTGGAAGTCAGAGACGTATCTGGACACAATCCTGGGTCGGTCATTTTTCATTGTCCTGTTCTAAATGTTGCCTTTGTCGGCGATGCCATTTTCAGGGAAAGCATCGGACGAACCGACTTTCCGGGCAGCGACCACAATTTGTTGTTGAAAAATATCCGCGAACAAATCTATTCATTGCCTGGAGAAACCGTAATTTTGCCCGGTCATGGCGATCCAACTACCGTCGGGCACGAAAAACGATTTAATCCCTTTGTCAGGGACTAACGGTCAGAGCGCTGTGCCTTTTTGAGGCGCGTAGAAGCCGGACATATCCAATCCTTCGTGCTTCAGCAATTTAATTTTCATTTCAATCCCTCCACCATAACCGATCAGATTGCCATTTGCTCCAACCACACGATGGCAGGGGATGATGATCGAAATTGGATTGTGACCGATTGCGCCACCTACCGCCTGGCTCGACATCGCTTTTATCCCTCTTGCTTGTGCAATTTGTCGGGCAATCTCTCCATAGGCGGTCACCTGTCCGTAGGGGATTTCGCGGACGAGTTTCCAGACCGCTTGTCGGAAATCGCTGCCAACCGGGCTGAGCGGAAGATGATCAACCGGAGGATTGGTACCCTCAAAATAATTGTCCAGCCATTTTTTGGTTGTATTGAAAACAGGATGGTTTTCCTGCCGGACAAAATCTGATGACAGAATATTCTCGCTGTATTTCTGATGCTCAATGAACAGGTTTACGAGATTGTTGCCATCGCTAATAAGCGTGATCGATCCGAAAGGGGATTGGTAATTGCTTGAATAGTAAATCATATACTTTACCTCTTATTAATGAAAGTATAGCTGAGTATTGCCAGGCTGCAAGATTAATGCGACTTCGGCTTCGTCACCAATCCAAGGCGAAGGAGTGGTATTTTATGTCACTCCTTCTTTTTACCCGGAAATCACCGTTCAGACTGGCTGTCTGCTGCTTTTCCACCAGCGTTTATATTGAAAAATCTGAGCCTTCTTCATACTCCCAGTAATCCCCGTTGGCAAGGTGAACCCTGGAGGAATGAGGTGTGTGCAGATCGAGTTTTTCTTCAACTATCTCCATGCGGGCGATAATTTCTTTCAGGTTACTGACAATCGCGTCCGGAAGGCGGGAATGATCGAGGTCAGTGGTTTTCCCGACCAACTTCTCACTGCGTAGGATGATTTGACCGGGTACGCCAACCACAACTGACTGTGGGGGAACATCTTTGACCACAACTGAATTTGCTCCGATGCGGCTGTGCGCTCCGACGCTGATATCACCCAAAACTTTTGCGCCTGCGCCGATGACCACGCAGGGCTCAATGGTTGGATGGCGTTTGACCTTCTGCAGACTGGTGCCGCCAAGGGTGACATTGTGATAAATGGTCACGTCATCGCCTATAACCGAGGTTTCGCCGATAACCACGCCCATGCCGTGATCGATGAACACTCTGCGTCCGATAACCGCACCGGGGTGAATTTCTACTCCGGTGAAAAAGCGGGTTATTTGCGCCAAAAATCGAGCCAGTCCTTTGAAACCTTTTTTCCAGATCCAGTGCTCAAAATGGTGAGCCCAAAGGGCGTGGAGCCCGGAATAAGTTGTGATTACACTAAATTTGCTGGTGGCGGCAGGGTCTCGCTCAACAGCGCAGCGCAAATCTTCGGAAATGAAACCCAAAAACCCGAGTCGTTCATAGGGCACGTCACCGCAGGAAGAAGGGAATACGGTTGTGGGTAATTCAGCTTTTTCCATTCAGCTCCTCCCTGAGGTTGGCGTAAAGTGCCGTAGAGAGATAACGCTCGGCAAAACTGGGCACAATCACGATAATCCGCTTTCTGTTGTTTTCTGGTCTTTGTGCCACCTGCAGGGCAGCCCAAACTGCGGCACCTGATGAAATTCCACCAGGTATGCCTTCAAGCACAGCCAGCGAACGGGCGGTTGTGAAAGCATCTTCCGCGTTGACCTGGATAATTTCATTGATCAATTCTTGTTTCAGTACTGAGGGAATAAAACCTGCCCCCAAACCCTGCAAAAGATGCGGACCGCTTTTCCCACCGGAAAGAACCGGGGAAGCGCTTGGCTCTACCGCAATAATTTGGAGATCGGGATTATGCGCTCTCAAAAATTCACCTGCACCTGTGATCGTCCCCCCGGTGCCAACGCCTGCCACCAGCAGATCCACTCTACCTTCAGTATCCCGCCAGATTTCAGATCCTGTGGTGAGGCGATGGATTTCGGGGTTTGAAGGGTTGTTAAATTGATCTGCCAGCCAGTAGCGGTTGTTTTGCTGGCGCAGTTGAATCGCTTTTTCCATTGCGGCGGACATTCCACCGGCGGCAGGGGTCAGGATCAGCTCAGCACCGAGGGCACGCATGAGCAGCTTTCGTTCGGTGCTGACCGATTCGGGCATGATGATCAACGATTTGTAGCCGCGGGCGGCAGCGACGTTGGCAAGCGCGATGCCGGTATTGCCACTGGTGGCTTCAATCAGAACACTGTCTGGGTTGAGGATGCCTTTCGCTTCAGCGTCTTCCACCAAGGATACAGCGATGCGGTCTTTTACACTGTGTGTGGGCCCAAAAAACTCCAGTTTGGCAACGACTTCCACGTTTTTTTTCGGGTTTAATCTGTTGATACGAACCAGGGGTGTGTTGCCGACAAGGTTCGTTATGTCCTGATAAATTGTCATTTTTTCTCCAGTCTTGTTTTGAGCCATTAAAATAAAAGCAGCCGGCTAACCTCCAATCGCGGGGGAGCACCGCTGCTGCTGGGATGGCTCGATACGTCAGCGCATGCGGTTAACTACCCCGCCCCGGACACAAGCACTGATTGACTGAAAATTGATTTTTCATAACGGTATTATAGACCTGTAATTAACTGAACAAAAGGGATTGTATAACAGCAATTCTCAATATGGAATAATATGGATTTTTTCCCTCGTAAAGTCCAAAAATGTTTTTTTTATATGCATGCAAGTGTAGGGGACGGCTGCAATGTCATCCCGCGAATAGCCGTAGGGCGAGATTGAGGGGGTTGTGACACTGG
>DHRN01000104.1:6898-7251 GCA_002411175.1 Anaerolineaceae bacterium UBA5311 | reverse complement strand
TCAATCCGCCGTACACAATGACCACACACAACGGCGGATTGGAGGAGCGATATACTCTTGCCAATGGAAATATTCGGCACCTCCAATACCTACTTCGCCGGTACAGACGTCTCGCCCTAGGGACATCTAGCGCAGCCATCATTCGTAGGGCGAGATTGAGGGGGTTGTGACATTGGTGTGACGGATATGTTGCTCCCCCTCAATCCGCCGTACACTTACCTCGTCCCGTTCCGGCAAAGCCATCTTTCTGTGATCAACGCGGCTTGTCCCGTTCCGGCAAAGCCATCTTTTCGTAGGGAACGCGCCTTGTCCCGTTCCGGCGAAGCCATCATTCGTAGGGCGAGATTGAAAAC
>DHRN01000104.1:0-6684 GCA_002411175.1 Anaerolineaceae bacterium UBA5311 | reverse complement strand
ATTGGAGGCGCGATATACTCTTGCCAATGGAAATATTCGGCACCTCCAATACCTACTTCGCCGGTACAGATGTCTCGCCCTACGGACATCTAGCGCAGCCATCATTCGTAGGGCGAGATTGAGGGGGTTGTGGCATTGGTGTGACGGATATGTTACTCCCCCTCAATCCGCCGTACACTTACCTCGTCCCGTTCCGGCAAAGCCATCTTTCTGTGATCAACGCGGCTTGACCCCTTCCAGCGAAGCCATCACTCCCATGGCACCACGCTCATGACCCCCTTCCACAGACTCAATAAACCGGAAGGGGGGTAAACCTCTGCACTACGACCAGACAGCCTGGATCGCGGACTGAAACTGCAAAGCTGCACCGCGCGGGTCTTTCGCGTCGCGGATGGATCTTCCAGCCACAAACGAATAAACCGGAATCTCCGCGAAAGTCGCCATGTCCGATGGATTCAGGTTTCCCGTGATCGAAACTTTGAAGCCCTGCTCACTCAACGACTTGATCGTGCGCAGCAATTCGGGGTCCCATCCGGGTCCGAGCAGTTCAGAATCACGGCTTTTATGGAAAATCAACTGGTCGATGCCCAATTCCTTGATTTGATGGATCTTGGAGAGCTCCCAGCCATCCTGGAGCTCAATCTGAACATCTCCGCCTTTGCTAAAGGCTTCTTTCGCGACAGTCTCAATCGTGGCAAGGGAAGCAGAGCTCAACACTGAGATCCAATCGCCTCCGGCATCGAAGACCATCTTTGATATCAACGCGCCAGCCTCAGCGACGCGCACATCCGCCAGCACAATATTGTCCGGATAGAGGGTTTTGATAGTTTTGACGGCGCCCAAACCTTCTGCCAGGCAAAGAATGGTACCAACTTCGAGAATGTCAACGACATCATGAACCAGGCGCGTGGTTTTCAGGGCGGTATCCAGGTCAACGGTGTCGAGGGCAACCTGGAGCATGGGATATGGTTTCATTTTCACTCCAATATTTTGTGGTCTAAAATATTACCCGATCGAAGCCGGATAATGTTTCGTAATTATTTCTCCTAAAAATCGTCCCGCCAGCAGCACGCGGGGTCTGCGTTTGCGCGTGCAGAGAAAATTAGCGCTGTTTTTAATTCCTTTTCGCTTTCTACAACTTGTTTTACAAAATTAGGCTGCAGGGGCGAACCAACCTGGGGTTCAACCCCTGCAAACCGGACCTGATTTGGTGTCAATTCAAAAACAAAAACTATCTTGTGCCTCGTCAGAAGCTTTACTATTCGCCTTCTCTTGCATCTGCAGCTTTCAAAGCTTTGTAGGCTTCGTAATCCTCAGTAACCAGGAAGTAGCGGTCTTTGTTGAGACGATACTGAATCTGTGGGATGGCAAACAGGGCGACAGCAATAATCACCACGCCAGCGTAGCTCAGGTATTTCATCAGAACGGTGAACACAGGCCAGATAACTGCCCAGTCCCACATACCGAGGTAGCCACCATAAGCCGCCAGGCCAACCCAGCCAGCGATCAGGGCTGAACCCCAAACCTGCATCAAACCAGCGACAAAAGGCCAGAGCATGGCTGCCCTGATGCCGCCCTTGTTGTTGGCAAACACCGCGATCGTGGCGTTGTCAAAGAACACAGGAACGAAGCCAGCAACCACGAGCACCGGGCTGCGCAGCAGAATCAGGGTGCCAATCGCCAGGAACTGACCGAGAGCCCCAAAGAGGAAGCCCAGGGTCACCGCGTTGGGAGAACCAAAACCATAAGCAACCGCGCAGTCCACACCAGGTACGGCACCAGGCAGCAGCCTCTGTGAAATACCATGGAAAGAAAGGCTCAGTTCTGCAACAAATGTGCGAACACCCAGCTGCAGAATCGCCAGGTAGACGGCGAAGTTGAGGCTCGTGGTGATGATGTAGAAGAAAAATGATTTGTCTGCAGCCAGGAAACCCGCGCCAACCAGGTATTCCTTGCCGAGAATGACCAGGATGGTGCCGAAGAAAAGGGTCATCAGCAAAGCTGTGGCAACCATGTTTTCGTTAAAAATGGATAAGAAGCCGGGGAATTCAATGTCCTCAAGTTTGCGAGACTCTTTTTTGGAGCTCTTTGCCATTTTTTCGGAAAGCCAGGAGAACAGTTTGGTGCCAAACATCTGCTGGTGAGCGATGCTGAAACCTGCGCCGTCGGTTAGTTCCTGGGTGGGTTCGACCATCAGGTTGGTACCTACTGCCCAATACAAACCAAGGATCAGCGCCATGATCAACAAGACCGGAGTTTCTCCAAGCAGCGGAAAAGCGAACAAGATCAGCCAGAATGCGGTCGAAGCTTGCTGCACCTGGACGTGCCCGGTGGTGAAGATTGAGCGGAACTTGGTATATTTCTTCAATGCGACAAGAATGATGTTGAAGATAAAGGCAATCAGAACCAGGATCATAACCTGACCAAAGGTCCTTCCAAAGACTTCTTCAACCCCGGCGGTAACGGCATTTTGACCGAAATAAGGGTCAATTACCATGGCATCGAGGTTAAAACGATCCTTCAGACCAACCAGGATAGGACGAAAGTTGTTAACCAACCCACCAGAACCAACCAGGAGGATCAGATAACCAACAATCGCTTTGATGGTGCCAGCCAAAACGTCATACCAGGGCTTCCGCAATAAAACGTAGCCGAGCAGGACAATCAGACCAATGAAGTAGGCAGGCTGGGTGATAATGTTATTTACGATAAATGTCCAAACCGTTCGTATTACTTCCATTTCTTTAATCTCCTATATTGAATGGATTAATAAAAAATATAGATTTAATTGACACCGTTGTTGTTTCATCCATATTTTTCTGCAAGCCTGAGCAGGTCCTCAGGCCCTTCGACGAGGAATAATTCTTCCACCAGGTCATCATTAGTCAGCATCGTAAAAAGCTGCTGCATGTTGGCGAGGTGCGCTTCGTGATCTTGCGAAGCGAGGGTAAAGAAAACAGTGGCGCTTTTATCCGGATCAGAATCGTCAAACGAAACCGGTTCTTCCAGTTTCATAAACCCGATCGCGGTCTTAAAAACGCCTTTTGCGCCTTCCATGGAATGGGGCAGGGCGATACCTGGAACCAGGACAATATACGGTCCGTGTTTCTCAACGCAGGCGATGATCTCATCGGCATAGCTGGCATCCAGGGTGCCGTCGGCTTCCAGCGAGAGGCAGCTCATACGAACTGCATCCCGCCAGTCTTCAGCCTTTTCGGCAAACAAATAATGTTTTTCGTCAACAAAGGTTTTGAGCAACACGGTTGTTCACCTTTACAAAATCGATCTAAAGGGAGTGTTGGGTTCGTGTTCAAAGCAATCGTCGAACCCGCGTGGATGGTGATATTCGCGTTTGCCGAGGTCGTTCGGATAAATATACTTTCCGCCAACTTCCCAGATGAAGGGTTCAAACTGGTATTGCAGGCGATATTTACGCATATCATACAGGTCCAGAATCTCGCGGGTGTCTGCCATGAAGTTGGTCCAGACATCGTAGTGAATCGGGATTACGACCTTGCAGCGCAGCGCTTCTGCCATGCGCAGAATATCGATGGAGGTCATCTTGTCGGCGATCCCAACCGGGTTTTCGCCGTAGGAACCAAAAGCGACATCAATATCAAAATCCTTGCCATGCTTGGCAAAATAAATCGAGTAATGCGAATCACCACTATGGTAAATGTTGCCGCCGGGGGTGTTGATCACATAATTGACTGCCTTGTCGTCCATGTCTGTGGGGCAGATACCGCGGATATCCTGATAGCCATCGGTGGTAACCAGGCAGGTGCGGTCGAACGAATCGGTGACGATCACTTCCATGTCTTTTATCTTGATGGAATCGCCGGGCTTTACGACCACACAGCGATCTTCGGGAACGCCCCATTCAATCCATCTTTCAACTGACTTTTTAGGACCAATGAACGGGACGGGCTCAGCAACGTTCTTAAGCACTGCCGCGGCAAAATTGACATCAATATGGTCGTTGTGATAATGTGTTGAGAAAACAGCATCAATTTTTGTGACCGCGAAAGGGTCCATCACGAAGGGGCTGGCGCGCAGGTTCGGCTGCAACAGGCGGCATCCGCACATGTTTGCCATTTGGTGTCCGGCGACCATATTCTTGGTTTTCTTGGTGCGTTTGCCGTTTCCAAGCCAAAAATCAATAGCGATATTCGCGTCTCCGGGAGTTTTCACCCAAAGACCGGTACATCCCAGCCACCACATAGCCACAGTGCCGGGTTCAACAACTTCCTGTTCAATTTCTTCATTGAGCCACGTTCCCCACTCGGGAAAAGTGTTCATGATCCAGGATTCACGGGTAATTTCGTCTACTTTGCTCAAAATAATCTCCTTTTCTTTTTGAGAGTCTGTGAAATACGGTTGTTAATCAAATTTTTTTGTCTAATTTAACCATCTCATTAACGCATTGGGAGTCGGTGACCAAGACATCCACATAACCCCCACGAAGCGCGCCCAGGATGGCAGCTGCTTTTCGTATGCCGCCGGAAACAGCGACAACTTTTTTCGCGGTTTTCAGCTCATCCAGGGTGACCGCGATCACATGGCTGTTAAAACCGCTCGATACCGGGGTGCCGTTGATATCATAGGTCTGCGCGCAGATTGAACCAACCACCCCCGCTTCCAACAATTGATTTAATTCCTTCCTGATATCGAAGCCATACCACATATACTTGAAAGTATCCTCGTGGGCTTCCCCGATGCCTGTCAGGATAATGTCAGCATTCCGGGCTTTGTTCAGCGCGAAAGCGATCAGCGGTTCAGCCTTCAGATGCTCACCAATCTGCGCGTCGTCTACATACAGAGGCGCGTTCAGGTAAATCGCCCTGGCATCAAACTTGTTGAGGAAGGTCTGAATCAAAGCAGGGACGTTGATAACCGGGTTTTGAACCACCGTGCCTCCGATAACCTGGACGACTTCAAGCTTCAGCGCGGGGTTTGGAGCCAGGGCAGTGACCGTTTGGGATACCGATTTGCCCCAGGTGATGCCGATCACATGGTTGTTTTTGAATTGCTGGTTGATGTACTTGGCAGCAAAGATGCCCATCAGCCGCAATACGTCCGAATAGCTGAGATTGCTGCTGTTGAGTACATAGGCTTTATCGAGGCGATATTTGCGCTCGAGCATCCGTTCCATTTCGAAAGATCTTTCCCCAATGTGGTGAATCGAGATGGTCACCACCCCTTTTTCCCTGGCTGCGGAAAGCAAACGTGAAACACGCGATCGTGAAATGAAAAGCCGGTCTCCGATCTCTTTCTGCGTCAGATTTTGTTCATAGTAAAGCGAAGCAACCTCAGCCAGCAACTCGAGTTGATAAGTATCCTTCAGCTGGTTATTATTTTTTCGGTCGTTTACCATGATTTCACCTGTTTAAGGTTTTAGTTCTGGAATAACAAAAATAATATGACAATTGTGCAAAAAACGCAATATAAATTTCAAAATTGCACATATGTGCAACTTGTTTGCGGAAAATGATCGCTTGTCGAGAAATAAAAAAACACCCGCAGGCGACTTTTAAGCCTGCGGGTGTTCCTGCTAAAACGATTATTTACTTTTCGAGGGCGAAGAGCCGCGCTGGGTTGTTGACCAACATGTCTTCGATTGCCTCCTCAGAAACGCCTTCTTCGCGCAAACGGGGGACGAAGACGCTCAAGTCATAATCGATCCCCGTGCCTGCGCCGTAAGCTTTCAGATAGGATTTTTTGCCAGAATCGGTTGCCAGGGTAATTTGTTTTTGATAACCGGCAGCGATCAACTGTTTGATCAGGTCCGCGCGGTCGCTGTCGGGCCAATATTTTACGCGGTAGCCGCCGTCATAGCTAAAAGAGACACCGCGCGAAGCGAGCTTTTTGTGATACCAGGGGTCCGGGTTCTTTTGAACGTGTCCGAGCATGATCCGGTCGGGTCTCACGCCGAACGAAAGGAAGCGATCGACCTGTTCCATCGCCATAGTTCCGCGGGAGGTGTGCGTGTTGAGCAGGGCGCCGGTTTCTATCGAAGCTATCGCGGCAGCCTGGATGGCTTTTTCTTCAAATTCGGTGATAAAACCATAGGAAGTGCCGATTTTGATGCAGCCAGCTTTTGCCTTGCTGCGTTTTACGATCGGACCCATATAATCGTGTTCATCAATGCCTTCTTCGATCTCAGCGATCAGCAGGTCGGCGATTTGATTGACTGAATAACGCATTACCCAGTGACAGGTCTCGTCGTATACCCCGCTAAACTGGAAACCGGTGGTTTGGATAAGGTGGATGTTGGGAACGCGGGCATTAAGTTCAAGCATTTTTACGATATCTCTTCCGAGGGAGGCAGGGGTCATCTCCACGACAGTTTTCCCGCCGTATTGAATAAAACGCTCACACTCTTCCGCGGCAGCCTCGACCGAGGGCAGGCGGTAATCCTCACCCTCCTTGATCACCTCACCGCCGCCAATGCGGATCAGATGCTCATGGGAGTCGACAACTCCAGCTTCGCTCGCATCAATATCCCCTAAAATTGTTCGAATAACGGACATTTGGTACCTCACTTTTTATTATATTGTTAAAGATATCAACAGTCAGTGCAAGAATAAGTACAATATTATAAGACATTGAAAGTAGTACCTCAAAAAAAAGCACAAATTCGCAGGGAGCGGGAATCCGGAAGCAGCAACCCCCTCTTTAGAGGGG
>DHRN01000102.1:8034-8251 GCA_002411175.1 Anaerolineaceae bacterium UBA5311 | reverse complement strand
TGTGGTCGGCGGATTGAGGGGGTGCAACATCACCGTCACACCAATGTTACAACCCCCTCAATCTCGCCCTACAAAAACTTCGCTTCGCCGGAACGAGACAAGCCCCGTTCCCTACGAATGATGGCTGCGCTAGATGTCCGTAGGGCGAGACGTCTGTACCGGCGAAGTAGGTATTGGAGGTGCCGGATATTTCGATTGACAAGAGTATATCGCGCCT
>DHRN01000102.1:0-7833 GCA_002411175.1 Anaerolineaceae bacterium UBA5311 | reverse complement strand
CCCTCAATCTCGCCCTACGAATGATGGCTTCGCCGGAACGGGACATACCTTGCTGCGCAGGCACAGGGCCGCGTTCCCTACAAATACATCGCTCCGCCGGAACAGGCTGAGCCGTGTTCGCCAGGGTAAGCTTTCGAAATGAGTCAATCCCCTGATTTTCTCAGTTCAGTGTCCTGAAAAACACGTTCTTCTTCGTAGAAATCAGGCTTTTGCTGGAAAATGAGAAACTTAGGTTCTATGAGCCGCGCGTCTGTTCAATGAAACGCCAACAGCAGGATCCATTTGAAGGAGAAATGCCTTCAAAAAAGGTGCTAAGCCCTTTCACTGTGCTTGTCCGCCCGGAATCACTGCTTGCATAGCCGCGGGCATGCTGAATGCTAATTACGGTGGTTCAGGGAGGCTCGTGTTTTGTTTGTCAATCCGATCAACCTAACTTTTCCAACCCCAGACTAATTCGGCGCAGGGTTTCCTCTTTCCCGAGCAGGGCAGCCAGCTCAGTGGCGCCGCCGGGAGAGGTCTCCTGCCCTGACAGGGCGGTGCGGATTGGCCACATGACAGTCCCGACCTTGAAACCTGCTTTATTTGCAAAAGTTTTCAGCACGGCAAACAAACTTTCGTTGTTCCATTCATCCAAGGCGTCAAAAATCGGCAAGACAGCTTCCAAAACCATCCTGGAGCTTTCCAGCGTTGACTTTGACTTCTGGTGTACGAAAAGATCTGCTTCATATTCCGGCAATTCTGCAAAGAAGCCCACCAAACCGGGAATATCGGTGAGATTTTCGGTGCGAATCTGGATAAGCGCGCTCAGTTGACGCAGATCAAAGCCAGTCAGCGATTGTGGGTAATAAGGCAGGGCGAAATTATGGAAGCCTTCGGGATCGAGCGCGCGGATATGTTCACCGTTCAGCCAGCGCAGTTTATCGAACGAAAACGCGGCGTTGGACTTATTGATCCGGTTCATGTCGAAAGCCTCAACCAGGTCTGCCAGCAGGAAAAATTCGCGTTCATCACCCGGGTTCCAGCCAAGCAGGGCGACGTAATTAACAATCGCCTGCGGCAAGTAGCCCATACGAACCAAATCTTCAAAAGAGGGATCTCCGGCGCGCTTGCTCAGCTTGCCGCCGTCCTCCCGTATGATGTGGGGCAAGTGGATATATTCCGGTCGGTTCCAGCCAAAGGCTTCGTAGAGCAAATTATATTTGGGGGTCGAGGTAAGATATTCCTGTCCCCTGATCACATGGGTGATTGCCATCAGATGGTCATCGACGACATTGGCGAAATTGTAGGTGGGAAAGCCGTCCGATTTGAGCAAAACCTGGTCGTCGAGCTGGCTGTTATCGATGGTAATCTCGCCGTAGACGTGATCGTAGAATGTGCTCGTGCCCTCGGGGATACGCTGGCGAACCACCGGTACGATCCCCTGGGCAAACTTTACCCTCGCTTCTTCCTCGCTGAGGCTTCGACAGGGGTCGCGATAGCCCTGCACGCGTTCACCGGTTTCTTCCAACGCGGGTTTGTCCTCTTTTTGGCAAAAGCAGTAGTAAGCATGCCCGGAGTCGAGGATTTTTTGGGCATACTCCGCATAAATCGGCAAGCGCTGGCTTTGCACATAGGGTCCAAAACCGCCATCTTTGTCCGGTCCTTCGTCATATTCGATACCCGCCAGCTTTAAGCCGTTGTAAATAGCCTGGACAGCTTCGGGAACGTTCCGGTTTTGATCGGTATCCTCGATGCGCAGGATGAACTTACCATCAGCCTGCCTGGCGATCAGGTAGGCATACAGGGCAGTGCGCAGGTTACCAATATGCATGTAACCGGTAGGGCTTGGGGCAAAACGAGTTCTGAACATAATCACTTCCATCTATTGAATATTTGTCTGAAAAATTATACAATGATTCCATCCAAAAGAAACGGAGTTGCCATGTCTGAAATTGAATCGAAGATAACAAGGGTGATTCTTTACCCATCAAGCGGCAGACTGATGCGGACCGCGCAGCTGGAATTGCCTGCCGGAACACATGAACTAAGACTACAAAGTATCCCCGCAAACATTGACCCCTCGTCTGTCAGTGTTAACCTCAAAGCCGGCTCCAGGGCTGTGGTTTTGAAGAATGTAACTACAGAAAGATTGATCACAGCACAGGCAAACCGCGAGGAAGTCGCGAAGCTGGAGGCGGAAATCAAAGCTTTAAAGGAAGAAATACAATCTGCCAGGCAGCGGTTGGAAGGTTCGGCAGCGAAAATTGCCCACCTTGATGGCTTGCTATCGGAAACCCGAAATGTTGTCTTTGCCCTCAACCAGGACATGCTGACGATCGACGATCATTTTGCCCGGATCGGGCATATCGACAGGGAGCGCGGGAAGTACATCCGGGAACAAAGCCAACAACGGGTTGATTTGCAAAACCTGGAAGAGCGGCTGGCTGAGAAACAACTGCAATACCAGGCGGTCAGCTCCCGCGGGAATCATGAGAGCACCCTGGTGAAGGCAGAAGTGGAGGCGAATGAAGAAGCCGCGGTTACGCTTGAGGTGAGTTATCTGCAATATTCCTGTGGATGGCAGCCGGTTTATCGAGCGGCTCTCGATCAGGGAAAGTTCAGCCTGGCATACGAAGCGCAGGTAACCCAGAAGACCGGTGAGGACTGGCAGGACGTCATCATGAACTTGTCGACATCATCACCGCTTGGCTTCAGACAGCTGCCGGAGCTGGACCCATGGTACCTCTCGCACCAGACTCCCCCGCGTGTGTATACAGAGCAGTTAATGTCGCGAAAAAGTGTCGAAGAACCAATGCCGGCAAGGGCGAAGCGCGCACAGGTTGAGGTTGGATTTTCCGAGGCAGAAGTCAAAGACCAGGGAGTGAGCATGCAATTTGGGCTGCCCCAGCCGGTTAGCGTGCCCAGCAAAGACACCGCGACCCGGGTTGGCATCACCGTGCTTGAGCTGCCTGTCGAGGTTGATTTGCTGATCGTCCCGAAGCTTTCATCAGAAGCTTACAGACGGGTTAAAATAACCAACGATTCCAAATTCACGCTCATGCCCGGTAAGGCTGCGTTGTTCTTTAATGGCGAATACCTGGGCGAGAATCCGCTTGAACTCACACCGGCGGGTGGAAAAAATGAATTGAGTTTCGGTGTGGACCAGCGTATTGTGGTTGAACGTGAGATCCTCCAGGAGGAAATCAGCAAAAAATTGCTCCAGGACCGGAACGCCCGCTCTTATAAATATCAGATCAAAATCAGCAACGCTTCAAAAGAGACGCTTCAGGCAGAAGTGCAGGACGGAACACCGCTTTCACGCGAGGATGATATCAAGGTGAAACTCGAGTTCGTGGAGCCTAAACCAGTTCAGACGGATGAACTCAACCGGATGACCTGGAGGTTAGCTCTGGCGCCCGGGGCGGAGGTTGTATTACGATACCAGTTCACTGTCGAAGCTCCCAGAGATGTTGAAATCGCCGGTTTGCCCATGGCATAAACATGTTAGCTGCCGCTCGCAGAGCAGATATACCTGCTCTGCTAAGCAGCGCCGTTGATGTCTTGATTGTGGTGGTTCAGGACGTATTTGTGTAAATATTGCCCGGTATAACTGTCTGGATTGGCTGACACCTGTTCGGGAGTGCCCTGGGCGATGACTTCTCCGCCGTGAATACCGCCATCGGGACCGAGGTCGATGATCCAGTCAGCCACCTTGATAATATCCATGTTGTGCTCAATAATCAGCACGGTGTTGCCGTTGTCGACCAACTCCTGTAAAACTTCAATCAGTTTATGAACATCGGCAGCATGCAATCCGACACTGGGCTCATCCAACACGTAGAGCGTGCGTCCGGTGGCGATGCGCGACAATTCCTTGGAAAGTTTAACCCGTTGGGCTTCACCTCCGGAAAGGGTTGGGGCAGGTTGCCCCAGGCGGATATAACCCAGCCCGACATCGCTCAGCGTCTGCAGGCGGCGTTTGATTTTAGGATGAGCCTCAAAGAATTCGATGGCTGTCTCGACGGTCATATCGAGCACATCGGCGATGTTTTTATCCTTGAAACGCACCTGCAGGGTTTCGTGATTGTAGCGCGTGCCGTGGCAAACTTCGCAGGGCACATACACATCAGGCAAAAACTGCATCTCAATTTTCAGCTGACCTTCACCCATACAGGCTTCACAGCGACCGCCCTTAACATTGAAAGAGAAGCGCCCTTTTTTGTAGCCCCTTATTTTGGAATCGGGCAGCTCAGTGAAGAGGTCACGAATGTTATCGAACAAACCCGTGTAGGTCGCCGGATTGGAGCGGGGCGTCCGCCCGATTGGTGATTGATCGATATTGATGATCTTATCGAGGAATTCGGCACCTTCGATTGATTCATGCTTGCCAGCGTTGGTGTGCGCGCGCATCAGTTTCCGGGCTAAAGCGTTGTAAAGAACCTCGACCATGAGCGTGGATTTTCCCGAGCCGGATACACCGGTTATGCAAACCAGCTTACCCAGTGGGATTTCGACGTCGATGTCTTTCAGGTTGTTTTCCTGCGCGCCATAAATGGTCAGAGTGTGTCCGTTGCCATCACGACGAGTTTCGGGCAAAGGCACGATTTTAGCGCCAGAAAGATAAGCTCCTGTCACCGATTTCGGTTCAGCTTCGATTGCTTCTGTTGTGCCTTCAGCGACCAGCCAGCCGCCATACTCTCCAGCCCCCGGACCGAGGTCAAGGATCCAATCGGCATTGCGCATAGTATCTTCGTCGTGTTCGACGACCAAAACAGTGTTGCCCAGATCACGCAGCTCTTTTAGCGTCCCCAGCAGTTTGTCGTTATCGCGGGGATGCAATCCGATGGAGGGCTCGTCCAAAACGTACAAAACCCCCATCAGCTTGGAACCAATCTGCGTTGCCAGGCGAATACGCTGGGCTTCACCACCGCTGAGCGTCGAAGCAGAGCGATCGAGCGTGAGGTAATCGAGACCGACATCAGTCAAAAAGCTCAGGCGGGAATCGATTTCCCGCAAAATGCTATCCGCGATTGCCTGGTCGCGCTTGATCAATGGGGTGCCTTCAGATTGCAATTTTCCGATCCAGCCAAGGAGCATGTCGACTGGCATCTCGGTGATTTCGACGATATTATTTCCATCGATTCGTACGCCCAGAGCCTCTTTGCGCAACCGTTTGCCGCCACATTCCGGGCAGGGGGTTTTGGTAATATAAGCTCCCAATTTAATCCGAATCCAGTCAGACTGGGTCTCCTGGTATCGGCGCTGCATATTGCCAATAACGCCTTCGTAGGCAGTCCGGAAGGTGCCTTTACGACCTTCCCTGCCAACATAGGTAACGCTGATCTCTTTACCTTCAGACCCAAAAAGAATCAGTTCCTGCTGGGCTTTGCTTAGCTTTTCGAAGGGAGTATCAAGGCTGAAATGGTAGTGTTTTGACAGGGCTTCGAGCATTTGCCAGTGATATCCACCAACATCCTTGGGGTCCCACTCTGAATTTTTGATCGCCCCGTCTCTTATCGAGAGGCGTTTGTCGGGGATAACCAGGTTTGGGTCAATATCTTCACGAAAGCCAAGCCCCTGGCAGACCGGACAGGCGCCATGCGGGGTGTTGAAAGAAAAAGTGCGCGGCTCAATTTCGATCATGATTGAACCATGGATCGGGCAAGCCAGGTTTTCGGAAAACTGGTGGTCTTCCGGTGGATCACTGCTCAAATTTTGGATGGTCAGATTGCCTTCACCGATGCGTAAGGCTGTCTCAACCGAATCGGTCAGACGGGAGATGATATTGAGGCGATCATTTTCATCCACCGGCTGCTGGATGACCAGTCTGTCTACGACTGCTTCGATGGTATGCTTTTTGTAACGGTCGAGCTTAATATCATCATCCAGGGTGTAGACCGTGCCATTTACCCGAACCCGGGCGAAACCGCCATTACTGATCTCTTTGAACAGCGCCTGGTAGGTGCCCTTGCGTTCGCGCACCATGGGCGCCAAAACCAAAAGGCGGGAGCCTTCAGGCATGGTCAGGATGCGGTCGACAATCTCCTGGGCGGATTGCTTCTCGACCGGACGATCGCAAATCGGGCAGTGAGGGATGCCCACCCGCGCGAAAAGCAGGCGCAGATAGTCAAAGATCTCGGTAACAGTCCCGACAGTTGAACGGGGGTTGTTGGAGGTCGATTTTTGGTCGATTGCCACGGCAGGTGAGAGCCCCTCGATGGAATCAACATCCGGTTTATTCATCTGCCCCAAAAACTGGCGGGCGTAGGAAGAAAGCGATTCGACGTAACGGCGCTGACCTTCGGCGAAGATCGTGTCGAAGGCTAACGAACTCTTGCCGGAACCGGAAATGCCGGTAAGCACAACCAGTTTATCGCGGGGTATTTCGACGTTGATGTTCTTTAAATTATGTTCACGCGCACCGATAATGCGCAGATTATCCTGGCTCATTTTGTTATCGCTCCGGGCAATATTATATCAAATGTTCTATAAAAAATTTATTAGAGTTCTTCAAGGTCCTGGTTTTCCGTTTGAATTTTTCGGTTGATCAGGAAGTAGACCAGGAAACCGATCATAATCGGAATCCAGAAAGATAACAGGCGATAACCGAGGATAACCACCAACGCTATATCGCCGGGCACACCCTGGCTGGTAAAAAGCGCAGCCATGGAGGTTTCGATAACCCCCACGCCGCCCGGCACGATAAAAGCCATCTTGGCTAACAAAAGAGGCAAACCATAACCAGCAAAAAGCACTCCCGGTGAAATTTGGTAGCCAGCAGCAAGAAAGATCAGGTACATCGTCAGCAGGTCAAAACCATAATAACCAACTGTGCCCAAAAGTGGACGCAGCCAATTGCCATTCCCCATTCGCCTCCAGGCATTAAACATTATGTCCAGGCGAAGCTGAGTGGTTTCCGGGTTGTAGGGCTTGTTTCTGAAACGATTCCAATTCCAGAGCGCCCAATTTACCAGCTTAAAGGCTGTTTTTGGAAACGCCAACCCAACCAGGTAGCCGAACGAGAACAGAAGCAGCAAAGCGATAAAGATGGAATATTGGATTAACTGCCGTTGTGACAGGTGACCCGTAAACTGGAGGGTGAGAATCCCGGCGAGGGCGATCAGGGTTAAGGGAATGTTTGCCAGCATCGACGGCAGAAGCCCCGCGACCATCGCGTGAGATTTTCTGACCCCTTTTTTGGCGAAGAGCCCAAAGGTGGTCGCCGCGGCACCAATCCAACCACCAGCTACGATGCCAATGCTGTATGAGGCGGTAAAGATGGCAGTGCACTCGAGCACCGAAAGGTTATGCCCTTCGATATCGAGAACTGCTTTTAATGAAGAACCGTAGCTTAAATAAACCAGGACCTCCGAAACCACTGCTGCCAACACCAGCCACCAGACCATACCCTGCAGTACGGTGACTGCTTCGTTGATATCCAGCATCCGGGGCAGAATCAGGTTGACAGCCAGCCCAAGAACAACGATGACAATCAGGATCTGCCACGTTTTCTTCTTCTTTACTGGTGTAGTTTCTTCATTCGTTTCCATAGTTTTGCAACAACCCACATAAATTCACCGGAGCTCGCCGGTGATCGTGTGTTCCTATTTTAGTACTAAATCAAAAATGCACGTAAAACCTGGTGAAAGTACGGCGGTTCTCAATGTGAATGTATTTTGATCTGAAACGCAATATGCATTGTAATCGGAGGGGTGGGTCCAGGATGTAAGCAGGGAGCGGGGAACAGGGAGCAGGTTTTGTCATCCTGAGCCTCTTTTGCGAAGGATATTGTCGATTGGATGGTAAGATGCTTGTGAATTACACTTACGAAGTGATTGTCCCGTTCTGGCGGAG
>DHRN01000058.1:8098-9397 GCA_002411175.1 Anaerolineaceae bacterium UBA5311 | reverse complement strand
TAACCCTTGATTTTTTGAAAATAATCGCTATAATGATAATTAGTTAGTCGCCTGGGTGCCCCCCTCACTCAGCCGACTAACTTTTTAATACAGAATATCAGCTAAAATATCCCTATGGAATCAAATCTATACTTCATGGAATGCCTGGACGAAAATTGTCGTTTTCGTTTTCCGCTCGACCTTGATGCCTTTGAGGGCAAAGTTTGCCCAATGTGCGGCAGTGAACTGCGTGCAGCGACCAAAAGAACACCTCAATGGCAGCCCGGACAGCTGAAGAACAATCTTCCGGAGTTTTTCCTGTTGCTCGATAACATCCGTTCGGCGCACAATGTCGGATCAATCCTTCGGACTTGTGAAGGCGCTGACATCAGGAAAGTTTTTTTGGGCGGGCTGACACCCACCCCAAGCAAAAATCGGTCGATCAGCAAGGCAGCCCTGGGTGCGGAAGAGCGAGTGGATTGGGCATGGACCGCCAACAGCCTGCAAACTGTGAGGGAGCTTAAGGCTGAAGGCTTCAAGGCGCTCGCCTTGGAATGCTTGCCGGATGCCAGCAACCTGTTTGAAATTAACCCAGGATTGTTAACAGGGGAAAAGTGGTTAATTATCCTGGGAAGCGAGCCTGCTGGCATAGACCCTGGCTTGGTGGAATTAGCGGATATAAGTGTGTTTATCCCGATGGGGGGAGAAAAATCTTCCTTGAATGTGTCGGTTGCCTTTGGAATTGCTGTTTATGGGTTGAGATTTATGTTCAACAGGTGATTTACCTATGGAGCCTTTCATAAGCCGACCATTTGAACAGACCAGGTCAGGAACGATTCATCAGCCTCATCGAATCGAACCAGAATAGGTCAGGACTTCAACTTTAATAACTCAGTACAAGTCATTGTGGACGAACGGTGGAACCACTCCCCTGCGACCTGAGTTTCTCATTTGAGTGTCCTGAAAGTTTAATCAAATAAGATTGCCTTGTTACAGGAATTTGTGGTTCAGCGACTACTTCATGGGCTTGAAAAATTGTAGGGAAGGGGCTCGACCCCTTCCGTAATACTCTCAATTAACACACCGGGAAACGGAATGGGATTATGACCGCGTCCACTATGGAAAAAATGGCTTCGCCGGAACGCGCGGTGCACGTTCCTTATATCGGTATTGCCTTATCGACTATCAGTACGGAAGGTGGTCATGATGCTGGGAGCGAAGCGAGCAGTACTTGCTCCTTACATAAAATCCACAATTAATTGAACGTAACAAATACCTTAAAGAGTGATTGTGTACGGTTTTGCACGGCGGATTGAAAAC
>DHRN01000058.1:0-7937 GCA_002411175.1 Anaerolineaceae bacterium UBA5311 | reverse complement strand
AAAAGATGGCTTCGCCGGAACGCTCGGTGCTCGTTCCCTATATCGGTATTGCCTTATCGACTGGCAGTGCGGAAGGTGGTCATGATGCTGGGAGCGAAGCGAGCAGTACTTGCTCCTTCCATAAAATCCACAATCAATTGAACGTAACAAATACCATAAAGAGTGATAGTGTACAGTTTTGCACGGCGGATTGAAAACACACAATGTGCGAATAGAGGAAAATTCGAGGTGTTTTCAATCTCGCCCTACGAAAAGATGGCTTCGCCGGAACACGCGGTGCACGTTCCCAATGAAAAGATCGTTATCGTCAAGTACGGAAGGTGGTCATGATGCTGGGAGCGAAGCGAGCAGTACTTGCTCCTTCCATAAAATCCACAATTAATTGAACGTAACAAATACCTTAAAGAGTGATTGTGTACGGTTTTGCACGGCGGATTGAAAACACACAATGTGCGAATAGCGGAAAATTCGAGGTGTTTTCAATCTCGCCCTACGAAAAAATGGCTTCGCCGGAACGCGAGGTATACGTTCCTTACACAAA
The DNA here is from genome assembly GCA_002411175.1 of Anaerolineaceae bacterium UBA5311. GTDB lineage: Bacteria > Chloroflexota > Anaerolineae > Anaerolineales > Anaerolineaceae > Mesolinea. Next base: position 7,396 of record DHRN01000058.1, on the reverse strand, counting down.
ATCTGCCTTATCAAGAAAACAAAAGCGGAGCGCTTGTTACTTTGCGCTCCGCTTTTGTTTCCAGGCTTAAAAAGTAATTACGGCTTGATTACCGTGCCAGCAGGGATCGTGGTGTGTTTGGGAATAATCACCACTCCTTCCCTGACGTAGTAATAATCACCATCAATCTCGGCGTCATTGGGGAATGGTTCAATAATCACATTATCGCCAATACTGGCGTTTTTATCGATAATTGCACACTCAATTGAACAATTCCTGCCAATGCCAAGGGGCGCTCCGTTCCGAAGATTGCCATACCAGTCCCCGCCCATCACGATCGTATCTTTGATTTGCGTTCCTGCTCCAATCTGGCTGCGCAGCCCGATGATTGAGTGTTGGATGGTTGAGTTGCGAATATGGCTGCCTTCCGCTACCAGGGCTTCTTTAAGGCTGCATCCGCTGATATGACTGGCTGGGAGATAGCGTGGGTGGGTAAAGATCGGATGTTTTGGGTCAAAGAAATCGAAGGGAGGATCATCCTCAGTCAATTCGAGGTTGGTTTCATAGAAGGTGCGGATCGTTCCAATATCGCGCCAATAACCTTCAAAATTAAACCCAAACACCCGTTTGCCTCTTTCAATCAGTGAGGGAATAATGTCACCACCAAAATCATCCATCTTGCGTTCGGCATAGTCATGCCTCAGCACATCCATCAATACATCCATGCGGAATATGTAGATACCCATCGACCCGAGAAAAGGCGAAGCGGGATCGTCACGGCTGACCATTTCTCCCAGGACTACAGGATCCTTGGGTTTTTCTGCAAAACGGGTGATTCGACCATCTTCACTGCTTTTGAGGATTCCAAAACGGTGGGCATCTTCTTTCAGAATCGGCTGGACAGCGACCGTAATATCGGCATTGTTATCCAGGTGGAATTCAGCCATTTTGGCGTAGTCCATGCGATAAAGATGATCACCAGCCAAAATCAGAACATGTTTGGCACGTGTAGTCAGGATTTCAGACCGCTGCTTGCGGACGGCATCCGCCGTGCCCTGGTACCAATCGGTGTTTTCCATGCTCTGTTCAGCGGCCCAAATCTGGACACTGCCAGAATGGAAGTTGTCAAACACGTAGGTACGGCTAATATGGCGATGGAGCGATACTGACAAAAATTGTGTGAGCACTGAAATTTTAAAGATACCTGAGTTGATACAATTGCTGATAGGAATATCGATCAAGCGATACTTACCAGCGATTGGGACGGCGGGTTTGGCGCGTTCCGCGGTCAGTGGAAAAAGACGCTTGCCTTGCCCTCCTCCTAAAATTACTGCAAGAAACTCATCCATGTTTGGCATAGCTCTCCTGTTCAGCATTACCATGCTTTTGTATTGTATTTTGTGGCTATAGACCTGCCAGATTGTAACTAAATTGTACCCGTTATTTCAGCAACAGAGGTCAAAATTTCCTGAGCGGTCTGAATGCCTTTTGGGCTTGTGCTGCCCAACATTTCAGCCAGTTCTGCCACGCGCGCTTGTCCGGTAAGTTCCTGGACCTGTGTGATGGTGCGGGTGTCACTGACCTGCTTGTTTACCCTGATATGCTGATCGCCAAAAGCAGCCAGCTGGGGTAAGTGGGTTACACACATCACCTGGTGATGCCGGGCAAGTTTCCAAAGCAGCTCCCCTACCGTCATGCCTACGCGACCGCCTATGCCGCTGTCAATTTCATCGAAAACCAGCGTCGGGATTTGGTCTGCCTCTGCCAAAACGTTTTTTAGCGCGAGCATCAACCGCGAAGTCTCCCCTCCTGAAGCGATTTTTGCCAGGGGTTTGAAACCCTCACCAGGGTTTGTCTCGATAAGAAACTCTACCTGGTCGATACCATATGCGTCAAAAGCAAGTGTTCCATCGATATCCAGACCTTCAGGGTCATGTTTATCTGAAACATTTACCCGCAGTCGCGCCTTGCGCATTTCAAGCTCGCTGAGCTGTTCTTGCATTTGCCTGGTTAGTTCCTGTGCCGCGTGCTTTCTCGTTTCTCGTATTCTCAGGGCTTTTTTGGCGAGACTTGTTTTAAGTTGATCTATTTTTGCTTTGGTTTGCTTTATCTCGCTTTCCACACCTTCGATTTGCTCCAACTCATTTTGAGCAGACGAATAGAACTCGAGCACTTTCGTAACGGATCCGCCATGTTTTCTTTTTAAGCTGTTGATCAAATCTATCCGAACTTCAATTTGATCAAGGCGTGCCGGGTTATATTCGATTTGATCGTTGTAACGGCGCAGCTCGTAGGCGATATCGGTCAGATTACTCAGCGCGGCTTCAACCTGTTCAGACAAAGGCTGTAATTTTTGATCTATGCGGGAAAGAGCAATCAAATCGTTAGCCGCACTACCAAGCAGGTCGGTGACAGAGCGTGATTCAGGGTCAGATTCATCAAGCGCTTGCAGAGCCGCCTGGGCATGAAGGCTTAAGACTTCCGCATTCGCCAGCCGCGTACTTTCCTGGCGGAGAGCCTCTTCTTCACCCTCTGCCAGTTTTGCCGCCTCGATTTGCCCAATTTGGTAGCGCAAAATATCAGCTCGCTCATCTGCATGGGCTTGCAGATCATTTAGTTTTTTTAGTTCCCCTTGTAAATTCATCCATTGACGATAGTCAGCTTGATAATCTTCGAGAATCAGGTTGTTTTGAGCGAAACGGTCCAGCAATTCACGGTGACTTTTTACTTTCAGCAAGGATAGATGTTCTGACTGACCGTGCACATCCACCAGGACCGCTCCTATATCTGCCTGGATGCCCAGGTTTACACTGCGTCCATTGACGCGCGCAATCGTGCGTCCTTCAGCTCGAATTTCGCGCGACAATACCAACTGAAACCCTTCTTCGAACAGGTTCTCCCCTTCGAGCATCGGTTTTAGAATTTCGAGCATGCGTTCATCCAGGTCGAAATGGGCTTCAACATAGGCATGTCTGCTCCCCTGACGTACAACGGTGCTGTCCACCCGCTGTCCTAAAACTGCGCTGAGCGCATCGAGGATTATCGACTTGCCAGCGCCGGTCTCACCTGTAAATATGACCAGCCCATTATCGAAGTGAAGGGTGAGGTCTGTAATAATGGCGAAATTTTGGATATGCAGTTCGCGTAACATTTAACCTCAAATTCGGATCCCTTTGGTTTGAGCATAGGCGGCTGAAGCAGCCAGGGCAATGTAGACAATTTTCAAAATCAGAGAAAGCCAATTGCTTTCCCCTCTGAATAGCAGGAGGATTTCAGGAATCATCAGCGGAATACCGCCAATAAGCGCTCCGGCAAGGATGGCGCTATTGAGCAGTTTGCTGCGGCGTCTCTTCACTGCCACCCGCACAGCATTGGCGATTAAGCTGCCCACACCGGGGGCAATCAACAAGGTGAAAAAACCAAGCCTGGAGGCAAGCAAGCCGCCCAGATAAGAAAGCACAGCGGCAATCACAAAACCAATGACGATATCCAAAGGTCTGGCAGTGTCAAATATCTTTTGCTGAGCGCGCACACATTCCTGGCAGTGGTAACCCGTTGGGGTAAGTACAGCTGTTTCGGGAGTAATTGGTTTACCGCAGCGGTTACAGGTCAAACCTGGGGTTTGATCAGTATCTGTTTGGTTTTCGTCAGTCATGCTTATCCATTTCGAGAATCGGGTTACGCTGAATTACAGCCGCCAGGTTACGGTAAAAATAGTTTGGTTCACCAAATCTGACCATATGCAGCGATCGCGGGTTTACCTGGATGCAAAGAAGATCTCCTTCTTCCATGGTGATTGGCATCATTCCATCAATACTAACGACCGTATCGTGTTTTATGTTTGGATATAAGTTGACTTCAGCTCCTTCAGCAAGCACTACAGCACGGTCCAGACTTAGGTGTGCCGCGATTGGCAGAATCAGTATGTTGCGCAATTCAGGGGGCAATATCGGACCCCCGGCTGCCAGTGCATATGCTGTGGACCCGGTTGGAGTGGCAACAATAAGACCATCAGCGATGTACGAATTCATATAGCCTTCATTGAGGTCTACACGCACTTCGATTGGTCGGACTTCTTTGCCCCGGCAGATGACTGCTTCGTTGATTACATCCCATCGGTAAATAACTTTTTCTTTACGAATCAGACTGGCTTTGAGCATCATGCGTTTTTCGAAGCGGTAATCGGCATTTACCAGTCTTTCCAGGTTTGTTTCGAGGTTATCTTCGTTCAGTTCGACCAAAAACCCTAACCTTCCGGATTGTATTCCGAGCAGAGGGATGCCAAGGGGAGCGCCTAGGTGACCGGCGCGCAGAAGGCTTCCATCGCCTCCGACAACAATCAGCAGATCAACTTCGCTCAAATCGGGTGGTTTCGTCGGCTCTTCAAAGTCGCATGAAAAAGTATTGTAGGGTGTGTTGTGTTCCCTTAAAAATTTACCTACGCGCATAGCCAATGCCTTCGTCCGGGGGATCGCGGTATTGGGCATCAACATAATATTGGTAGGTTTACCTGGTAATAGTGACATCTGGCAATATTATAGTCGGAAAAAGCACTTGATACAGCTTGAAGCTTTGACCGAAACAGAATTAACTGTACAATTAGCCATCATGCAAGGTGATTATCGACATGGATAAAACGCTCAACCGCCCCGTTCAATCCCCAGCCTGGCAATTTGTCTCCAGGCATAGCTGGATTATGCCGATCCTGTCTTTTTTACTATTTATCGGAATCTGGCAATTACTGTACAGCATACTCAAGTTGCCGGCATTTATCCTGCCCAGCCCGGCATTGGTTTGGGCAAAATTTGTTGAAGTGCTCAACAACGGGATGTGGTGGCGCAATCTTTCTTATACGCTGCTGGAGCTAAGCCTCGGCTTGCTGATCGGCACCGTTGCCGCTTCGGCTTTGGGATATATTTTGTCAAAGACAGTCTATCTCGAAAAGCTGCTCTCACCTTTTTTGGTTGGAAGCCAGTCTGTTCCAGTTGTTGCGATTGCACCATTGATCATTATTTGGTTTGGACCAGGATTATTTTCAAAAGTATTGATTTGTGCGTTGACGGTGTTTTTTCCGGTATTAGTAAACGTATTGGTCGGGATGCGGCAGGTTTCCCAGGATTTACGCGAGCTAATGAGCTCATTTAGAGCCACAGGTTGGCAAACGCTGCGCTACCTGGAATTCCCGGCTGCCTTGCCCGTACTGCTGGGTGGGTTGCGTGTAGGGGCAACTCTGTCTGTTATTGGCGCAATCGTAGGCGAGCTGGTAGGATCAGACCGCGGATTAGGCTATCTGATCAACCTGGGGCGCGGGCAGTATGACACCGCCCTGGTGTTCGTTGCAGTCTTCAGTCTGATTTTTTTGGCCGCCAGTTTGTACGCGCTGGTCTTATTCCTCGAAAGACGTGCGCTAAAATGGCAAACCTGGCGTGATTTCTAAATAGGGATGTTTAAAATGAAACGTATTTTTTTAGTATTTATATTAGCAATCAGCCTGGTATTGACGGCATGTCAGCCACCCAGATCGACTGATCTGAGAACGATCACCTTTAACCTGACCTATGTCCCCAACGTCCAGTTCGCTCCCTTCTACGTAGCTATTGAAAAAGCCTTTTTTGAAGAAGAAGGGCTTGAAGTGGATCTCGTGTACGGAAACGAGGCAGACATGGTCGCGCTGGTCGGGTCGAATCACCAACAATTCATGGTCGCTTCAGGAGAACAAATATTACTCAGCCGCGAGCAGGGACTGCCGGTGGTATCGGTGGCAACCTGGTATAAAGATTATCCTGTGGGCGTGGCTGCCCTCAAGGAATCGGGAATCACAACGCCGGAAGATTTAAGGGGAAAACGGATTGGTTTGCCGGGCTTATATGGCGCCAACTACATTGGAATGGAAGCGCTCGCTGGTCAGACCGGTCTGCAAACTGGCGATTACTCGTTGGTCTCGATTGGATTCACCCAGGTGGAAAGCCTGGTGAGCAATACCGTGGATGCCGTGGTGGTCTACCTGGCAAATGAGCCCGTGCAGCTTAGAGAGCGCGGATACGAAATTGATGTGATTGCTGTACGCGATTACATTGATCTGATCGGCAATTGCCTGGTGACAAACGAAACAACCATGCAAAACGATCCCGAACTGGTTCGCAGCGTGGTCAGAGCCTTTTTGAAAGCATTAACCTACTCAGCAGAAAATCCAGACGAGACCTTTGCCATCAGTCAACTGTATGTTGAAAACCTGACCGAAGAAACTGCTCCGATCCAGCGCAAGGTGTTGGAGCAATCGATCGCCATCTGGCAGGTTGAACCTGAAACCGAGCTTGAACAAGCCGCCAGTTGGCAAAACATGATGCAGGTATTGCTGGATATCGGATTAATGAAGAATACTATCAGTCTGGATGGGGTTTATTCAAATGACTTCCTCCCCTGAACTCTCGCTGGTTGTGCGTGACCTCGCAGTCAGCTTTCCGGATAAGGACGGAAGGCTGGAAGTTCTCGAAAATATCAGTTTTTCGATCAGAAAAAACGAGTTCGTCTGCCTGATCGGACCATCCGGAGGAGGTAAAAGCACCCTCCTGCGCACGCTCGCCGGGTTAATCCCTTATGAACACGGAACCATCGAATATCCCGATCTCCAGGGCAGGCAAGCCCGCACAGGGCTGGTTTTTCAAAAACCCAATTTAATGCCCTGGCGCACCCTGGTTCAAAACATTGCCCTGCCGCTGGAACTGGCAGGCAGACCGCAGTCCGAAATCGATGAAAAAACAGCCGAGATGGTGAAGTTGACCGGGTTGCAGGGGTTTGAGCACAATTGGGCTCACGAACTTTCAGGAGGCATGGCGCAGCGGGTGGCGATAGCGCGTTCGTTAGTGCAGAATCCGGATATTTTGCTTATGGATGAGCCCTTTGGCTCTCTGGATGAACTTACCCGCGAACGCATGAGCGAAGAACTGCTGCGCATATGGAACCAAAAAACGAAAACCATCCTGATGGTCACCCATTCCATCAGCGAAGCGGTCTACCTGGCAGACCGGGTCCTGGTGCTTTCAAGCCATCCCTCCGGGATTGTATTGGATCTTCCCATAGACCTGTCCAGACCGCGCGACCGGGATGTGCGCTATACCCAAACCTTTACCCAATCTGCGCAGATATTACACGATCACCTTCAGATTTAGTTTCGTTAGCAAACAATCAGGCTGCTGTGCTCTCCCAAATGTGATGCAGGGACGGTTGCCACGCCGTCCCGCGATTATCCGTAGGGCGAGATTGAGGGGGTTGTGACAATGGTGTGACGAGGATGTTGCTCACCCTCAATCCGCCGTTATGTGTGGTCATTGGATACGCCGGAACGCGCGGTGCACGTTCCCTACAAAAAGATGGCTTCGCCGGAACAAACCTGCCGCCCTACAGGACTGCGAAAACA
>DHRN01000072.1:4232-4355 GCA_002411175.1 Anaerolineaceae bacterium UBA5311 | reverse complement strand
ATTGAAAACACACAAAGTGCACGGAGAGGTATGCGCGAGGTGTTTTCAATCTCGCCCTACGAATGATGGCTTCGCCGGAACGGGACAAGCCGCGTTCCCAACGGAAAGATGGCTTTGCCGGAA
>DHRN01000072.1:0-4043 GCA_002411175.1 Anaerolineaceae bacterium UBA5311 | reverse complement strand
CCCCTCAATCTCGCCCTACGAAAGGATGGCTGCGCCGGAACGGGACAAGCCGCGTTCCCAACGGAAAGATGGCTGCGCCGGAACGGGACATACCTTGCTGCGCAGGCACAGGGCCGCGTTCCCTACGAAAGGATGGCGTCGCCGAAAAGGGACAAGATGGCTTTGCCGGAAGGGGACGAGCCGCGTTCCCTACGATCGGCTTCAGGCTTTGAGCTATCCGCTATGCAGCCTGCTCAGCTCCCGCAAGAATTCCTCCGGTGAGCCCTGGTAATCTTCCAAAATCAAACCCGCGGGCAATTCATCCTCCGATTGCGTGCCCACGATCGCTGCGGTTATCATCCCGGCGGCATTGCCCGCCATAACCCCGGCGACCGAATCTTCAATGACCACGCATTCCGCTGGGTGAGACCCAAGCCTTCGGGCGGTCTCCAAAAACAGATCCGGTTCCGGTTTCGATGGAAAGTCCTCACCAGACATCGCAAGCTTAAAATAACGGCGCAGATTCAGCTCGCTTAGCGCGGCATCGATATTTTCGGGGGGTGCAGACGAAGCCAGCGCTTGTTTCATCCCTTGTTTGTCGAAGTAATCCACCCAATCCAGCACCCCCGGAAGCGGCTGCAGGTTGTCTCTGAGCAGGTTCCTGTAAATAGCTTCCTTGGTGTCGACGACGTGAGTAACAAAATCAGGCTCAAGTTCACGCCCAAAAAATTCCTGCAGGCAAGCGGAGTTGCTGCGCCCAAAGGTCTCGATAAATTTCTCGCGGGTTAGGTCGATTCCATAGGCAGGCAGCACCTGTTGAAAAGCCGCAAGGTGCAAGTCGAGCGAATCGATGATCGTCCCGTCCAAATCCCAAATGATTGTCGTAATTTTTCTATTCATTTCAATTTCCTTAAAGAACACCCGGAGGACTCACCGGAATCAGATCGCTGATATGATGCGCGTCGTTCACCAGGCGAATCATGGGCTTGTTTTTGAAAAAATCAACCACGCTGATCGAGCCATTATCGATCCAGAAGGGAACGCTTCGGGTAAAATCCGCGCCCGCATAGACCTGCAGGACACACTTGATGAAAGCCCCATGCGAAACCGCCACCACCAGCTTGCCCGGGTAGCTCCGCAAAACCAGCTCTGTGAACCGCCGCACCCTCGCGATGATATCGTCGGTTGTTTCCCCTCCGGGGAATACTGGTCTGGTCAGTTGGCTTTGATCTTCCGCCTCCACATACTCGGTAAAAGCCTGGTAATTATCCGGAAATTGCACGGCGATCTCCGACATTGTTAACCCGGAGACCTCCCCAAAATGAACCTCAGCCAGGTCAGCCACTTCGATTGGCTGCAGGCGGTCCCCCGCGATGATCTCTGCGCTCATCTTTGCCCTGTAAATCGGGCTGCAGAGGATCACGTCGGGCTCAAACTGCGAAAATATCCGCTTCGATGCCTTTTCAATCTGATCAATTCCGTCTGCATTCAATGGCTCGTCGTTCCAGATCGAAAACCTACCCAGTGTATTACTGTCAATCTGCCCATGCCGCACAAAGATCAGGCGTGTGTGGATAATATCGTGTTTGTTTGAATACGGTGAAACCATTACTAACCTCCAGCTAAGATACCCTATTATAACCCGCCAAGCGGCAGTCTTTCCGCGCACAAAAATCTACAATTGATTATATGTTTTTGAAGGTATAAGTTACAATTGACAGGGCAGACATTCATGCTCAAATTTAAGGGCAATGGATGCTTCATACCTTTAGAAACAGGAGTGATTAGAAAATGGCAACTATATTAGCTGCATGTGCAAACGGAGCTGGCTCAAGTTTGCTTATGAAGATGGCGATCGAAAACGCTGTAAAAGAATTGGGCATGGATATCAGCAAAGTTTCACATTGTTCAATTGCTGAAGCAAAAAGCACCGCCAGGCAATATACAATTCTCTGTGTCCCGTTGAATTTCCTGAGCATGTTCAATAGTGTCATTCAAGATGGCGTTGAGGTTGTCGGGCTGCGCAACGTGATGTCGAAGGACGAGATCAAAACGAAATTCGTCGAAGCAGGGTTCGACCAAAAGTATAAAAAATAAATCGAACAGACCAAAACAGCTTTGAATTCAACTTCGAAGCTGTTTTTTATCACTTACCGCCTGAAAATATGTGCTTTCTCCCGGATAAGAGCGGCATTTTTCAGCTTGATGTATATAATCAATGTGATGTTTCTACTCACAAAAATATCATCGTCCCACCATAACAACAACTCTCTCAGGAGGTACACATGCTCGAACAACTCAAAAAAGATGTCCTTGAAGCCAACCTGCTTTTGCCCAAATATAAACTGATCACCTTCACCTGGGGCAACGTCTCCGGCATCGACCGCGAGCGAGGGCTGGTTGTCATCAAACCGTCTGGCGTGGAATATGAAGGCATGACCGTTGACGACATGGTCGTTGTCGACCTCGACGGCAACCGTGTGGAAGGTCACTACAAACCCTCGTCCGACACGCCCACGCACCTCGCCCTCTACAAGGAGTGGGACTGCCTGGGGGGCATCGTGCATACCCATTCCAGGTGGGCAACCATTTTTGCCCAATGTGGGCGCGGCATCCCCGCCTTTGGCACCACTCAGGGCGATTATTTCTACGGTGAAGTCCCCTGTACGCGTAAAATGACCCCCACCGAGATCGCCGGCGACTACGAAAAAGAAACCGGCAGTGTGATCATCGAGACTTTCAATAACATCAACCCCTGCAATGTGCCTGGTGTTGTCGTCTATAGCCACGGACCGTTCACCTGGGGCAAAGACGCCCACGAAGCCGTTCACAATTCGGTTGTCCTTGAAGAAGTCGCTATGATGGCGTGGCATGTACTCGCCCTCAACAACGGAAGCTTCCCCCCCATGCAGCAGGAACTGATGGATAAGCATTTCCTGCGCAAGCACGGAGCCAACGCCTATTATGGACAGTAACCAAGCCTACACGCTCGGTCTCTATGAAAAAGCCATGCCGCCCGGCTTGAGCTTTGTTGAGATGCTGCAGCTCACAGCCCGCACCGGCTTCGACCGCCTCGAAATTTCGATTGACGAAACCGACCAGCGTCTCGCCCGCCTCGATTGGTCGCCCCGCGAGCGCCGCGAGCTGCTGCTCAACATCGCCGACACGAACGTTGCGATCAAAACGCTGTGTCTTTCCGGACACCGCCGTTTCCCGCTTGGGTCACACGATCTCGCCATCCGCGACCGCTCGCTTGATATCCTCAAAAAAGCGGTCAATTTTGCCGCCGAATTTGGCATCGCGATCATCCAACTCGCCGGTTACGACGTCTATTATGAAGACCACGACGAAATCACCACAGCCTTTTTTGAAGAGAACCTGCTCAAGTCGGTCCAATATGCCGCGAGTTATGGCGTGATCCTCGCTTTCGAGACGATGGAGACCGCCTTCATGGACACGGTCAGGAAGGCGATGCACTACGTCGGTCTGGTCAATTCGCCATATCTCGGTGTATACCCCGACATCGGCAACCTTAAAAATGCTTCTGTGCTCTACGGACACGACCTGCGCGAGGATATTCAAGCCGGCGCGGGGCACACTTTTGCCGCGCACCTCAAGGAAACCGTGCCGGGCGTTTTTCGTGATCTCGATTTCGGCACCGGTCACACTCCTTACAACGACTGCATCGATGTGCTCTGGAAAATGGACGTGCGCCTTTATACCGCCGAATTTTGGTATGACGGCAAGCCCGACCATGAAGCCCGCATCGCCCACGCCAATGGGTTCATCCGCGAGCAGTTTTCCAGGGTGTTTCGTTCATACGAAATGAACCTGCCGCAGTTATAGCCTCATAGAAGAGGGGTGCAGCAAAAGCCCCCTCTTTAGCGGTGGTGCAACATCGAGCAAACCGCGTCACCGTGAGTGAAGAATCCTTCCTGTTGGAATGTTAAGATCCTTCGCAAAAGAGGCTCAGGATGACAGGATAATAGCGGGGCGCGGCAGCCTGCCTTTATTCTCTTGTCTTGGGTAGAAGCAAAAAGATAAACTGCAGATTGCTTCGCTTC
>DHRN01000084.1 GCA_002411175.1 Anaerolineaceae bacterium UBA5311 | reverse complement strand
AGGCTCAGGATGACAAACTATCTGTCATACTGAACGAAGTCCAATCGACAAGATCCTTCGCAAAAGAGGCTCACGATGACAGAACCCAGTTCCTATTCCCTATTCCCTTTTACCTGTTCCCTGCTCCCCGCTCACATCCTGAACCCACCACTCCCGTTTTGGAGTCCGATTGCTACTGCATTTTGCGTAGTAGATCTAAACACATTCAAATTGAGAATTACCGGGAAGCAAGATATAAACCAGAAGAAAACGACAATAATGGTTACAATTGAACTATTCTAACCAGGAGGAAAACATGCCCGTCAGCGATAAATATATCCAATATGTTCTGGAACAAATGGCACCAGCAGGTGAGGTTTCTGCCCGAAAAATGTTTGGGGAATATGGACTTTACATGGACGGGAAGATTATGGGGTTGGTTTGTGATAACCATGTGTTTTTGAAAAAGACTTCCGCCGGGGCAAAATACCTTGGTGAGGATCCCCTGGAAGGCTATGCTTATCCGGGAGCCAGGCTATCGTATATCTTCGATGACCTTGATGATACGACTTTTGTTTGCCAGGTCATGCGGGCAACATGGGAAGAGCTGCCTTTTCCCAAACAGAAAAATAAAAAGTAGGGGGACCTGTATTGCTCGTATTACTGCCAGCATCCTGAACACGGTCTCCCACCAAGAAGGAGGATTGATGTCGCCAACAACTCGTGAAACGATTTTGCTGATTGTTCAGATAGCCAGTCTGCTTGCCCTGGTGGTTTACGTGATTAAAACTGCTGAGGTGGCAAAAGAAACCAAAGCCTCAGCCAGAGCGATGGAAAAGAGCATCGAGGAGATGGTGGAAGACCGCGACATGGAGTATGCCCCCTACATCGTGGTCTATTTTGATGTGCAGACCGATTCACCGATTTTTGACCTTGTGGTCAGTAACCAGGGTAGGACAATCGCCCATAACGTCAAGATCAGTTTCGACCCTCCTTTTCAGACTTCATTGAAAAACTTCGACCTTAACAATTTATCGTTTTTGCACCAACAGATTCCAGCAATGCCGCCGGGTTATGAACTGCGCACCTCAATTGACCGGCTTGAATCCAGATTGGAATCAGAGCAACTACCCAGGGTTTACAACGTCCAGGTGACCTATATCGGCGGGCTGTATCAGAAATTGAGAAAAGTGGATTATGTGCTGGATCTCAATATGTTTCAGGGCATCCTCGACAGTCACACCAGCAGTCTGACCGATCTGACTGATGCCGTGGAGGATATTCCAAAAAGCATTGAGCGCCTGGACCGGAACCTCGAAAAAATGACACAGGAATTAACCCAGATAGATAAAAAACTTGAAGACGTAGCAGGGACCAAGCTTGCCCTCCAGGAATTGAACGAGACCAATAAGGCTTTGGAAGAAGTTGAAGGAATCAGGATTGCCCTCCAGGAACTGCATGAGAGCAGCAAAAAACTGGATGAAATTGAAGGGATAAAAACCGCCCTGCAGAGTTTTGAAAAGACAACCAAAAGCAGGGTGAATAAAATCTGGTAATCGCGCTATTTTGAGGGGAGCAGCCTTGCACCCTGCCCAACCGGTGCCTGTAAAACCTGCTTGACGCCTGGCAGCTGTTTTAAGCGGGCAAGCGTCCATTCCATGTCCTGCGGTAAGGTGAGCACATGCACATTCGGACCGGCATCCACCGTGGCGCAGACCGCTCTTCCCTGGTTTCGCCATTCTTTCAAGGTCCACAAAATGACTTCAGTCTCAGGCAGCCAATAAACCAGGGATGGGCTGCTTGTGCGCATGACTGCGTGCATCAAATTTGAGTCTTCTTCCACAACCCGGGCAAAAAGCTCAAAATCCCGCTCAAGAATGGCTTTGCGGCACAGTTCCAGGCGTTCATTGACGTGCAAAAGGCGTAAATGCTGCAGGGGGGACGTGTGTGCCAGGGCGTGACCGCCGGTCGAATCGACCGACTTATGGGAGGTGTCGAGCACACAAACCAAGTCGACCAACTCCCAGTGTTCCGCCGGTGCGATGGAGAAGGCGTAAGAGTCTGCGTCGCTGCTTCCGGCTTGCCATTCGACAAACCCGTTGGGAATGGATCGGCTGGCAGAGCCTGACCCACGCCTGGCAAGGCGGGAGAGCTGCTTTTCTTCCAGATCCAAGCCAATCGCCTTGCTGGCTGCCAGTGCGAGTGCGGCAAAAGCGGAAGCACTGGAGGCGATGCCAGCTCCGGCAGGGAAATTGTTGGCGCTGGTGACCTCTGCAAAAAGCGGTCGGTCTGCAAGCAGGCGAACGATATCCAGAAAGGCGCTGACGCGGCTGAGGGCTGGTCCGTCGATTCGCTCTCCGGACAGAATTAAACTGTCGGCAGGCAGTGACGGGTTAAAACGGACGCTTGTGCGTGTTTCCAACCCCGACAGGTTGCAGGAAAGGGAAGAATTGCACGGCAGGCGCAGACGATCATCCCGGTTGCCCCAATACTTGATGAAGGCGATATTGGGATGGGCGATGGCGGTTATGGTTTGGTACTCTGGACTTTTCATGCTTACTTCGTTATGATTAATTTTCCTAAGTGTTGATAGCGGAGTAACTTACGCTAATGATAATCTAAAATTGTCATACCCTGGGTAGACAGGAATACGGAAACCGAATTAGACACATGCAAGAGGTAAAAATGACAGAATTGGAAGAAACACTCCAAACAATTGAGAAGGTGACAAGCTATGAAGACCTGGAAATGACCACGGTCTTTGATGATAAGGGTCGCGTTATCAGGGTTAACACCAAAATGACCGGTGGAGGCGCGCAAGGGCAAAGCCAGCTGGCAGCGATGATCGACCATACCTTGCTGAAAGCGGATGCTACTGCAGCCCAGATCGACAAGCTCTGCCAGGAAGCGCTGGAATATGGCTTTGGCGCCGTATGTGTGAATGGATACTGGGTCAAACGCTGTAAGGCAAATCTCGCAGGAAGCCAGGTGAAAATCGCCAGTGTGGTGGGGTTTCCACTGGGCGCTAACGCGACCAAAGTAAAGGTAAGCGAAACCAAACGCGCGATTAAAGATGGGGCAGTCGAAATTGATATGGTCATGAACGTCGGCGTGCTCAAGTCGGGTGACCTGGTGGCAGTTGCCCGGGATATTCAAAGCGTGGTCAAGGAAGCGCATGCCCGGCAGGCGATTGTCAAGGTCATTATTGAAACCTGTTTGTTGACCGAAGAAGAAAAGGTGACTGCCATTATGTTGGTAAAAGAGGCAGGGGCTGATTTTGTGAAGACTTCGACTGGCTTTTCAACCGGCGGGGCTGCTCTTGAAGATGTTGTCTTGATGCGCAGCATTGTTGGTCCCGGGATGGGCATAAAAGCGGCTGGCGGAATCCGCACCTACGAAGACGCAATGAAGATGGTTGAATCCGGCGCGAACCGCATCGGTGCCAGCAGTGGAATTCAGATTGTCAGCGAGGAACTGCAGCGCGAGGCTTAGGGTCGTTATAACAGCAAGCCCGGGTAGCTATTGCCCAGAGGCTGGCTTGACGAAAAAATGACTATAGGCAAAAATGGTATACTTGACGCAATCAATATACCCGATTATTATCGGATTACACCCTTTCTGTTTCTACGTAAACTAAGAGGAAGGCAATTATGGCAAAGAAAAAATCTGGAAGTTTACTATCCTCCTACCGAAAGAAACGCCGCAACAACCGCGCAATTCTTGTCGCAATCGCGGCTTTGCTGGTCGTGGCAGGGCTGGTTTTGGTTGTGTTGTGGGCAACAGGAGTGCTTGGTGACGGCGGTGGTTTCTCCCTTTTCAGCACCCAAACCCCTACCCCTACATTAACCTATACGGCGACGCCGGTTACTCCGACCAACACTGCAACGATTACGAGCACGCCTACCGAGACACCTACAATCACGCCCACACCTACACTGGATGGACCGTTCGATTACATCGTTCAGGCGGATGACTTTACCTGTTCAGATGTAGCCGAAAAGTTCTCTGTGATGCTGGATGTTTTTCTCTATGTAAACGGGCTCGGGCTTGGCGATCCTTGTATTATTCGCGAAGGTGATATTATCAAAATTCCACCCCCCTGGCAGGAGATGCCAACCCAGACGCAGGTCCCAACTGAACTGGCTGTGGGCACGATTATCGATTACTATGTCGAACCAGGGGCAAACTTAGCTTCTGTGGCACAATGGTTCCGTTCATCTGTCGCCCAGATCATCGCTGAGACCAACCGTTATCGCACTGCTAATCAAATCACACCTTTGTTGACCGAAACGACGCCGCTTAATATTGGCGATCTGCTCAGGGTGCCTGTTAATATCGCGACACCGGTGCCGAGCTCCACGCCTACACGCACGGTCACTCCGACACCATAATCAGACCTGGTACAACAAAGCCCCTCTGACCCGAGGGGCTTTGTTATTGTCAGTAATATTCAGCTACGCTTCCTCATCCGTATCGCATGGTTGCAGATCGGGATATCTTGCGCTTGATTTGATTGCCGCGAATTCTTCTTCCAGAAAGTGGTTGATCAATTCCCGCAGCAGGATGATCACAAACAAAAACATCAGGTCGGATAAGGTTGGCGAGATCGCCACACGAAGGATGTCTGAGGCAAGCGCAAATTCAAGCGCGAGACTGAGACGATGACCCAGGCGTAAGCGCAGAGTCTCTGAAGATCGAATTCGGGGTCGTTTTCTATCCAGTAAACCTCTGATGAAGTTGTAGATAGTCTCGATGACCGAGACCGCTACTACCAGCATGGCGGCTATTTCCGCGAGCAGGATGGCGTAACCTACAATTACCTCCAGAAGACCTTCGTGGGGGATTTCGATGGCGCGATCTTCGAGTGTAAAATCGCGGAACATAAACATAATCACAATGATCGCGATAATGAGTAACAATGGCAGCAAGACCTGGTTGCGCACGGGCTTGGGGCGCCATTTCCGAAATCTTTTTTCTTCGATTTTTTTCATAGAGCAGCTCATCCTGATCGAATTATTTTAGCGAAACGAGTTTACCATTATCTGCCGCAGATTCAAATATCGCGTCGATTACTTCCATGGTTTTTACTGATCCTGCCAGGGGATATAGGGCTATTTCTTTCTTAATCACCACTTCGTAAAAGTGTTCAGCCATGTTCTTATAATCATTTTCCGGTCGGTAACTGACTTTTTGAACCGCTTCGCCCTTCTCTATTAGCATGGATACACTTTTATTGCTGCTCGAAAAAGGCCAGTCGACAGTCATAACGGCTTCTGATCCGACGATTCTGACAATATTTTGATGGATTGCATTGAAAGCCACATCAAAATTTCCATAAATTTGGTTGCCGAAATCGAGGGTAACTTGCATTTGCAGGTCAACTCCGGAACCGCCCAGGTGGTAACGAGCCTGCACGCTCTCTGGTTCGCGCTCCACTGCAAGGCGTTGAAAGTCTACGCAATAACAACCCAGGTCGTAGAGCGCTCCTCCACCTAACGATGGGACCAGGCGGAAGTCATCGGGGTTTTCCAAAGAGAAGCTGAAACTACAATACAAAAAGCGCAATTTCCCTAATTCGCCTTTTCTCAGGATGTCAAAAACTTTAGGCATGCGTGAATGAAACCGGTAACTGAAACCTTCCATCAAAACCAGTCCTTTTTCATGCGCGATGCCAACCATTTCCTGGGCTTCGTCGGCGTTTAGGGCGAAGGGCTTTTCGACAAGAACATGCTTCCCAGCCTGGAGGGCTTTAATGGTCCAGGGTTTGTGCTCGTTGTTGGTCAGGGGGATGTAAACAGCATGGACGGTTGGGTCTGCCAGGAGCTCTTCATAGCTGCTGTAGGCAACCGGAACCTGCATTTTGTCGGCAAACTGCCGCGCGCGGGTGAGGTCGCGGCTGGCAACAGCGATGACATGATTGTGTTTTACAGCTTTGAGTGCGGGGATCATCTGTTCTGAGATTCGGGCGGTGCCCAGAATTCCCCAGTTCATTTCTGGCTTCCGAAATAAATTGCCGGTACTCGTCTTTAATGATAAGATATCCATGCTTACTCGCTTTCTTATTGTTGTTATCCCAGGTAATTTTCTGGAATCATTATAATGCCTTCCTGGTGGGCAGAATACCAGAAATTCGACAAGGAGAAAATAAATGACCTCACAAGAAATTCTCGACCAAATTCACCAAAAGACTGAAGAAAACCGCACAAATATTATCCGTTTTTTGCGGGAAATTTGCGCGATCCCAAGTTATGAATCGCTGATCGGACCGGTCGGTGAACGTGTTGCTGAAGAAATGCACAAACTCGGATTCGACGAAGTGCGCTTCGATAAGATGGGCAACATCCTCGGGCGCATCGGAGACGGAGCGCGAACGATCGTATTTGATTCTCATATTGACACGGTTGGTGTTGGTGACCCTGATGAGTGGCAATGGGACCCTTTTGAAGGCAAAATAGAGGATGGTGTCTTTTATGCACGGGGAGCCTGTGATGAAAAAGGTTCGACCCCCGGCATGGTCTATGGCATGGCTTTTGCCCGTGATTTGGGCTTGCTGGATGGCTGGACTGCCTGGTATTTTGGCAACATGGAAGAATGGTGCGACGGTATCGCCCCGAACACCTTCGTTGAGGTTGACCCCATGATCAAACCTGATTTTGTTGTGATTGGCGAACCAACCAAGATGGAAGTTTATCGTGGTCATAAGGGTCGTGTTGAGCTCAAGGTAACCGCCAAGGGCGTTTCGGCACATGCTGCCAGCAACCATGTGGGCATCAACGCGATTTACCTGCTTTTGCCGGTGATCGCGGGCATCCGCGATTTGGAGCCCGAGCTCGGTGACGACCCCTTCCTGGGGCATGGCAAAATCACCGTCTCAGATATGACCGTCAAGACCCCCAGCATCAACGCTGTCCCGGATGAGGCTGTTATCTATATCGATCGCCGTATGACCTTTGGCGAAACAGAAGAAGAAGCGATCGCACAGGTTGAAGCCCTGATTCCAGAAGAAAGTAAAGATCGCGTTAAGGTTGAAGCGCTGTTTTATGATGAGCCTTCTTATACCGGATTTGTCTTCCCGGTTGAAAAATATTTCCCCGCCTGGGCATTGGATGAAAACCACGACCTGGTGCAGGCTGGTCTGAAGGCACGGGAGTTGATCGGTCTTGAACCGAAACCCGCCAGCAAGTGGTCGTTCAGCACCAATGGGATTTACTGGGCAGGCAAGGCGGGCATCCCCTCGATCGGTTTCGGACCTGGCGATGAAGTCACCGCGCATACGGTCATGGACAGTGTCAAACTGGATGACGTGGTTAAAGCAACCGAGTTTTATGCGATTTTGCCGAGTTTTATTAAGTAGAGTTTCTGCTTTTTTTATCATGGAGGCACATCTGCCTCCATGAATCATTTACTTGGATCGCATTTTGCGAAATTTTATTTGGTATGCCTAATTCTGCTATATTTGTCTGTTACAATCACGCATATTCTGATACATCTAAACAACTCATTTCGGAGGTAAAGATTGACGCTCTGGCAAAACTTTATTATCCACACAGGGATTGCGCTAGCATCGCTGTTGTCGCCGTTGTTTCCTGTGGCACAGACTCAACAAACATGGGTACCTATAGGTCCGCTTGGACAATTTTCAATCGGGGACATTGAATCGGATGCCACAGATCCCAACAAGTTATACGCGGTAGCTGGCAGATATTTCTATACAAGCTCTGATTTTGGAATTTCATGGGATTCTTACTTGGTGGGGAACGAAACTGAGACATTGTTGTCTATCGTAAACGATCCAACAGATTCTAGGATTTTCTATTCTCCAAGCAATTACTTTACATACAAAAGCCACGATTCTGGACTGTCTTGGTATCCGATTGGATTTCGATATTGGCAATTGGAAACCGATCCTTTCACACCTGGCAAGCTATACGCTATCAAAGATGGAAGCCTATATTTGAGCACTGATTTCGGTGAGAATTGGGTATTGTCTAACTATCCAACTACATTCATAGTTTCAACGGTTACTTTTGATCCGACTAATCAATCGGTAATCTATCTAAGTGGAAGTAATGGTATTGAAAAAAGTACTGACGGTGGGAATAATTGGACTTCGATTTCCGGTAATTTGACGAACCAAAGCTTCACTGAACTTATCGTCAGCCCCCAGGATTCGGAAGTAATCTATGCAGTTTCATCCAATTACGGGGTATTTTTGACCCGCGATGGTGGTGTTGAATGGACAAGGGTAATATACCCTAATGCCTATGATGGAGGTTTCGCGATGGACCCGACCGATGCCGCGACGATCTATTACACACAAGCATATAATGGTGTGTATCAGAGTAAAAATTGGGGGCAGACCTGGACAAATATCAATGGAAACATGACAGCTATATATCCCAGAGTGATACTTGCTCTGGGAAACTCCGACAAGACTGTGTTAATAGCCTTGGAAACTAATGGTATTTTTGGCAAGAATGGCAACGAAACAATCTGGAAACCCTGTGGATTATCGAGGGCAAATGTCGGTGCTTTCGCAGTAGACCCGACGAACTCTGAAACGATGTACCTCGCAAGGGATAAGAGTGGTTTATATAAAACCGTTGACGGTGGCAAAAACTGGTTCCTGATTAACGATGGGTTGCCAGATTTTACAGTAACTAGCTTGACAATTGACCCACATAATCCCGATTTGATTTTCCTTGGGTTGTATGACAAAGGCTTATTTCGAAGCACTGATCAGGGAGCAAGCTGGATCAAGTTCGACACTGATTTTAATTTGAATGGGACAATTTCTTCATTGGTCATTGACCCCAGGAACCCTGAGAGAATTTTCGGTATTTATAAAGAAACGTATGTGTTTCGCAGCCTTGATGGGGGAGAATCCTGGAGTTTCGTTGGAGACAATTTGTTTGGAAAGAACTCGCTGAAGCTTGACCCGTTCGATCTCGAAACGATCTACGTCACAAATCGCATTTTGCAAAAATCCACCGATAACGGGGATACCTGGGAAACGATCAGCGACGGTATTCCAGCAACAAACCTTGTTGCGGTTTTTCCAAGCCCAGCGCAACGAGGTGTGTTATACGTAACCACAGAATATGGTGTGCTTTATAAGACTGTAGACGGGGGACAAAACTGGTCTCAAATCTCTGGAGAAAACCATAAATACAATCTGACCTTCGATCCCCGAATTCCTTCAATCATCTATGCAAGCGGGGGAGTAAACGGAATCGGGAGCATGTTTTTTTCAACAGATGGTGGAAGGAGTTGGAATTTTTATGGCAGTCCCGGAGATTCGTCGTATATGATTGAAAACACATACATTAACACCGGTCAAGAAGAATTGTTAGCTGAGATAGCTTTTGATGATTATGGTATTTACAAGACTAGTTTACTGCCAGTATCAGACACCTTCCTGCCAATAATTTTCGGTTCTGATTAGTGGAAAAGTGAAATAATGGTTGGTGTAAGTGCTGATAAATATAACGATAATTCTGATAGTCTAATTTAGACATAGCTGAGTATAATCAAGCAAAGAAACCTCAAGGAGAGCTAATATGCAAACTTTTCTACATGGCCGCGATCTGATCGGCGATCTGGATTTTTCTAAAGAAGAAGTCGAAACCGTCTTAGAAGTTGCCTGGGACCTCAAGCGCAAGCGAGCCCTCAACGAACCGCACGCTTACCTGCGCGATAAAGTATTGGCAATGTTGTTTTTCTTCAGCAGCACGCGCACGCGCGGCTCTTTCGAAGCCGGCATGGCGCAGCTGGGTGGTCACGGCGCGTTTATCGACAGCACGACCACCCAAATTTCACACGGTGACACTGCTAAAGAAATCGGTGAAATTTATGGGCGCTATTTTGACGGCATCGCCATCCGCCATTGCGACTGGCTGGACGGCAATATCTACCTCAACGAAGTAGCCCGGGCAAGCCGTGTGCCTGTTCTGAACATGCAGTGCGACATTTACCACCCCTTCCAGTGCCTGGCGGACCTGATGACCATCATGGAAAAGAAAGGTCGCAACCTGAAACGCAAAAAGATTGTGGTTTCCTGGGCATATGCTGCCTCATATTTGAAACCAATCTCCGTGCCCCAGTCTCTGATTATCCAAATGCCGCGCTTTGGCATGGACGTAACTCTGTCGTATCCAAAAGAATTTCCGCTTATGCCTGAAATTGAACAGCAGGCGGCTGATGAAGCCAAAAAGTGGGGCACATCCTTTGAGATCGTCCACGACATGGACGAAGGCATGAAAGACGCGGATGTGATTTATGCCAAAAGCTGGGGACCGCTGTTGACCACTGCCGATCCGGTCAAAGGCAAAGAATTGCAGGATTCTTACACCGACTGGATCATGGATCAGCGCCGGATGGAACTGGCGAAATCGGATGCGATTTACATGCACCCCCTGCCTGCAGATCGTGATATTGAAGTCACCAGTGAAGTTATCGACGGACCGAATTCGGTGGTCTATGACGAAGCTGAAAACCGCCTGCACGCCCAAAAGGCTGTAATGGCATTGACGGTGTCATAACTCACTCAACTAAAATCACCGGGAGGCAATTGCTTCCCGGTGTTTGTTTAAATTTACAGATTTTCAATTCTCGAATTGATGCTGTTGGGCGACATTAGCGAGCGAGCTAATTGCATAGAGCGGAAGATTGACCAACCATTCTTCCTTGCGGTAATCAGACAGTGAGGTGCGGATGGCAATGGGTGGATTGAATCCATTTAGTCGTTGTATCGCTTTTTAATCCATCCTTCCGCTTAGCAAAAACCATATCGGTGCTTATGAATTATCCAACACTTTTACGGACGAGTTTTTGTAAGTATTTACATTTTTACGGACGTAATTTTGTGATGAGCTTCCAAAACCCTTCAGATTGCCCATAGAGCCGATTGCAGGTTTTCTTTGCAGCTGTGAAATAATGTCAAATCTTCACTGGTGCAATCTTAAATGGATGGCAACAAGGAGTTTGCCATTAATACCAAAAAGTTCTTATTTTTCGTCAACCTGGCAGAAGGCATCACGCTGGCGATCCATGCACTGCTGCACACCACGCCCCACCAGCAATTCTCAATATGAATG